>CAZCKC010000244.1:0-3473 GCA_964499235.1 uncultured Planctomycetales bacterium | reverse complement strand
GGCCGATCCAGTACTCCTCGAGCTCCGGCACGTCGTCGAAGTCGACCTCGCCGTCATTGTTGAGGTCAGAGTTCCGCTCGCAGTCGGACGTGGGCTGAACACCCGGCGCGAAGCACTGCTGGAACTCGGCGAAGCTGGCCGTGTCAAAGTAGCGGCCGACCTGGGCATAGTGCACCGTTTGGCTCCGCACCGGTCCGGAGAACGGCCCGCCGCCGACCACGACGATGTAGTAACGGCCGCCGGCCCGGTAGCTGACGGCGGAGTTGCGGCTGAGCGCGAGCGGGTAGGGCAAGCCCTCGATCCACTCGCTGATCGAGCCGTCGTCGGGGTTGATCGCGGCGTAGAAGGTGGTGTCGCGCGGCGTGGCCCCGGCAATGCCGGTCACCGCGAACAGCCACTTGTTGTCGACGACGGTGTTGGCGAACTCGTAGCGGCCTTCGGGCAGGTCGGCGTCGACCTCGGTCCACTCGTTGACCGTGCCGTCGGGGTTAATCGTCGCCTTCAGGGTGTCGACCTCGAAGGTGCCGCCGAAGTTAGCGGCCACGCGGTAGAGGTAGTTCTCGGTCGTTCCGCGAACCACGGCACTGCCGTGGAACCAGGAGCCGTCGTTGTCGCGCGAGTTGGGGGGCGCGAGCGGCGTCGGCGTCGTCGAGACCCAGGGACCGAAGTCGCCTTCCGGCGTCAGCGTGCTCACGTAAACGTCGTCATTGAGGAAACCGTTGTTCGCCTCGCCGTTGATGATGTAAAGGTGGTCCTCGAAGGACAGCAGGCCGTTGCCGAACGAGTCCATCTGGGTCCCACCCTCGCCGCTCGGGATCGTCACCGGCGACAGCGTCCACGCGTCGATCGAGCCATCCGGGTTGGGGTCGGCGTAGTAGCAGGTATTGACCGTCGGGAAGCCCTCGGTCCAACCGCCCCAGACGTAGATCCGGCCGTCGACGACCGCTGCGCCGTGCGACGCCAGCGGCTGCGGCAGCGAAGTCGTCTCAACCCAGGGTCCGAGCGAACCGTCTTCATTGACCGCCGCGAAGAACACCGGATCGACCGCGGTCTGGACCTGGTCCGAACGTCCACCAATCGAGTAAACGAAGCCGTTGTCGTAGACCACCCGGTGGCCAGTCAGGCCGATCGGCAGCGGCGACGTCTCGATCCACGGCCCCATGATGCCGGGGTCACGGACCTCAATCGGCGCCGACGGCGGGCTCTCAACGCCCGCCACGGTCTGGGTCGCGACGATCAGCTGGTCATCGACCAGCGCGGGGACGGCGACATCGACCGTCGGATCGGTCGGGTCGGCGACGCTGCCGAGGAAGACCAACTCACCGCCACCGAGGTCGCGGTAGACGGTAACCTCTTCGGCCTCGCCGGCCAGCACGTCGTTGATCTCGACGATCAACTGGCCCGGCGCGAGCAGCGGCGCGACCGTCGGTGCCGGCACGCTGGTGAGCACCGCTCGCGACGGGCAGCTCTCAACACCGCCGACCGTCTGCGTGGCCGTAATCGCCTGCGCGCCACCCAGGATCGGCACGGTCAGCGTAACCGGATCGGTCGCCGGGTTCGCGACCGCGGCGACCTCGAGGCCGTCGACCAGGACAGCGACCTCGGTCGCGGCCGGATCAATGTCCGTCACGCTGACTTCGGTCGAGCCGGGCAAGATCGGGGCGCCGGCGACGGTGGGTGAGTCGACGGCGACCGGCGGTCCGAACGGGATCGGCGCGTCACCCAGCGTGACCGAGAGGTTGTCGTACAGGAACTCGGTCCCGTTGTTGGAGAAGCCGACGCCGACGACCAGGAAGCGGAAATCGTCCGTGCTGCCGCGCGGCACGCCCAACGGCCAAAGCTCGGCCTGCGTATCCGGATCGACCGGGTTCGCGAGTTCACCGTTGATGAAAAAGTTGACCGCGTCCGTCGTGACTACGACCTGCATCTCCTGCCAGACACCCGCTTCGCGCGCGATGCCGGTCGCGGCCAGGTCGTTGCCGAAGTAATTGGTGAAGTAGCCGGCCGGTACCGCGTCCGACGGGGAGTTCAGGAACGACGTGTACTGCTCCCGCAAGGCCGCCGGGTAGCTGGCGTCGTTGCTGAACGCAAAGCCGACCGCGCCGATCGCGGCATTGCCCAAGGCCGGCGACAGCACCAGCCGCCCACGGGCGTTGCCGCTATCGTTGTCGTGCCGGAAGCGGTACGTCAGGACCAGCGGCTCCGCATCGGTGCCGTTCACGGACCCGAGGTCGAAGTACAGCTGCGACGCGGCCGCGCCCGCCGGCACCCCCTCGATCAGGTAGTTCGGGCAACTGGCGGCACTGCCGGACGCCAGCTCGACGCGTCGCGTGCTGTTGGGATCCGTCTGCGTCCAGACCGCCTCGAGCTGATCCTGGTTCAGGTAGGAGTCGAAGTCGTCCGCCAGCGCCGTGCCGGCCGCAAACACTGTCACCGGCGGCGAGAAGTCGCTGGTGATGCCGTTGGCGGTCTGCGTCGCCGTGAGCACGTCGCCGATCGCGAGCGAGAGACCGCCGACGGTGGCGACGCCTTCGTCCGGGGCCGCGCTGCCGATCAGCACGTCGTTAAGGTAGAGGCTGGCGCCGGAAGCGTCGACGAGGGTCTCGATGTCGACGGCCGTGTCGGTCGCGAAGACCGGGCCGAGCACGCGCGGCGGGCTGACCGGGTCGGGGACCGGGGCCTCGAACTGCAGCTCGTCGATCGCGAAGTTGATGAAGGTGGCCGGATCGTCGCCCACGTTGATGATCGCAAGGTGCTCGAGCGTGCCGCGGTTTGCCGGCGTGGCGCCCAGGGTGCCGTCGCCGGTGAAGCCCGCAATGCCGCCATCGACCGTCGAGCCGTCAACCGTGACGTCGCCGGTGGCGAGGTCGAACTCGATCGCGTAGGCAAACGCGGATGGAGGCAGCGTCACCGCCGCGATCGGCGTCCGGGTGCCGTTGGCCGCGATGAAGTAGCCGCTGCGCACCTCGTCATCGTTCGTCGCAACGGTATCCAGCACGCCGTTGGCGCCCACCGCGATCACGGCCGTCCCCGGCGGCAGGTCGAGATCCGCGAGGTTCGTCCCCACGTTGTACACCTGGACGTCGTCGCCGGCAGCGGCCGTGTCCACGATGCCGTCCAGACCGGCAATAATCCCGTTGGGCGTCGGGTCAACGCCAACCCATTCGATCGGGCCGCTGGTGCCGCCGTCACCAAGCTGGGCGACCTCGTTGCCCGTCTCGCGAACACCGAGCACCAGCCCGATCTCGCCGTCGAAGAAATCGCCCAGGTTGTTCAGGTTGAACCGCACCTTGCCTTCGAGGTGCAGCGCGGGATTCGGAAAGTCGTTGCCCCCGAAGGTCGTCAGCCGCAACCAGGCGTCAGGGTCCGCGGCCGCGGGGTCGGCCCAGTCGAAGAACACCTGCAGGGCGGCCGCACCTTCGGTCTGGAGCCCGGAAGCGCGAAAGGCGGCGTTCTGACCAAATCCGTTCTCA
>CAZCKC010000243.1:0-3527 GCA_964499235.1 uncultured Planctomycetales bacterium | reverse complement strand
TCGTCCCCCACATCGTCCGCCCCCTCGCCGAAGCCATCGCCAGCCGCCGCTGAGCCGCCGGCGATCAGGATCTGACACGCGCTTCGATTAAAGCACCCGTGCGCGCCGCCGCTACCGCTTCAGCACGCCTTCCAGCCCATACTCCACCAACCGCGCGTCCACCTTCGCCCGCACCTCCGCCGACATCTCGAGCTCTTTCGGCCACTCCCGAATCTCCCCCTCGCCGGCGATCTTCTTTGTCGCGTCGATCCCCATCTTCGACCCGACCCCGCAGACCGGGCTCGCGTGATCCAAAATGTCCAGCGGCCCGTCCACCACCACCACGTCCCGCCGCGGGTCCACATTCGCGCACAGCTGGAACAACACCTCGTCCTGGTTGTGCACGTCCACGTGCTCGTCCACCACCACGATCAACTTCGTGAACGCCATCTGCCCCGCCCCCCAGATCGCGCTCATTACCCGCCGCGCCTGCATCGGGTACTCCTTGCGGATCTTCACGAACGCGCAGTTGTGAAAGCACCCGAACATCGGCAGGTCATAGTCAATGATGTCCGGCACCAGCATCTGCAGCAGCGGCAAGAACACCCGCTCCGTCGCCTTCCCCAGCCAGTAATCCTCCTGCGGCGGCTTGCCCACGATCGTCGTCGGGTAAAGCGGCTGCCGCCGATGCGTGATCGCCGTCACGTGAAACCGCGGAAACCAGTCCGCCAGCGAGTAGAACCCCGTATGGTCCCCGAACGGCCCCTCCCAGATCAGCTCCTCCGCCGGATCGATGTACCCCTCGATCACGATCTCCGCCGACGCTGGCACCTCCAGCCCCGACTGTGACACGCACGCCACCAGCTCGATCGACCGCCCCGTCAGAAACCCCGCGAACAGCGTCTCCTCGATCCCCGGCGGCAGCGGACACGTCGCCGCGTACGGCATGATCGCCGGCCCGCCCAGCGCGATCGCCACCGGCATCTTCTCGCCCCGCTGCCGATACAGCCGAAAATGCCGCGCCCCGTCGTGATGCATGTGCCAGTGCATCGCCGCCAGCCGGGGCTCAAACAACTGCACCCGGTACATCCCGATGTTCCGGTCCCCCGTCTCCGGGTTCTTCGTGAACACCGCCCCCAGCGTGATGTACCGCCCGCCATCCTCCGGCCAGCACTGGATCACCGGCAGGTCGAACAGGTTCGCGTCGTCCGTCCGCACCACCTCCTGGCAAATCCCCCGCCGCACGATCCGCGGCGGCAAGCTCCCCAGCTGCGCCAGCTCCGGCAGCTTCCGCAACTTCTGCAGCAGCGTCGTCGGGATCTCCGGCTTGATGATGTTCTTCACCCGCGCTGCAACGGCATCAAACGACTCCGCCCCCAGCGCCAAACACATCCGCTCGTACGTCCCATACGTGTTGATGATCAGCGGCAGCCGGCTGCCCTTCACCTTCTCAAATAACAGCGCCGGCCCACCCGCCTTCGTCACCCGGTCCGTGATCTCCGTGATCTCCAGCACCGGGTCCACCTCGGCCGTAATCCGGTGCAGCTCCCCCCGGCGTTCCAGCTCCCCGACGAACGTTTGCAGGTCATTAAAGCTCATTCAGCATGCTCAACAGCGGTTTTCGCGGCCTCGGCTCGGTGCGCCGCCAGCCTAGCACAACCCCCCGCCCCGCGAAATCCCGCCGAAACAACCTGCTCTCCGCCCGAATAGAACCCGACGTCCCACCCGTCGTTCCGTTATCAGAACGCCGTCCGTCGCCCCCCCGCCGCCCCGCGAAACAACGGCAACTTCCCGCCATTTCAGGACTTTGCGCTTGTCAGGCGGCTGGGGAGGCGTCTACATTGATGTACGCAAGGGGCAGGGTCGCCGAGCCCGAAACGATCGGCCATCGAGTGAGTGGCGATGGCAACACTACAACGCATCAAGACCGTGCGCAGCGTGCTCGCGGTAGGCGCTGTCTCCGACGCCTTCCGCGACGCCTTCGACCCCGAGGTCGAGTTCGTCACCGTTCCCACCACCGACGCCGCCACCGAGCTCCTCGCCCGCCGCGCCTTCGACGTCGTCCTCAGCAGCGGCGAACAGTTCCCCGCCCAACGCCCGGACCCCGCCGCCCACGAGGCCGAGCAGATCCTCGAGATCGCCGGCCAGGGCGTCTGCACCGTTGACCGCCACGGTAACCTCATCTGGTCCAACCCCAAGTTCCGCGGCTACTCGGTCCAGACCGTCGAGGCCATCCGCCAGGCCGTCACCGCCATGTGTTTCGAGCTGGCCGAAACCCACCGCGACCCCCAGCGCCCCCCGCAAGCCCACCGCAGCGTTTCCACCAGCGCCGACCTCCACTACGACGTCTCCGCCACCCCGATCCTCGACGACCAGGGCGAAGTCGTTCGCGTCGTCGCCCTCGTCTGGGACGCCACCTCCAGCCGCCGCCTCCAGGCCAAGCTCAACGCCATCGACGCCGCCGGCCGCGAGCTCGTCCGCCTCGACGCCGCCGCCGCCGCCAACCTCGACGTCAACGAGCGCCTCGCCATGCTGGAGGAGAAAATCATCTCCTACAGCCGCGAACTCATGCAGTTCAGCCACTTCGCCGTCCGGATCCTCCACAAGAAAACCTACCGCCTCGAAGTGCTCATCGCCGAGGGCATGCCCGTCGAGGCCCAACGCCTCCAGCTCTACGCCACCACCGACGGCAACGGCATCAGCGGCTACGTCGCCGCCACCGGCCGCTCCTACATCTGCCCCGACGTCCCCCGCGACCCCCGCTTCCTCACCGGTATCGAGAACGCCCGCTCCTCGCTCACCGTCCCGCTCTGGCTCCACGACGAGATCGTCGGCATCCTCAACGTCGAGTCCGACCAGGTCGCCGCCTTCGGCGAGGACGACCGCCAGTTCGCCGAGATCTTCGGCCGCTACATCGCCATCGCCCTCCATACGTTGCGGCTGCTGGCCACCGAGCGCTCGACCACCAAGGGCCAGCTCGCCACCGACGTCCTCGGCGAGCTCAACACCCCCCTCAACGAGATCGTCACCCAGGCCAGCACGCTGATGGAGGACTACATCGGCTACGACGACCTCCGCGAACGCCTCCACGCCATCATCGACAGCGTCGACGGCGTCAAGAAGCGCATCCAACACGTCTCATCCGATACCGAGCCCCTCCTCGACGAAGCCCCGGCCAAGGACCCGCTCCTGGTCGACAAGCGCGTCCTCATCGCCGACGACGAGGACGTCATCCGCGAAACGATCGCCGACGTCCTGACCAGCGCCGGCGCGATCACCGTCTCCGCCCAGGACGGCATGGAAGCGATCGCCATGATCCGCTCGCAACACTTCGACCTCGTCGTCTCCGACATCAACATGCCGCGCAAGACCGGCTACGAGGTCTTCGCCGCCGCCAAGGAAATCAACCCCGACTGTCAGGTCATCCTCGTCACCGGCTTCGGCTACGACCCCGACCACTCGATCGTCAAAGCGTCGCGCGAAGGCCTCGCCGGCGTCCTCTTCAAGCCCTTCAAGGTCGACAAGCTCCTCGAGGAAATCCACCGCGC
>CAZCKC010000242.1:0-3580 GCA_964499235.1 uncultured Planctomycetales bacterium | reverse complement strand
GTGCTCGCCCACCTCGACGGGCGGCACACCCGCGCGGCCATTCAGGCGGCGTTCACGCGCCAGTTTCAGCAGCAGCTCCCCGCCGAGCAGATCGACCGGCTCGTGGCCGCGCTCGACGAGAACCTGATGCTCTTGACCGACCGCTACGAGGCCGCGTACCAGGCTGCCGTCGCGGACTACCTGAAACAGCCGGTGCGCGACAACCGCGCTGCCTGGCCCGACGGCGTTACGTTGGCGAACGAGATCGACGGCCTGCTCAGCGAGGCCCCTGAAGTTGCGCCGCCCGCGCTCGGCGGCGTCGTCGCCCCGCACCTCGACTACGCCCGCGGCAAGCCGTGCTACCAGGCCGCGTACGCGCAGGTCCGCGCCGCCGGTCCGTTCGAGCGCTACGTCATCCTGGGCACCAACCATGGCGGCCGGTGCGCCAGCATCGTCGGCACGCGCAAAGATTTCCTGACACCGCTGGGTCTGGTCGCGACGGACCGGGCGCTGCTCGACGCGTTGGAGGCTGCGGTCGGCGCCCCGCTCTGCGCGGACGAATACGACCACCGCTGGGAGCACTCGGTCGAGCTCCAGCTCCACATCCTGCAACGGATCCAGCCGCAGCACGGTTTCCAGGTCGCCGCGTTCCTCTGTCCCGATGTCTGCGGGCCGACCGGCTTGCAGCCGGCCGAAGGCAACGGACCAGCCTTGGACGCGTTCGCCGCGGCGTTGGACACCGTGCTGGCCGCGGACGATAAGCGGACGCTGATCATCGCGGGCGCCGACTTGAGCCACGTCGGGCAGCGCTTCGGAGAGGAGCAGCCGACCGATCGCGGTTTCCTGCTCCGCGTCGAGCAACAGGATCGCCGGCTGCTGAAGCAGCTGACCGCGCGGGATGAGCACGCGTTCGTGACCGACCTGGCCGAACGCGGCAACCCCACGCGGATCTGCAGTGCGGGGTGCATCTTTACCGCGGTCCACGCGTTACCCGACCACGCCTGCACGCTGCTCGACTACCACCAGGCCGTGGACTTCGACGCCGAGACGCACGTCACCTGCGCCGCGCTGGCGCTCGACCGCGCCGACTAGCGTTCACTACCGAGCGGTGTAGCGATCCACCTGTCAGGCGCGCGTGCCGCGGCCCGCTGACCGCCTACAGCCCCCAGCCGCTCGACCGCTCGCGCTGCGTTTCGCCGGCCGCGATGCTCAGGCGGTGCAGCCGCTGGATGCTGCTGGCCAATCGCTGGAGCACCACCCGTCCGTCGACCGATAGCTCGAGCCCGACGTACTGCACCGCGATCTGCAGCCCGCCGTCCTCGCCCAGCCGCGCGCCGCGGAAGTTCGCGCTCAACACCACCGGCGGCTTGCCGTCCGGTAACTCGAGCTCCACGCCCAGCGTCAGGTTGTCCGGCCACGCCGGCGCGTGCTCCGCCGGCACCGCAATCAGGCACCCGCCGCACGAGATGTCCAGCACCTGCCCGCCGATGATCTCGGTCGCCCGCGACCGCGCCTCGGCCCCGTCCGCCCACAGGCGGGCGGCGACCGTCGTGCCGGCCGGCACCGGCGTGCGGAAGTACGCCCGGCGCTGGAGTTCGGTCATCGACTGCGGCCAGCGGTAGCGGACCGCCGGTAGTGACGTCTGGTCGTCGAGCACATAACGGCCCTTGGCCTCGACGACGGTCGAGAACATGATCTTGCGGCTCTTGTAGCGGAAGCTGACCCCGATGTACTGCCCGGGGACCAGCGGCGGCAGCGCCTCGCCGTTCTCCTGGTAGTCGAGCACGAAGAACCGGTAGTTGGAGTCACGCTCGAGAAAGCGGCTCTTGAACGTGTACCACTGGTGCTCGTCCTGCACCGTCAACACCACGAGCGCCTGCTCGCGAACCGCCTGGTCAAAGATTTGCATCGCCTCGTCAGTGGCGACTACGCGGCGTGGTCTCATCGTTCACCGTCCGTTCCTGGCTTCATCGTGAGGTCGCACAGCGCGGCGTGCAGGCGGTCTAGCGCCAGCCGCGCCAAGGCGTCGTTTCCGTTCTTCGCAAACTCGAGACCGACCAGCAACTGCTGGTGATCCTTGGTCGGGGCTTTGTCACAGACGATCGCCGGCAGCCGAAACGACTCGTGGTCGCCCGGCAGGTCGAAGCCCACCTCGATCACGTCGCCGACCAGCAACAGCTCGTCCAGGTCGCCGCGCACCATCCGGCACGCGATCCCGTCGCAGCTCAGGTTGCACAGCTCGCCGATGTAGGGTGTCGGCGTGTTCTTCGGCCACAGCCGCACCTGCGCGAATTCCGACAGCGTCCGCCGCTCAAACTTGCGCCGGTTCGCGACCTGGATCCCCTCCGGCACCGCCAACAGTAGCCGCTGGTCACTGCCATGACCGATCGCATCGATCAGGCAGGTCGAGAACATGTACAACTGCCGCGCGACGACCATCCGCACGTCGCAGTATGCGCCGACCAGCACGTGCAGCGGCATCGCGGCCGCGCCGGATGTCAGGTCGACGCGCAGCACCTCGTTCTCCTGTCCCGCGATCATGCCCGTCAGCACGCAGTCGCTCCGTGTTCGCGGTTCAATGTCGAGCGCCGTGCCCGCCCGGATGGCCTGTTCCAGCACGCGCCGCGTCTGCCGCGCGTTTAAGTCGATGACCGCTTGCATGCTTCGCTTCTCCTCCGAATGCTCCCTCAGCCGCCCGGCGTCATTCGTCGGCGGCACTTTGCTGCGCCACGTAATCCCGCAGCCGGCGGAGATTGCGGCGGTACGTCGTGTCGTCGTCGGCCGCGCAGAATTCCCACCCCGTCTGCACGCCGCCGGTTGTCCCCGCGCCCCGCCGATGTGTCAGGCGGGCGATGAAGTCCAGCGGCCGGTCCGTCGGCTCCAGCTCCAGCCCGACCCAGAACAACGCCTGGTCGTCGATCTGCGCCAGCGCCGCCGGCTCCAGCTCCGCTCCAAAGCCCCCCAACGAGATGTCCGTCAGCCGGCCCGTCGTCGCGCGGTTCTTGTTCGTCAGGTGCACGAGCTGCACCATCAGCGGACCCACCGCCATCGCATCCAGCCGCTCGAACACCCGCCGCTCAGCCGGATCGTCGACCGTCACCCGCAGCGGAACGTCCAGCTGGAGCGCCGCCACCGGCCCGAGGTACTCGACCTCGCGCACCTGCCGCCCCCGCGCGATCGAAGGACAGCGGTACCGCAAGCCATTTAGTTCAAAGCTTAGCTGGACCGAGGCCCCGTCCGGAAAGGCCGCCGACTTGGTGTTGTCCGGCCACGCCAGCCAAAGCCCGTCGGCCGCCAACTCCAGCAGCCGCGTGTTGTGGGGCGGGCCGGCTTGTCCGGCGGGCCGCCGCCGACAGACGACCGCGGCGGCCGGCTGGCGACAGGCCTCGTGCAAGAGCGCGAGCTGTTTGCTGCGACGGGTCATGCTCTGTGTGACCATGTTTCTGCCTCCCTGGACGATCCCTCGATAAGGTCGTCTCGATCGGGCGGATACTTCATCGCGGCCAGCAGCCACCGGCGACCGGTCAGCGGTTACGGAACGGCCGCCCGTTACCAACTGGCGACATTTCGCCAACGGCCGGCCCTTACCTGGCGACATTTC
>CAZCKC010000241.1:0-3590 GCA_964499235.1 uncultured Planctomycetales bacterium | reverse complement strand
GTTTCCCGTGACTGGAGTTCAGACGTGTGCTCTTCCGATCTGCGGCGCGGGCAGCCTGCCGAGCCGCGGGGCGGCCGCGCCAGCGCCGATCACGCCGCCGGTGGTGTTCGATCCGCCGCCGCTGCGGCCTTCGCCGCCGGCGCCGCAGGGCGGGCCCGATCCGGGTTTTCCGCCGGGCGGACCCGGTGGTCCCGGCGGGCCGCTCATTCCGGAGCCGAGCACCGGCCTGTTGTTGATGAGCCTCGCCCTGGTGCGGAGCGTGTGGCGGCGTTGATGGGGGGACTCGCGCTCAGGCCGTGATGTGGATCGCGATCGAGCGCCGGTGGCCGCGGCGGCGGTGCTCCCACAGGTAGATGCCCTGCCACGTGCCCAGCGCCAGCCGCCCGGCGCTGATCGGGATACTGAGGGAGGTCAGCGTGAGGGCGGCCTTGATGTGCGCGGGCATGTCGTCGCGGCCCTCGAGCGTGTGCGTGAAGTGCGCGTCGTTCTCCGGCACCAGCCGATTGAGCCAGCGCTCGAGGTCGTGCTTCGCGCTGGGGTCGGCGTTCTCCTGCACCGCCAGGCTGGCCGAGGTGTGCTGGATCAGCAGCGTGCAGAGGCCCTCGCGGTGGCCGGCATCCCGCACGACGGCCGCCACGCGGTCGGTGATCTCGTGGAGGCCCTGGCCGGGCGTCGGCACCGTGATGCGCGTGACCATGCGCCGCCTCTCAGCGGGAAGAACTCGCCGCCACGCCGGGGGCGATTCGGAAGTCCGCCACTAGTGGATAGTGGTCGATCTCGCGCCCGAACTCGTCTTCGGCGATGTCGAAGCGCTCGAGCCCGTAGTGCGCTAGCAGTTCGGGCGTCATGGCCTCCGTGTTCAGCACGAACGTGCGCACCAGCGACAGGACGCTGTCGCTGTAGATGATGTAGTCCAGCCGGCCGGGCGGATACTGGCTCGTGTCGTTGCGCCAGGTGTAGTCGGCGGGTCCGACGACGTTGTGCCGCGGGTGGGCGTCGGTGAGCCGCGTCCGGTCCCAATCCGGCGCGAGGTCGGGCCCGTAGCGCTCGTTGTCGTAGATGTCGCCCGAGAGCGCCGTCTCGAGGATGATCGGGCCGCCCACCGTGTTCAGGTCGCCGGCCAGCACGAACCCCGTCCGCGGCGGCACGTCGATGGCGTCGCCCGGCGTCATCGCGTCCCGCCACCACGCCAGCACCGCGTCGATCTCCTGCTGGCGGAGCGGGTCGTTGTCGGTGTCGCCGCAGCACTTGAAGTGCACGCTCGTGACGAAGAGGTCGATCGGGTGCTCATCGTCCGGCAGGTCCACCAGCCCGTACGCGACCCGCGCCGTCCGCCCGCTGTTCTCGTGCCCACGGTAGGCCGGCGGCTGTGTCACGTCGCCGGTCTGCTGCAGCGGGTAGCGGGCGACGATCGCGGTCCCCATCCGCCCGGAGCGCCCGATGTAGGCGTGCCAGCCGGCCGCGTCCTCGCCGAGGGCGTTCGCGACCAGCGTCGCCAGTGCCGCGTCGTCCAGCTCGCTGCGGACCTCCTGCAAACAGATTACGTCCGGCGCGAGCACGCGCAGGACCCGCGCGAACCGTTCGCTGTCCAGGTAGTGCGTCTCCGGGAAGACGCTGTTGATGTTGAACGCCACGACCCGCAGGTCGTCCGGCTGCTGCCGCGCGATGAAGGGCTCGTCCACCACGGTGAACTCGGTTACCGCCCGCTCAGCCGGCGCCGCCATCGCCTCGTCGGCCGGCGCCGTCGCGGCCGGCGTTTGTGCCGGGTCGGCGCGGCAGCCGGCGAACAGGCCGCCGCCCATCCCCAGCACCATCAGCAGGCTCAGGCGGACCAGCCACCATCTGTCGGTCGTCATCGCGGCTCCTTGCAGCTTCAGGCGGCCGCCGGCGCCGGTTCGCCGAGGCGGTCGCGTTCGAGGTTGTTGATCACCAGCGCGCCGACCGTGTCGCCGAGAACGTTGGTCGACGTGCGGAACATGTCCAGAAACGCATCGACGGCGAAGATCAGCGGCAGGTAGTAGATCGGCAGCCCCACCGCGCTCGCCACCAGCACCATCGTCACCAGCCCCGCGTCCGGCACCGCGGCCGCCCCGATCGACGCCAGGACGGCCGTGATGAAGATCAAAAACGTCGCCATCGCCGTCAGCGTGCCGAGGTGCGGCACGTCCGCGAGCCCGCCGTAGATCTGGATCAAAAAGATCACCGCCACGCCTTCATACAAAGCGGTGCCGTCCATGTTCATCGTCGCGCCCAGCGGCAGCGAGAAGCCGGCCACTTTCGGCGAGACGTTCATCTTCTCCGTGACACAGCTCATCGTCACCGGCAGCGTCGCCGCGCTCGAGCGTGTGCTGAACGCGATCATCCACGCCTCGCGGATGCCACGGAACAGCGCCACCGGCGAGGTCCGCCCCAGCGTCATCGCGATGACCACCAGCAGAACCACGTGCACCCCGATCCCGCCGATCACCGTCAGCACGTACCACGAGACCGTCTCGAACACGCGCGGTCCCTTCGTCGCCACCAGGAACGCCACAATGCACCCGATCGCCACCGGCGAGATCGCCATCAGCCAGTGCGTGATCTGCATGATCACCGCGTTCAGCCCGTGGAAGAACCGCACCAGCGGGGCGGCCGGCTCCCCGACCACCGTGCACGCGATCCCCAGCAGCAACGCGAAGAAGATCAACCCCAGCGCGTTCGGCGGCGACGCCGCCAGCGAGGTGAACGGGTTCGTCAAGAGCGGCCGCACGATGTCCTGGATGAAGATATCCCCCGGGGTGCGATCTTGCGCCTGCGACACCGTCTCGTACCGCGCCCCGTGCGCCCGGCTCTGGTCCGCGCCCTCGTGGTCGTAGAGCCACGCGCGATAGTCGGCCGTCAGCGCGCCGTTGGGTTGGAGGGCCGAGCCCGCCCCGTGCTCCGCCTCGTACTGCGCTTGCAGGTCGGCGAGCTGCGCCGCCCGCTCGACGCGGATCTCCTGCGAGGCCGCCTTCTTGCCCGGCTGGATCGTGAGCACCGCGATCAGTCCGATCGTCACCGCGATCGTCGTCGTCACCGCGTAATAGGTCAGCGTCTTCCAGCCGATCGCGCCCAGCTCGCGGATGTCCGGTAGGCTCGTCACGCCCGCTACGATGCTCGCAAACACCAGCGGCGCGATGATCATCTTCAGGGCGGCCATGAAGATCGTCGGGCCCAGCAGCTCCAGCACCCACATCACGTAGCCGTACCAGCCCGGAACCCCCGTCCCCGCCCGCGCCGCCTGGTCCGACACGTACCACAGCCCCAGGCCCACGACGACGCCCAGCGCCATGCCCAGGAAGATGAAGTAGTGCAGCCGCGTCTTGCCGGTCATCCGCAACTCAGGGACTCGTCGGGACAGGGAATCAGAGCCAGATCGGCGGCAGTCTAAGGCCGCGGGGCCGGGCTGTCATCCGTTCCCGCCGACGCCCCCGCTCAGCCGGGCGCGTCCGCTTCGTCGGCCGGCACCTCGAGCAGCTCGAACGTGTTGCCGTCCGGGTCGCGGACCGTGACCACCTGCAGGCCGTTGTAGATCTCGGTCGCGCCGACCGTCTCGCCGCCGTGCTCGAGCA
>CAZCKC010000240.1:0-3592 GCA_964499235.1 uncultured Planctomycetales bacterium | reverse complement strand
CCTCAGCACCACTTCTGTGGTGACCCGGCAGTCATCTTCGACCTCGACCTTCGTTTCCACCGACTCCCCAGTCACCCCACGCTCGGCTTGTGCTGGCGGCAATCGCCTCCTCAAGCACGAGCCGCTGGAACCGGTTCAGGCACGCTGCCAGGCGCAGCGTCTCCGCCCCACTGAGCACCGGAAACCGCAGCGGCGGACGCCCCCGGGGGCGCCGCTGCAGTTCAACCTCCACTTGCCGTCCGTCGCCGGCCGGGTCGGCGTACAGGGCGGCAAACACACCCGCCCATTGCACGCCGGCGACGATGCGTCGGCGGTGCGGGGGCGTGGTCTCACACCCCCTTGCCATCGTACGTCGGCTCCAGGCGGGCCTGGGCGCTCAGGCTACTCAGGTACGCCCCGACGTCGACAATCGCCGCGCTTGGCCGCGTCAGCGTATACGGCAACGCCACCAGCCCCGACGGTTGCGCAACCCCGTCGGAGCGGCGTTGCAGCAATTGATACGCCGGTACGGCCAGCGGCACCCGATCGGGTACGCGACCCCATTCAGCGCCGCGTACCAACCCGCACACATAGACCGGCTGCTGCACCGTTGGCCCGAGCAACAGTGTCTCGAGCGCGACGGCCGCCGGTCGATACGTTACAACGTAGTCTTCGTCCATGTTCTCGACCTCCGTGTCGCACGTCAGAGGGGCCGCTAGGCGCCCTCTTCGCTGCTTTCCTCCTTGTTCTTGTCCAGCAAGTACGCGAACGCCTGCTGCAGCAGGTGGCGCGCGACGGGGATGTCGTTGCGCCCCAGAGAGTGCGACGACTTCCACGTGCCTTCCCCATCGCGGTAGCGGCGTTCGACGCTGACGCGATGCAGCGCCCGAGTGCCCGACTCGGTCGCCACGCTGTTCTCCCACACCGACACGTCGATCGCGCCGGCCCTAAACTTTGCCACTGGTTTGTTGTCTGCCATGTTGCATCACCTCGACCCTCCGGTTTGGTGGAGGGCTCTTCTCGTCTGTCGGAAGAGCCCGTTGCCACGCCACCGCCGGCGCCAGCCGGCGGCCCGCGGCGCGAGCCTCAGTCCAGCCAGAATGCCCGAATGGGCGTCGGACGCTGGTCCGCGCGCCGCCGGGCGGCCTCCAGCTCCGCCCGCTGGCGGTTCGCCCGCAGGTACAGGCGTGTGAACTCCCGGACCTCGGGATCGGCGATGTCACTGAACGTGCAGCGACCCGCACGAATCTCCTTGATGACCAGGAATCGATCCGGGGCCGCGACCTTTTCCTTGGCCGTGCCCAGGAGATACAGCGTGTTTTGCAGCTCCTCGCTGAGCCGCTCGACCCGGTAGCGGGCCTGGTTGAACGGGCCTGCGATCCGCTCCCAGTCGACCGTGCCGAACGCCCCCCAGTCGAGGTGACCGTCCTCATCGACCACCGGCTGGATCCCGTCTCGTTGGCGGGGAGTCGGCAGCCGCAGGATCGGCTCGAAGTCCCGCCGGAAGATCATCCGCTCGAGCTCCGCGGGGTCGGCCAACTCCTCGTCGTCAAGGCCGGGTACGCTGCCGTACCGGCTGGGCTGTTCGATGGTCAGGTTGCCCCTGACTGGCAGATCCGCGATGAGATCGATGGTTTCTTCGTATGTGTTCATGTCGACACCTCCGGGCGTTTCGCCCAGGGGATTGCGAAACGCCGGCGGCGCCCCACAGTGCACCATCACCGGACCGGCCAGCGCCGCGAGCGGACCCGGCGATAAAGCTTTAGGTCTGCTGACCGACCGCCTTGGCGGGAAAGCTTTACGAACCGGGTCTGCGTGGCCGGCCGGTCCTGGACGCCATCCACTGGTGCGAACGCCCCTGCCCGTCCATTAGCTTCCGGAAAAAGTTGGTGACGCGATCCCAGGTGTGTGATTGCTGACCGATATGCTCTCGAAACACTGATCCCCGCTGCACTGCCACCGCTGTCCGCAACGGCCACGCCACCGACCTCGACCCCCGACCCCCCTACCACTCGCCCGCACTCGCCGTTTCATCGCACTCGCTGCTCGCTCAGCTGTCCAAATCGCTACGCCACCGACCAATTCCCGGCATCGCTTCAGCATCCCAAAAAAGCAGGCATTCAACCCCCTTGGCCCGTCACCGACACAACCGCTTCGATGACCAGCACCCGGCCACCAGCCTTCCAGCTAACGTTGTCTCTGAAGCCCAAGTGTCCATGCTGCCCCGTCATCCCGAGCTCGTCCCCGGCCACCCCTCTCACCGGCATGGCATCGCCCTCCCCCTACCGAAACCGTGAGCTTCGAACCGTGTCATCAAGCTGGCCGTCCGTTCAATTCCAAGAAGTAGCACGCGAGACCGGCCAGCGAAAGCAAGTGCCCGATTGCACGCTGCTGTTCGCCTTTCTCCTCCGCTGCTTCCTTCTTCTCCTTTCTCACTCTTTTCCTCTCCTTCCCTCTTAAGTCGTTTTGCGATACGGGCGCTAAGTGGCGGCAAATCGGTCACTTAGCACGGCTGCGGCCTGGAATTCCAATACCTGGTCAGCGACTCGCGCTACGAATTGCGCTACCGGTCCGGGGGCACGGAGGGGGCTGCGAGCGGGCCTCGGATCGGAGCGACTAAGCGCCTCCGCCTCTCCGGCTGGGGCTAGAGTCGCTGTCGGCTCGTCGACGCCGCGCCGCCCCCGCGCAGCCAGATCGCGTTCGTGAAGCCTTCGCCAACCACGAGCTGCTCGTGCGTGGTCCAGACGAAGTCGGTGGGCTTGAGCAGGCGGAGCAACTCACCGAGCGACTGCTCCCGCCGCGGCGTCTGCGTCACCAGCAGCAGCCGAAAGCCCCGCGGTGGCAGCGGCAGCGCCGGTACCGCGGTCCGGTACGCCGCCGACGCGAACGCTGCCTGGTAGTTGATGATCTTGGCCGCGATCGCGCTGCGGTCGGCCTGGCCGCTGGCGAGCGGTTCACTGCCCGTGTCGGCCTCGACGAGGAAAAGCAAACACCGCGCTGGTTCGGTCTGCCTCACCGTAAAGACGGCGTCCGGGACGAAGCTTGCCGCAACGTGCGCCGGCTGCTTTGCCGCGATGGCGTCTGTCCACGGCCGAATCGACGTCGGTCGATGGAACTCGATGGCTTGGCCGACCTGCTGGCGGACGGCCTGGGCGGCGGCCGCGGCAATCGTCGTCGTCATGGCGGCGTGTGCCCGCTGGGCCGGAGCCGGCGCCGCATCCGCTCCCCTCGCAGCGTCGTTCAGCATAAACAGCGCGGGCGGTGCCCCACGTGACCCCCGCGGTGCTGACAAACGGCGGATCCGCTTGGCCTTTTCAAGCCGGACCAGGATCCGGCGCAGGGCGACCACGTTGCGGCCCATCAGCGTCGCCAACTGCTCGGCCGTCGCGACGCGGTGGCAAGTGAGCGTTGCGAGCACGGCCTGTTCGGGGCTGGGAGGCGGCGACGTGGGCATGGCAGAGCTCCGGACCGACACGGGTCCGAAGCCAGCGGCTGGCGTGGGGCACGCTTTGCAGCTGAACCCACGAGTTCATTCCGATGGGCTTCAGCGATCGATGAGCGTTGGCCCCGCGACAGTGTGCAGCGACGAGGACGACGGCGATCGTCATGCCGC
>CAZCKC010000239.1:0-3622 GCA_964499235.1 uncultured Planctomycetales bacterium | reverse complement strand
GCTAGTTGATCGGTCGCTCGCGGTGGGAGGGCGGTGTTGCGATTTCGGTAGTCGCCGTCGGGCGGGTGCACCGGCGGGACGATGGTTCGAAGGTGGCCGGGGGTTGGTATTCGGCCACCGCTGACACAGCGGTGGCACCTGGGCGGTGTCACCGGAAGGGAGGATGGCGGATCGAGGATCCGCCCTACGGCTCCGGCCGGCTTCGGGTACTGAGCCGCTGCTGATCGCGGGGCAGCTACGTCTCCTTCGCTGCGGACCTGCTCCCCTGCTCAACTGCTCGGCTGGCCTAGCCCTCTCCGATGCCGTGCTTGGCCTTGCCCATCTCGCGGCTAAGCGTGGAGCGCAGCCGGTCGACGGCCTTGTCGATCGTGGCGTGGAACTCCTCGCCCTGCTCCTTGATGTGCACGTCGCCGCTTTTCAGCTTCACCGCGATCGAGCAGCGCTTGTCGACCCCCTGCTTGCTCGGCCCGGTCTCGTCCTCGATCCGCACCGTCGCGCTCATGACCCGCGCGTTGAATCGCTCGAGCCCACTCGTGACCTTCTCCTCCGCGAAGTTGCGCAGCCGCGTCTGTTCCGCCTCTTCCGCCACGCCCCGAATCACGACCTGGAGATCCATCTGCCACTCCTTCGATGAGCACGCGCGTCACGCCCGTCAGCACGGGCGTCCAGCTAATTGTAGGTTTCGCTACACCCCCGCGGCGACGCATTCCTGAATGAACCCAAACCGTTTGCTGACAGAACGTTAAACCCCGACCCGCGTCGCCGCCGCCGGCACCTCCACCACGTCGTCCGCCCCCGCCACGAACACCCGGTCCGGCGCGTGCGCCCGCACCGTGTGACCTCCTGTAAACGCCCCAAACGCCGGCAGGATCAGCATCTGCTCAGTCTGATAAAAACACGGCAGCCGCAAGTGCCCGACGGCCGCGTCCCGCAACGACACCACCGGATGGACGTGCCCGACGATCGCCGGCGCGTTCGGCGGCGCGTGCCGCGGCTCGTGACAAAAATGCACCCCGGCCAACAGCCAGCGATCGCCGACCGGTTCCATCCGCCAATCCGCCGGCGGCCCCCCGGCATGGCGGTCGTGGTTGCCGCTCACGAGCGTGATCGCCAGCGCGGGATACTTCGCCCGCCAGCCGGCCACCGCCGCCAGCGCCGGCGCATCCGGATCCAGCCGGGCGTGAAACAGGTCGCCGACGATGACGAGCCGCTCGGACGCCGTCGCCGCCAGCGCCCGGTCCAGCCGCGCCAGGTTGTCCCCCGTCCCGCCGGCCGGCACCGGGATCCCCGCCCGCCGAAACGTCGCTCCCTTCCCGAAATGCGGGTCGGACAGGATCAGTGCCCGCTGCGCCGGCCAAAAAAGCGCCCGCTCCGCCAAAAGGTGCCAATTATCGTTCGCCCAAGCGAGGTCGCGCACGCCGCGTTCGTCCTTTCACCCGCACCGGCTCCCGGGCGGCTTCCTCCAGCCGCAACGCCATCTTCTGCACCCGTGCGGTCCAGTCTTCGGTGCTGACGTATTGTGGCCGCAAATGCTCCGCCCACAGCGGAAACGCCAGCGGCGAGAGCTTCGGCGTCGCGACAACGATGATGCGCATTTCGCGCAGCCGCTCAAGCGCCGCCCGCAATCTTGAAAGCTCGAGCTGCTGCTCGAGCACCTCGCGGCGGGCCTGGTCGAGCAGCCGGTTCTCGGGATCAAAATCGCGAAAGACGTCGAAAAAGAGATCACTGGACGCTTGGAGCTGGCGATTGGTCTTGCCCGCCCCCGGGAACCCCTGCGAGATCAGCCCCGCGATTCGCGCGATGTCGCGAAACTGACGCCGGCTCAGCTCCGTCTCGTTCAAGCTCGCCAGCAGGTCATCGGCCAGGTGGTCGGTCCGGAACACCTCCCGCCACGCGGCCTCGTCGAGCTCCAGCGGCTCGGCCGACAGCAGGTTGATGCCGTAATCGTTGACGTTGACGCTGAGGGTGGCCGGCTGGCGATGTGCGATACGATAGGCCGCCAACCCCGCCAGTCCTTCGTGCACCAGCCGCCCCTCGAACGGATAGACGAACCAGTGGTAGCCCTCGCGCGTCTTGTGGCGCTCCATGAGCAGCTCGTCCGCCCCCGCGATCCGCGACCAGCGCTGCTGCAATGCCAACAGCGGCAGAACGGATCGCGTTTCCACGTCACGGGGGCCTTCTGTTACGGCCTGCGCCATTTTGGCGCGCACGGCCGCCCCGAGCTGCGTCGACAAGGGAAACCGCCCGCCCATCCAGCGCGGTACCGTGGCCTTGCGCCCCTTGGCTGCCCGCACCCAGGCCGTCATCTCGCGCACGCGGACGAGCTGCAACAGCCGCCCGGCGAAGACGAACCGATCGCCCGGCGCGAGCTTGCCAATGAATGATTCTTCAATCATTCCAAGGTTCGCCCCGTTGCGCACTCGCACTGCCAGGGCGCCGTCGCTCGTGATCGTCCCGATCGACATCCGGTGCTGGCGGGCGATGCGGGGGGACGCGACCGCATAGCGGCCGTCGCTCTGCGTAACACGTTGATACTGCGGGTAGGCCTGCAGCGATTCGCCGCCGCGGCCGACAAAATCGAGCACCCACTGCCACTCGTCATCAGTCAGTTTCTGATACGCATGCGTCGAGCGCACCTCGCGCAAGAGGTCGGCCTCGTCAAACCCACCGCCGATGCTGACGGTCACGACGTGTTGCGCGAGGACGTCGAGGGCCTTCATGATCGGCTGGCGGGCCTCGATCTGGCGGGCGGCCAGCGCGTCGCGGGCGGCCGCGAACTCGATCAGCTCGAAGGCATGCGTCGGGACGCCGACGATGCGGCTGACGGCGCCGGGCTGGTGGCCGCTGCGGCCGGCCCGCTGCAGCAGCCGCGCGATCCCCTTCGGGCTGCCGATCTGCATGACTTGGTCGACGGGTGTGAAATCGATTCCCAGGTCGAGTGACGCGGTGCAGACGACCGCCCGCAGCTGCCCGTCCTTCAGCAGCGCCTCGGCCATTGCGCGCAGGTCGCGATCCAACGAGCCGTGATGCAACGCGATCTGTCCTAGCCAGTCCGGGCGGGCGCGCATCAGCGCCTGAAACCAGATCTCCGCCTGCGAGCGCGTGTTCGTAAAGAAGAGCGTCGCGTTCGCGTGCTCGATCTTTTCGATCACCTGCGGCAGCAGCTTCGTGCCGAGATGTCCGGCCCACGGCAGGCGCTCGACGGCGTCGGGGATCAGCGTGTCGATCTCGACCTGCTTGTCGCACTGGCCGCTGACGAGCGTCCCCGGGCGGCCGGGGCCGAGCAGCACGTCGCGCGCCTGGTCGAGGTTGCCGAGCGTGGCCGACAGCCCCCAGATCCGCAGCTCGGGCAGCCAGGTGCGCAGGCGGGCGAGGGCGAGCTCGGTCTGCACGCCGCGTTTGGTTCCCAGCAACTCGTGCCACTCGTCCACGACGACGCACGTCAACGTCGCGAGCTGCCGGCGCGTATCGGGGTAGGACAGCAGCAGCGATAGGCTCTCGGGCGTGGTCACCAACCCGGTCGGCAGCTTCGCGCGTTGCTTCTTGCGGAGCGATTGCGGCGTGTCGCCGGTGCGCTGCTCGACCGTCCAGTTGAGCCCCAGTTCCTCGATCGGCGCGAGCA
>CAZCKC010000238.1:0-3650 GCA_964499235.1 uncultured Planctomycetales bacterium | reverse complement strand
GTGCCAGCTTCTCGATGCCACCCGGACACCAGTGGATGTCGAATGCCTCTCCGCACTCGCGACCGAGGAAATGGTGGTGATGGCCCCGGTCGCTCGGCTCGTAACGCACGTCGCGGATACCTAGTACCACGGCCTGACAGTCTGCCGCGGAAGTCGATTTTGGGCGGGTTTCGCGGAATAGGGACAGCCGCCGCTTTACGCGGCACCAAGCCGCCGCGCAACCACCGCCGGCCGTCGCCGGCGGCTATGCAGGCCCGATCGGCCGCGCGTGGGGGGGCATCTTTGATGATTAGGTCTGAGCCGCCCCCCAGCGCCGCCCATCGCGATCCAGACCTGTTTTGCTTGGGCCGTCGCCTGCGACGCGCGGACAACCGGCCTCGCCGCCAGACTCATCGGGAAGGACGACTTCGGCGTGCGGTGGCCGGGTGGCGGTCAGCCCGCCGTCAAGCGGTGACCTCGCTGGGTTCGGGCTGGTCGGTGGGGGTTGTGGGGCGGGCGCCGATTTGTTCCTGGTACCAGCGAACGGTTTTGGGGATGCCCTCGTCGTAGGTGACGCGGGACTCCCAGCCGAGCACGCGGCGGGCCTTTTCGGCGGAGAAGTAGGAGCGGCGCCCCATCAGCCAGACGGCATAGCGGGTGATGAAGGGCGGCTTTTGCCACTTGAAGAGGTGGCCGAGGATTTCGAGGAAGTGCCCGGCGCGGTAGGCGACGGCGTAGGGCACGTGGCGCTTGACGCGTGGGGCGCCGGCGGCGGCGGCGAAGCGGTCAAAGAACTCCTGCTGCGTGATCGGGCCGTCGTTGGAGCAGTTGAAGACCTCGCCGGCGGCCTCGGGGTGGTTGGCGGCGAGGATCGAGGCTTCGGCCACGTTGCCGGCATAGACCATGTTCAGGCGGTTGTCGCCCTGGCCGAGGATCTTGGCCTTGCCGGCTTTGACCATGTTGTACAGGCGGGCGATGGTGGCGCGGTCGCGGGGGCCGTAGATCCAGGCGGGTCGGACGACGGTGACGGGGACCTTGCCGTCGCGGTGGTAGTCGAGGGCCAGGTTCTCGGCGATCCACTTGGAGCGGGAGTAGTAGGCCCACTTGTAGAGCTTGTAGCCGGTGGCCCAGGTCTCGTCGATGGTGGCGGGCTCGGTGTAGTAGCCGAAGACGCTGATCGAGCTGATGTGGAGGAAGCGGTGGACGCCGGCGGCGGCGGCGGCGGCGAGCATGTTGCGTGTGCCGTCGATGGTGATGCGCTGGAACTCGGGCCAGGGGCCCCAGTCGCCGACGCGGGCGGCGACGTGGTAGACGATGCGGACGCCCTGCATGGCGGTGGCGATGGCGGCCTTGTCGTTGAGGTCGCCTTCGACGTACTCGACGCCCTGGGTGTCGAGCCAGGAGCGGTCGCTGTTGGCGCGGACGAGGACGCGGACGTTTTCGCCGCGCTGGCGGAGTTGCTCGACGATGTGGCTGCCGAGCAGCCCGGTTGCGCCGGTGACGAGGTTCATCAGGTGCGTTCCTGCCTCTGGGTTGAAGGAACCGGGGACGGCGCGTGACCGCCCCGGGGGAGAACAACTCGTTGCGGTCGTTGGCCGCGCGCCCGGCTAGCGGGCCAGCAAGGCATTCGCGTGGTCGGCGGTCTGCTGGGCGCTGACGCCGCAGTACTCGGCGATCGATTGCGGGGTCAGGGCGGATTTTGGGATGCGGCTGACGTGCAGCGTCTGGACGCGGACGTCGCCGAACTTGGCGGCGGTCTCCGCGACGGCGGCGCCCAGGCCGCCGCCGTAGTTGTCCTCGACGACGACGGCGCGCTGGCCGGAAGCGCGGAGGACCTCCATGAGCTTCTCTTCGTCGAAGGGGTAGCTGTAGAGGTCGATGACGGTTGCGCGGGTGTTTTGCTTGGCCAGGAGGCCGGCGGCTTGCTTGGCGGTGTGGACGGTGTAGCCGCTGCCAAGGAGGGCGAGGTCGCTGCCCTCCTGGAGGACGAGCAGTCCGCCGGGGGTGAAGGTCTGATCCGGCTTGTAGAGCAGCGGGACGTCGGGGCGGTGGGTTCGCATGTAGCACATGCCGTTGATGCGGGCCATCTGGCGGGTCAGGTCGTAGGCGGCGACGGCGTCGGCGGGGTGGAAGAACCAGCAGAGCGGGGACTCGCGGTCGTCGCCGCGGACAGTGCCCAGGGCGCGGAAGAAGGCCACGTCGAGGAGGGCCATCTGGCTCGGGCCGTCGGCGGCGAGGGAGATGCCGGCGTGCGAGCCGACGAGCTTGATGTTGGCGCGGCCGATGTTGGCGAGCTCGATCTGGTCGTAGGCGCGGGCGATGAACTTGGCGAACGTGTTGACGAAGGGGATCATGCCGGCGGCGGCGAGGCCGACGGCGGCCGAGACCATGTTTTGCTCGGCGATCTTGCATTCGAAGAAGCGGTCGGGGTGGGCGTCCTTGAAGACGTTGGCGAAGGTGGAGTTGCTGACGTCGCCGTCGAGGGCGACGACCTGGGGGTGGACGTCGCCGGCGACCTTGAGGGCGGCGCCGTAGGCGCGGCGGGTGGCGAGCTTGCCCTTATCGTCGAGCGTTTTCTTGAGCCCGGCGGCTTCGAGCGCGGCATCGAAGGTGGGCCAGGCGGCCTCGACGGGGACGGCGCGGTTGACCTTGAGCGTGGCGGGGGGGGGGGCGGGTGGCTTGCCGAGGGCGGACTTGGCGCCACCCAGCTCGGCGACTTTCGCGTCGAGGCTTTGGTAGGCGGCGTCGAGCTGGTCCTGGGGGAGCGGCTTGCCGTGCCAGTTGCCCTTGAGGAGCGGATCGGCGCCCCAGCCCTTGACGGTGTTGGCGACGATGGCGAGCGGGCGCTCGGTGGTGTCGAGCTGGTCGAGGGCGGACTTGATCTCGTCGGGGTTGTGGCCGTCGATCTCGACGACTTGCCAGTTGAAGGCCTGGAGCTTGTTGACAAGGGTGGCGGCGGATTGCTGGGGCGAGACGTCGTCGGCCTGGCCTTGCTTGTTGGCGTTGAAGATGGCGCAGACGCTGGTGAGCTGGTGGTCAGCGATGAAGTCGACGGCCTCCCAGATCTGGCCTTCGCGGGACTCGCCGTCGCCGATGAGGCAGTAGATCTTCTTGTCTATGCCGTCGAGCCGGGCGGCGGCGGCGAGGCCGGCGGCGACGCTGAGGCCCATGCCGAGGCTGCCGGTGGCCGCATCGAAGAAGGGCATGCCTTCGGCGGGGTTGGGATGGCCGTCGAGCTCGGAGTCGAGGGCGCGGAGTTGATCGACGTCGTTGGGCACGAGGGCGCGGCGGTCGGATTTGGACCTGCCAACGACGCCGCCGAGGTCGGCGTAGGCGGCGTAGACGATGGGGACGGCGTGGCCTTCGGAGAGGACGAGGCGGTCACTGCCGGGGTCCCAGGGGTCCTGGGGGTCATAGCGCATCTTCTCGTACATGAGGTAGGTGACGATGTGGGCCAGCGAGAGGCTGCTGGAGGGGTGTCCGGAGCCTGCCGCGGTGGTCATTTGGATGGCGAGCTTGCTGATCTCGGCCGCCTTGGTGTGGATTGCGCCTGCCGCACTCATGCTTGTCCTCGTCCGGATGCTGAAAATGTGGGATTAATTGCTTCGCCCGTGGGGGTTTACGCCAAGCTGCCATGCTACTGGGGGTCGGGGGGAGCGGCAAGCGGGGGC
>CAZCKC010000237.1:0-3674 GCA_964499235.1 uncultured Planctomycetales bacterium | reverse complement strand
GGCTCAGCCGCATGAACTCCCCCTTGGCCGGGCGGGCTAGGACGTCGGCCGTACCGAGGCGGGTGGCTCGGATCAGTGCGGCAGCGGTTTCCGTGGATTTCTGGTGGTGTTCCAAGTCGAGCCAGATGCAGTCGTAGCCCATCGTGCTGACGATTTCGCAGACGTCGGGATCAGTCAGCGCGATCTGGGTACACAAGACGGGCTGGGCGCGGTCCCAGCGTCCGCGCACTCGACTCGGTCGCATTGCCACTCCTCACTCGGCTCGGGCGGGCGCCGTCTCGCCGCGGTCGGACGGAACAAGCGTATCAGTATTGTCCGTCAACCAGCGCAGGTCAACCCGGCCGAACCGGATCGCCGCGTAGGGCGACTGGTCGCCACATTCGTAGAGCGTGCCGATTTGGCCGTTCGGCAGGATCGCGATGCTCGAGTACGCGCTCGGGCCGGGGTGCAGGACCCGCGACACCGGCCAGGTCTTCGCCTCGTCATAACTTAGTCGCAGGGTCATGTTGGTGCGATTCGTGGCCGCGGGATTCAGGAAAAGGACCCGATTGCGGTCGTGCTGCGGATCGCGCGCGCGGGTATAGCGGAGGAAACTGGCCTGGCAGACCGGCTCGATCAGCTGGTCGTCGTGCCACAACTCGGACCACGTCAAGCCGCCATCGGTGCTCCGTGCGACCGCGCGGCGGTTGAGGCGGTGGTAGCTCCGCATGTTCAGCAGCAGCGAGCCGTCTGCCATCTCGACCACCTGGCATTCGTTCACCAGGTCCGGGATGACGCCGCCGATCGCCCAGGTCGCCCCGCCGTCATCGCTGTAGATCGCGTGTGATCCGTAGCGTTTCGTTCCCGCCACCGCGTGGTCACACGGGATCACGAGGCGTCCTGACTCGAGTTGGATTCCGACGCCCGGTCCGGTCGCGTACCAGGTCCAGTTGTCGCGCTTGACCTGCGACGTGATTTCGTGCGGCGCCGACCAGTTCTCGCCGTGGTCGTCACTGTAGAAGACCCAAACGGTGCGCGTACCTCCACCCGTCTCGGTGAGGATTTCGCTCTCGATATCATCACCAAGGTTGCGGGTCGCGGTCATCCAGATGCGGTCGGTACGCTGGTCGACGACCGGACAGGGGTTGCCCGCGGTGTTAGGGCCATCATCCCAGATGACCTGCGCCGGCTCCCACGTCGCGCCGCCATCCGTGCTGCGGCGTAGCAGCAGGTCGATGTCGCCGGCGTCGTGCCGCGAATGCTTCCGGCCTTCACAGAAGGCGAGCAGGGTGCCGTTGGCGGCTGTCAGCAAGGCCGGGATTCGGTAGGTGTCATACCCGCCTTCGCCGCTGACCCAGATGTCCTGGGTGATGAAGGCCAGTTCCTGCGCTTGCGGCGTCAGCTCCGCCAGGTCGAAGCGAACGCTGACGATTGATGGCCTCTCATCCGCTGCGAGCGGCACGTAGGTCGTCGCGACGTACGTCCCGTCCGGCAGCTTCTCCAGGCCGGCGTAGCCGGTGTCCTTCCATCGCCCCGGGTTGGCGAGCAGGCGCACGCGGTAATCCCCTTCGCGGCCGCTGATCAGGTCGTTCCAGTGTCCGACCCAGGCGACGAAGTCCTCCTTCGTGGGGCTGCCCGGCGCCATGTCGCGGAACACCGCCACCAGCTGCCCGTCGTCGGAGAGATGGAAATGGTGGCGATCGCCGGTCAGCGGCTGCGGGGCCGCCCGCGGCGCGGTCCAGCTCTGCCCCTCGTCGTCGCTGAGGATCATCAGCGCGTGGTACTTGCGACGGTTCTCCCGGATCAGCACGGCGATCTGGCGGCCGTCGGGCCCCAGCACCGCCCCCGGCTCGCAGAGGCTGGCGCCGGCCAGGTCGGCGATCCGGCGTTCGCCGCGCCACGTCTGCCCGCCGTCGTTGCTGATCGCCTGGTAGACGGCGCTGCCGTCCACCGTGCCGCGCCACTGGTAAAGGATCAGATGACGCCCGCCGGAGATGGGCAGCACGTTCATTGGTGCGACGACGCAGTGCAGCCCGTTCGGCGCCAGCGGCGTCCAGGTCTGCCCCCCGTCCGTGGAGATCGACTGCCGCATTTCCCCTTCGCCTTCGAACAGGATGAGCCGCTCGACACCGTCCGGGCCCGTGACGCGGTGAATCGTCGGGCAGTTGGTGGCGGTTTCCCAATTCGCCGGCGTTTGAAGACGCTCGCTCCAGGTCAGGCCGCCGTCGTCGCTGCGGCGGAGGACCGCGCTCGGGCCCCCGTGGCCCAGAGGATAGGTTACGAACATCGTCTGCCCGTCGGCCAGCAAGACCGTGTCGGCGTGGCCGAGATACAGGCCGTTAGACCGCTCGACCAGCACCTGCCGCGACGCGTCCGCGGCGAGGTCGATCCACGGCAGCTGCCATTCTACGGGCCGCAGCGCGGTGTTCCCAACCACTGAGAAGTCGGCAATCCACAGGCGCGAATCCCAGGGCCGAAAGCCGAAACGTTTGATCGGGCCGTCCGACGCCGGGACGGTAACGATCTCCTCGTCGTCGATCTGGATCGTGAGTTGGTCACCACGTCGGATGACTCCAAAGTCGACGGGGCTCCCGGCGCGTAGTGCCCGCGGCGCCCGGCCGAGCTTGCGCGATTTGCCACCCGCCAGGGGACCGCGCAGCAGCATCTCGCCGCCCGGGCCTTCGAAGACGAAGTCGTTGGTATCCATTTGGAACGAGGCGGCGCTCTCGGCGAGCAGCTTGATTTGCAGCCGCGCCCGGATGTAAAAGTCGCCGCTTTCCAGCGCGGAGGCGGCGTACAAGTACTGCCCCCGCCCGTGGCCGGCATAACCTCGAGGCATTCCGACCCAGCTGTTGCCGACGGTCCGGATCGAAAGGGGCTGGCTGTCGCGAATGAACCAGACGGGCGGGGCGTCAGCCTCCGCGCCGTGCGCGAAACTGACCGGCCCAGCGATCGTCGCGGCGAGCGCGCCGAGCAGTCCCACGGCGCATCGAAGCACCCGGTCACCCCAGTAACGGGTCATGAGCTGTTTCTGCATGCCGACGATTCCTCCAGACAAACGATTGGCCGGCGGGCACCTCCGTCCGCCGGACCGTTTACGGTTCCTGCCCGCCCGCCGCCAGCGACGGCTGGTCGGCGGTTCGGGTGTGCATCGTGATGCCCGCGAGGTCCTGTTTTCGAGCCGGCAGGACCAGGCTGAGCAGGTAGCCCACCGCAAAGGTCACGACGATCCCGATGCCGGCGTACAAGAAGAAGTGGATGTCGGTCCGCTGCGCGCTCCAGACGGCCACCACGCCAGCCAGGGCCCCCCCGAGCGCGCCGGCGCTGTTGGCCCGCGTGGTGAAGATCCCGAGGGCGAAAATGCCGGCCACGCTGCCGCCGAACAAGCCGAGGATCTTCAGGAACAGGTCCCACAGCGACTTGATCTCGGAACCGGCCATCGCGGCGGCCGTCGCGGTGGCGATCACTCCCAGGATGACCGTGATCACGCGGGCCATGAACAGAAGTGACCGCTCGTTCGTGTGTTGGCCGCCAAGGCGGCTGTGGTAGTCCGTCGTGATCACCGCCGACACGCTGTTCATGCTGCTATCGAGGCTCGACATTGCGGCGGCGAAGAGCCCGGCGATGACGATCCCGCTGATGCCGGCCGGCAGTTGCTGGGCGACGAACCACGGGAAGATCGCGTCGTTCTGCAA
>CAZCKC010000236.1:0-3684 GCA_964499235.1 uncultured Planctomycetales bacterium | reverse complement strand
CGCGAGGACGCGGGCGGCTCGCGGCGGCAGTGGTGTTGCTTGCCGCGGTGACCGCGCCGCTTGTCGCCGGCGGCGACGGTGAAGCGGCGCAGCCCCACGGTGGGGTGTACTGGTTTCGCTCAGCCGGCGAGGCGGGCCCACGGCTTGAGCTACAGGTCTCCCTCTCACATGCGCTCGGGGAAACCAAGGCGCAGATCGGCGTGTTCAACGACGAGTACGACTGCGCCGTAAGTCGGGACGGCGCCGGCCGGCTCCGCCGTGCGGACGGCTCTCCAGCTCCCCTCGGCGCCCGAGCGCTCTTCCAGGCGGCGCAGCCCGGCGACACATTCGCCCCGGCGGACCATCCCTACCTCGGCGTTGCCGTAAGCGTCGCCGAGGGTAGGCTGTCGGCCGGCGCGAACCTCGAGGCGGCGCGCATTCCGGCGGACACGGGGACGGTGGAGGTCTCCTGGAGCGGCTACGGCAGCCTCGAGCAGGTGGATCTGCTCCTCGCATCGAGTGAGTCCCGGCGATACCGGTGGGTACGCTTTCGCTTCTTCGCCGAGTTCTTTCCCGGCGAGAAGCGGCTCTTCGATTCGCTTCCCGCTTCCTCGAGCTACCCGCAGAAGGCCGCCGCCTTTCTCTACCGGCAGCTGTCCGACGCCGGAGCACAGCAGGAGGCTGCGGCGCTTAAGCGGGTGGTGAGCGAGCGGCTGGGAATCGAGATGGCCGAGGGCGCGTGGCACAGCTTTGCGCGCGCCGAGGGGTACGCTCGTGCGGTGGCGGCGTTTCGCCAGGCCTTCAGCCGACACCTGGCCTTCGCCCGAGGCCGTCCGGCCGGGCCACTCGGCGAGCGGCTGCGGCTCCCGGTGCTCGAGAGCGGCCCGGAGTCTTTCGCCGCGCTGTACGGCGAGGCGCGGACGGTGTACGTGGCCGCGTATCTGGCGCTGTGCTACGAGCTCGGGCGCCCGCCCCTCGCCGGAGTCTACACGCGGGAGCTCGCCGGTAACGGGTTCGGTTACGACTGGCGTGCCTTCGAACCGCTGTCCGCGGACGACGGGGAGGCGCTGGCCCACGCGGCGCTGCGCTACGTGAGCTGGGGCGTGGACTACCCCGCCTCTCCCGGCGGCATTGCGCCGGCCGGCGGCGCCGGCACGAGTGCGGTCACCGCGCGCTACCGGAAGCTCGTGGATCGATGGGTGGCTCCCGGCACGTGGATGAAGAAGGAGCGGGAGAACTACTTGCCCCGCGGCACGAGGCCGGTGGCCGTGCACGGCGAGCGCGGCGATGACGGGTCGCAGACGCCGACGGAGGATCCGCCCGTGGGGGCCGCGGTTCTCCCGTGCGCCGCCCGTGCCAGTCGCTTCACGCTCACGCGCCGGGCCGATGCGCCGGTCACGATCACCCACATCGACGCGTTCACCGCGGAGAACCTGGCCTGGGATCCGGATCGGATCGACGGCGTGGTGCATCCTGCGGGCACCAACGGTGCAGCGCTGGCTGACGGGGCCGTGGGCATGGCCGGCGAGGTGGCGGTGATGAGCGTCGGCCGCGCCGGCGGCCGCGGCACGCTCGCGGTAGGCTACACGTTTCGGGCGCGGGAACGGGTGCGGGGCATCGTGGTGGCCAACGCCGCCGGCGTGCGCTCGCCGCGCTACGACAAGGTGGACTTCGAGAATCGCGAGCTGTTCCGCGTGGAGTACGCGAGCTCCCCGACGGGAGACTGGCGCAAAAGTACACTCACGAGGGGTGTCGGCTACCGTGAGTTCGTGTATGATTGCGGATATGAGGGCGAGCCGGAGCCCCTTCGCTACGTGGACAACTCCTCGCGACCCGGGTGGAGCATGGCCAGCGGCCGCTACTACTCCAAGAACGGCACCCGGGCCTACCTGGTGATGCTGGTGTTTCCCGACGGAGTCAGCCCCGAGGGGTGCTACGGCGTGCGACTCGTGGACGAGACGGGGACCGAGCGGCTGACGGTGTCCGAGCTCATGGTCTTCGAGCACGATCCGGTGCGCTACCTGAGCGACCAATACGCCGACGGCCGCGACGAGATCCCCGCCGACGAGGTGGTGGCCGGCTTCCGTGCCGGCGAAGGATGCACCATGAGCCGAGAGGGTGTGTGGCTCTCATGCAACACCGACGCGCGAGTGCCGGCAACGGTGTATCCTGATGAGCATCGCGGCCGTGTAGTGCTGGACGTCCGGTTCCCCGAACCGCGGTGGGTTGCCGAGTTCGTGATCTGGGAGCAACGGGAGGCGGCAACGCCAACGCGCTGGCTCGCCGTCTCGAGCCGGGCAAGCCTGAGCCCGGATGCCTACCTCGCCTCCCCGGGGGGATTCGCTCACATCGTAGCCGACGGGCTTACCACGCCCTTCGTCCATCGGCGGAACGCGATGGTGGGAAACCCCCTACCCTATGCGCCGCTGGGCATCGACTCACCCCGCACCTTCGCCTACAAGCTGCGCGAGCAGGCGCGGGCCAAACGCTGGCACGCCGAGACGCCTGCCGGTGGGTCCGCGGGGGAACGTGCGGTGAGCGAGCGGCAGCTGTATCGCGCCGCAGAGCCTGAGGCGTACCTGCCGGTGGAACCCGACGGCGCCTACGCCGCGGATGCCGAGATTCCGGACAGCCTCCCGCGGGATGCCGAGGGGCCGCTGGAGCCCTTCCTGCCGGGCATGCGCCTGGGAACCCGCCGGGGATACATCGACGATACGCCGAGTCCTCACCACGTGGATGCCCTCGCCGGTGTGGACTCGCTCGGGCTCGTGCTCGGATCGCTGGCGATGGCGGGAATCGATGGGATACTCACCTGCGCGGGCCACGACGTAGCCGCGGCGCTGGCAGACTACTACCGGATGAAGCCGGCAGGACGCAGCGCCGCGGCTGCGGGGCTACAGGCGGACGGAACGCCCCGATACGGACCGCGTGCCGACGGACGAAGCAGGAGGGCCGATGCCTACCGATTCACCCAGGCGGACCTCGAGCGGGCCACCGTGCTCGTTCCCGACATCGCCGAGATCCGACTCGGTGACCTGTTGGTTCGCCCCGAGCCGGCGGGAGAGGCCCACGTGGGCGTTGTGGTGGATGTGCCGGAGGAGGGAAGACCGCGTCACGGCGAGGATCCCCGAGAGTACCTGGCACGGGTGGGCGTGGTTTCCGTGGGGCCCGGTCTTCCCGCGGTGAGTCTCGGCACGTGGGGCAATGCCGGCGGCAGGTTTGGGGGCTTCAGCGAAGTCCCGCAAGCCTACCAGCTGCGCAGGCTCCTGCGGGTAAAGCCCAACGCGGATCCCACAGCGGCTGCGGCGGCCGACGGCTGGGACCCCATCGAGACGGTGTACGCCAAGCGTTACGACGATTACGTGTTCATCGGCGAGGTGCCCTACGGCGCCGAGACCAAGCGAGGCGGTGATCCGAGCCGGCGCTTCGATCCCGAACGCCTCGCCCAAATCAAAGACCATTTCTACTACCGCCATCTCCCGCCGACCTCGTTCGTGGGAGTGCCGGTGCGCGCAGGCGTCTTCCCGCCGTTGCCGGGCGAGACCGAGCCGCGCAAGATGCGCATCACCTCCCCCACCGGGTGGCGGGACCTGAAACTCGGCGGCACGTGCACCACCCGCTACCACCGCGGCCTGGACGTCAGCGCTCCGGTCGGCACGCCTATCCTCGCACCCGAGGACGGCGTGTTCTGGTTCTGGTGGGTGG
>CAZCKC010000235.1:0-3685 GCA_964499235.1 uncultured Planctomycetales bacterium | reverse complement strand
TCAAGCCCAGGTTGAACGCCGCCGTGTGGATCAGGTAGCGCTTGGCGATGTTCGCTCGCCCCCGCAGGTACACCCGCCGCATGCCGCCATCGTCCAGCACGTGCTCGAAGCTCCGCTCGACACGCTCGGCCCGTTTGCGCTGCAACTGCTTGGAGCGCCGCCCGCGGCGCCGCCGCCGGTTGCGATACACCGCCTGCTGAGCCTGACGCTTGAACGCCTGTTCCGCAGCCGTCTTCGCCGTCCTTCATCTTCGTGACCTTCGCGTCCGGATCATGGGGATTGAACCAGTCGTCGTTGCTGCACTTCTTGCCCTTCCGCTTCCGATCGAACTTCGCCAGGTCCTCCGCCGTCGGCGTCTCAATGCCCGAAGCCTCGGCGAGGTCGGTCAGGAACGCCCGGTAGGTCTGCCCCGTGTCCCGCCGCACGATCGAACGCATGGCCGCATTGGCTTCCAGCGTCGAGGCGTCGATCCCCAGCGTCTTGCCTTGCAAGAGTTCGTGCTCGGCCAGCCGCTTCAGCACCCAGTCGAAGATCGCCTGGTGCGTCTCGAGGTCGATCCGCAGCCGCGACCGGTTGATGGAGCTGTCGTCCGGCGAGCTGTCGCCCGGCGCCAGCCCCAGAAACGCCCGCAGCGACAGCGAGTCCGCACAGCGCCAGGCGATCTGCCGTTCGCTGGGCAGCTTCTCGAAGTAACCGATCAGCAGCATGCGGAAATACACCCCCGGCGGCACCGACGGCCGTCCCAGCCGCGCGTGGTGGAACTTCTCGCAGCGGTCCTCACAGAAGCGGTCAAACCCCGCGTCCGCCAGCACCTGGTTGAGTTGCTCGTAGAACGGATGCCCCGGTGATTGCGGCAGGTTGGCCGTGGGGACCCAGAAACCGGGGCCGAATGACCAAGAAGACTGTCGACCCAACCGGCCTGCAAATCGTCGAGGAGTGGGGCTACGACGGGGCGGGTAATGTCACCAGCCGGGTCGACGAGTTGGGCAACACCTGGTCGTTCGAATACAACTGGAACAACGACCTCATCCGGATGACGGACCCGGAGGGCTACGAGACCACCTACACGCTCAACGCCGTCGGCCACTTGCTCGCAGTGGAGCGTGACATCACGTCCGGGCCAGGCAGCGACACTTACAACATCGACTTCCTGCGCGACGCTTACGGGCGGGTGCTCGAGCGTACAGTCGCGCCGGGGACGCCGGACGAGCAGAAGATTGACATTTACTACGCCAGCTCGGGCTGCGGCTGTGGCGGCGCGACCTACGGGACGAGCCTGCCCAGCAAGGTCGTCGATGGCCAAGGCAAGATCACCCACTTTGACTACGACGAAGTTGACCGCCTCGAGACGCTCACCCGGCAAGTCGGTCCCAACCGCGACGCTGACGATGCCGTCGTGTCGTTCTTCTACGACGACAACGGCAACACCACCCAGGTGATTGGCCCGGAAGGCGAGACGACGGCCCGAGTAACGAAGAGCCGCAACTCACCGAAGAAGAGGAGCGCGTCAGGCCGAGCAATCGGCTGCTACCGATTGGGATGTCGTTTCTATGCGGAGGAATCGAGAATGCACTCGCTTGATGACGCGTTTTTTTCGACCGATCTCGCACCCAGTACGCTCTTCTCATGAATCATGCCGATGCAGTCATCAACCGCGGCGAGACCTTCCAAGCAGGAGACACGGGCGAGATCGACGGTTTGATATGCATGTACGTCGAAGTGCCTGGCGATTTCCTGGGCGAATCACGCCGCACTTCGATGGCGGGCTTGACGTTGGACCGCGACTGGCGGGTTCAGGTCTGGGCGAACGAAGCCCGCTGGAGGGGCTTGCATCCTGGATGTACGGATCGAGGTACCAGCGTGGTTCGGCAGCGTCGACAGTACTCGGCTTCGCATCATTGACGCGGATCCTGCTCTGCAGGAGCGTGCCCGGTCGAGATGCGCGAACAACTGACGCACGCAGCGTCCACCGCCATTTCAGAAGCCAGTCCCCACACGCATGTCCGCGCCTCTATTGATGCCGGCCGACACACCCGCGACACATATTCTGTGTGTAGACTAAGTGCAGACTACGCCAGGGCGTTGGGCGAAGCGGTCATCAACGGGATTGCCCCTCATCCAGTGCCCATGCGGGCGATTCCCACATGCCGTTCGCACGCGACGGCCCGAGGACGTCGCGTGGCGAATCGCGTACAGCCAAACCTAAATCACCGTGCGCGAACGCGCGGCGCTCTGTAACCTGTTGCAAATCAACATGTTATGGATATATAGATGGGAACTCCAATGCATTGTATTCCAACCGGGCCACGAGCCCAGAGGAGGAGTTCCCATGGACGGGATTATTCCCGATCTGCGCTTCGCCGACAAGCAGAAGCTGCTCGGCCGATTGCGAAAGTGTCGCGACGCCGGCCTCAAGACCTGCTACCTGATCATCGTCAACCTGTTCAAACGCACGCCGACCGAGACCGCCGCCGCCCTGCACATCGCCCGCAGCACGGTGTATCGCGTGGTTGCGCGGTTTCGCCAGTTCGGCGAGTGGAGCCTGTTGGACCGGCGCGAGGACAACGGCCAGCTCAAGCTCAGCGAGCACGTCCTGGCGGAGCTCGAGCGGCTGGTGCGGGATGTGCCGGAGAATTACGGCTGGCCGCAACCGACCTGGACGCGCGAGATGTTGGCCGCAACGTTGCGACAACGCACCGGCGTGCGGGTGCATGTGGCGACGCTGAGCCGCGCGCTGGCAGCGATCCGCGCGCGGCGGGCGCGGCCGCGGCCGACGGTGGGCTGCCCGTGGTCGCCACCGCGGAAAAACCGGCGTTTACGGGCGCTTCGCCGGTTGCTGGCGACGTTGCCGGGCGGGCACGTGGCCGTGTACGCCGACGAGGTGGATGTGCACCTGAATCCGAAGATCGGGCTGGACTGGATGGGCTATGGTCAGCAGAAGGAAGTGCTGACACCGGGCCAGAACGAGAAGCGCTACATCGCTGGGGCGCTGGACGCCCAGACCGGGGCGTTGATCTGGGTCGACGACGATCGCAAGGACGGTGCGCTGTTTATTGCGCTGCTGCAGCGGCTGTTGAAGGTGTATGCCGACGCGCCGGTGATCCACGTGATCCTCGACAATTACCGCATCCACAGCAGCCGGATCACGCAGCGCGCACTGGCTGCGTTCGGTGGCCGGATCAAGCTGCACTTCCTGCCGCCCTACTGCCCGACCGAGAACAAGATCGAGCGGCTGTGGCAGGACCTGCATGCAGCCGTGACCCGCAACCACCGCTGCCGGACGATGTCGCAGTTGATGCAACACGTATACCGATTCCTGAAACGACGCGAACGACGGGCCGCACGCCTCTACCTCAGGCCGGCGGCATGAGTCCAGTGCCCTTGTCGCAGAATTGCGCACGGTGATTTAGCGCGCAATGATGCGCGTGCAGAACTACGGGAACTTTTGCGGGAACTCCACTCGAAATTCTTGTCCAGCGGCGTCCTCTTGAGTACGTTGGTGTCCGTCTGTGACCCGCATCGGATGGCGATACGGGCATTATGTGGTGTTGGGACTTCCTATCGAGGGTTAACTGGAGAGTCGATTCCCCCCGCCTCCAATCAGCAAGTGCTTGTCCCCTAAGCACTTACATCCCGCTGACCCCCCACGACGGGAACTATAGCGGGAACTCGATTTCGGGCGGCG
>CAZCKC010000234.1:0-3699 GCA_964499235.1 uncultured Planctomycetales bacterium | reverse complement strand
CGCCGCGCTGCTGGCCGAGGTCGAGTCGCTGGTCCGCGTACGGAGCCAGGCCAAGGGGGTTGCGCTCACGCTCAGCCAAGAGGGGCTGCTACCGGAGATCATCCAGAGCGACCCCACCCGTCTTCGCCAGATCCTCATCAACGTGCTCGGCAACGCGGTCAAGTTCACCGAGGTCGGCGAAGTACGGCTCGAGGTGCGCCTGCAACAGTCCGCGCGCGGCGAACCGCTGCTCGAGTTGGACGCCGTCGACACCGGGCTCGGCATGACCGACGGGCAGGTCGCGCGGCTGTTTGAACCGTTCAGCCAGGCGGATGCGTCGACGACGCGGCGGCACGGCGGCACGGGGCTCGGGCTCGCGATCAGCCAGCGGCTCGCCAATGCGCTGGGCGGTGACGTGACGCTGGTCGACACGACGCCGGGGTTGGGGAGCCGCTTTCGCGTGAGCGTGATGACCGGGCCGCTGGACGGGGTCGCGTTGCGGGACGACATCGTCATCACCCGTTGCGTCCAGCCATCGGCCCAAACGACGCCGGGTGGCGCGCCGACGCTGCCGCCCTGTCGCATCCTGCTGGCGGAAGACGGTCCCGACAACCAACGGCTGATCGCGCACCTGCTGAAGAAGGCGGGGGCCACGGTCACGGTCGTCGAGAACGGTCGGCTCGCGGTCGATGCGGCGCAGGCGGGCGTGAACGCGGACGCGCCATACGACGTCATCCTGATGGACATGCAGATGCCGGAGATGGACGGCTACGAGGCAACGCGCTTTCTCCGGCAGACGGGCTACAGCGCGCCGATCATCGCCTTGACAGCCCACGCGATGCGCGAGGACCGGCAAAAGTGCCTGGAGGCGGGCTGCGACGAGCACGCGACCAAGCCGGTGGACCGCAAGGCACTGCTCGAGACGCTGGCTCGACACATCGCCACTCGCCGCACCACCCGCAAAATCCCAGGCGACCCGGCCGCCGATTCCCCGTGATCGGCAGCGCATCGACAGGGACGCGCACAAGCGAGCAGCAGCGCGTTCGACCGTTGGAAGAACTGCTCGGCCCGGTGGCGGACACGCCAGCCATTCTGCGCGCGCCACGCTGGCGGCGCGCTGGCGACCTGATCAAGCGGGCGCGGGCTGGGGCATCGCGGCAGGCTTCGGGGAACGTTCGGGGTGGGCGAGCGTGTAGACGGCCGGCACGAGCACCAGCGTCACGAGCGCGGAAAAGATCAGCCCGCCGACGACAGCCCGTGCGAGCGGGGCCTGCGCGTCGGCGCCTTCACCAATGCCGAGCGCCAGCGGGAACAGCCCGAGGACGGTCGTCGTCGTCGTCATCAGGATCGGCCGGAGGCGCCGCCGCCCGGCCTCGGTCGCGGCCACGCGCGGGCTCATGCCGGCGCGGTGGAGCTGGCCGGCCTGGTCGACGAGCAGGATCGCGTTGTTGACGACGATCCCGCCGAGCATGATGCAGCCGATGTAGGACTGGATGTTGAGCGTGGTCTCGGTGAGGAACAGCGTGACGAGCACGCCGATGCTGGCCATGGGCACGGAAACCATCACGACCAGCGGGTCGCGGAGCGACTCGTACTGGCACGCCAGCACCATGTAGACGAGCACCAGCGCCATCACCAGCGTCAGCAACAGCTCCTGGAACGCTTCCTGTTGCTCCTCGTAGTTGCCGGCCAGGCGGAACTCGTAGTTCGCCGGCCGCGGGATCCCGCTCAGCGCGGCCCGGATGTCGGCGGCGACCGAGCCAAGGTCGCGCTCGGCAATGTTGGCGTACACCGTGGTGAGCCGCTGCTGATCCTTGCGGTCGATTTCGATCGGGCCGCGGCTGGCGGCGGTGCTGACGACGTTGCGGAGCGCGACCTGTTCGCCGGCGGGCGTGCTGAGCGTCAGGTCGAGCACCTCGTCGATCGTCATCTGCTCGGCATCCTGAAGCTGGACGAGGATGCGGTGCGCGTCCCCGGCGCTGCGGTACTCGCCCGATTCGGTGCCCGCGACGGCCGTCTCAAGCGCCTCGGCCACGTCGCGCACGCTAAGGCCGAGGTCACTCGCTTTCGCCCGGTTGACGCTGAGCTCTTCCTGGGGGATGCCGGCCTGGCGGCTGACGTTCACGTCGGTGACGCCCGGGACGTCGCGGATGCGCTCGGCGGCCGCGGCGGCCAAGGCGTCGAGGGTCTGCAGGTCGTAGCCGCGGACCTCGATGGTGATGCCTTCGGAGCTGCCGAGCAGGCGGTCGAGCAGGAACTGGCCTTGCGGGGCGCGGACGCGCACCTCCATGCCGGGGATCTGATCCTGGAGCTTCGCGCGCAGCACGGCCGCGATCTCGGTATTCGAGCGTGTGCGCTGGGCGGCGGGGCCGAGGGACAGGCGGATGTCGCCCTCGGCGTTCTCCTCGGCCTGCGCGACGTAGGCGACAGCCTCGGGAACGTTGGCGACGACGATCTCTTCCATCAGGCGGGTCTGGCGGTCGACGATGGCGAGCTTGGTGCCGACCTCCATCTCGCCACTGACGCGGACCTCGCCCTCGTCGCTGGGCGGGAGGAACTCGGTGCCGATGAGCGGAACCAGCAGCAGGCTCGCGCCGAGGAAAACCAGCGCGAGCACGACGGCCAGCAGGCGCTGGTTGAGAGCGGCCTGGAGCAGGCCTTGGTAGGCGGCCGCCAAGCGGTCGAAGCCGCCTTCGCTGATGGCGACGAGGCGGCCGATCCAGGCGGCCTGCCCGGCGTGCTTCTGGTGGAGCTCTTCGGGCGATTCGACGAGGCGCGAGGCGAGCATCGGCACGACGGTCAGCGACACGAGCAACGAGCAGGCCAGCGCAAAGACGATGACCAGCGCGAGCTCCTGGAAGAGGATGCCGGTGACGCCGCGGACGAAGACGAGCGGCAGGAAGATCACCAGCGTCGTGATCGTGCTGGCGATGATTGCGGAGGCAACCTCGCTGGTGCCGCGCACGGCGGCCGCGGTTTTGTCCTCGTGCTCCTCGTCGCGGCGGCGGAAGATGTTCTCGAGGACGACGATCGAGTTGTCGACCATCATGCCGACGCCGAGCGCCAGCCCGCCCAGCGTCATCAGGTTCAGTGTGAAGCCACCGAAGAAGAGCACGGCGAACGTCGCGATCACCGAGATCGGGATCGCCAGCGAGATGACGACCGTGCTTCGCAGGTTCCGCAGGAACAGCAGCAACACGAGGACCGCCAGGCCGCCGCCGTACAGCACCGAGCGGGCCACGTTCGCGATCGAGCGCTCGATGAAGTTGCCCTGGTTGATGACGGGCACGACGGAGATGTGCGGGTAGGCGGTGTTGATCGCCTCAATTTCCGCGAGCACGCGGCGCGAGACCTCGACCGTGTTGGCGGTGGCCTCCTTGCGGATCGCGACGCGGATGCCGCGGACGCCGTTGATCCGCTCGATCTCGGTCGGCTTCTCGTAGGTGTCGAGCACCCGGGCGATCTGCCCGATCGCAACCGGCGCGCCTTCGCGCATCGCGACCACCGTGTCGCGGATCTCGGCGAGGTCGTCGAATTCAGCCGGGGCCCGCAGCGTGACCTCGTAGCGACCCTGCTCGATCTTGCCGGCCGGCAGGTCGAGGTTTGCGTTCTGCACCGCGTCGAGGATGGTATTCAGCGGTATGTTCAGCGCGTTGATCTTCGCGGCGTCGATCTCGATCCGGACCTCGCGGTTGAAGCCGCCCCACAGGTCGACCTGTG
>CAZCKC010000233.1:0-3725 GCA_964499235.1 uncultured Planctomycetales bacterium | reverse complement strand
GCGGGCCGCCGATACCTCTCGCAAAACGCCACCGTGAGATTCCGCTTGATTTACGTGGCAAGACACTGTCAGGCCCGAGGTGTCCCAGCCGCTCGACCAGCTCCCTGCTGACCAACTCGAATAGATTTCGGCGTCGTACGTGAGCGTGGTGATTTAGATCGAGCCGTCGGTCGCGTTCCAGTCGATGTCGTCAAAGACGGGTCGCTCGCTCATCGCGACTTTGGGGGCGAACGGGCTATGGGTCGGCAGAACCGCGGCGATCTCGACGAGCCGCCCCAACTCGTCGTAATTCATCGCGGTCCAGCGCCGCATGTCGGCGGCGCCGTCCGCGTTCTCGGTCGTGAGGACAGTCCGTCCGAGATCGTCGTATTCGGTCGCGGCCACGCGACCGGCGGGGTCCACCGTCTCGACGATCTGCCCCTCGGGACCATAGATGTAGCTGGTTAAATGCACGTCGTCGCTCGGCGTCGGAATGGTACCGTCGTGCTGGGGTGGCGCCGGGCCGGAGACGTAATTTCCGATTGGATGATCCACGTCGCCCGCATCGTTCGTGCCAAAGTTCGCGGACGCAATCAAACGTCCACTGAGGTCGTAGAAGTTTTGCCGGTATGACGTGACGGTGTCTGTCCCGTTTTCCGCCACCTCGGTCAACCGAACCTCGATCGCGCGGTCGAAATTGTCGTACGTAGTTTCTCTCATGGTGAGCACGACCCCCGCGTCGTTGAGGGTCTCGGATCGCGCCAGCCGGCCGCGCGAATCGTAGACATTGCGGGTCGTGATTCCGCCCGGAACGGTTGATTCGGTCATCCGACCCGCGTGATCGCTGAGCATCGTCGTTACTTGATAGGTGCCCGTGACCGGGTCGTAGTCGCGGCGTTCGGCGACGTCGCCGCGCCAGTCATCACGCCCATGATGCGCCTGCAAGACCCTGAACTGACGAAGATGCTGCTGGTGACCCTGCCCGAAACGACCCCCGTGCTGGAGGCGGCAGCGCCTACTTCGCGATCATGTTCCTGGTCAGCTTCTGCATGGCCTGGAAGGTCGGGGCGGACTATTCCCGCGCTGCCACGCTGGCCTTCACGGCGTCGGGCAACAACTTCGAGCTGGCGATTGCCGTCGCCATTGCCGTGTTCGGCATCGCCTCGCCGGTCGCCTTCGCCACGGTCGTCGGCCCGCTGGTCGAGGTGCCGGTGCTCATCGGCTTGGTCCACGTGAGTCTCTACTTCCTGCGCAAGTTCTACGGCGGCGTCGAGCAGGCCGGCCTTCCCGAAACCGGCATGTTCGCTGATCCCGCCGCCTGCGGCAGCACCGAACGGGTGTCCGCCGGCGTGGCCGAGCGAGGCTGAGTCCGCTTCCCCGCGGGCGGATCAGGAGTGCCGCCCACTTTGATGATAAGACGGTCAGGTATTTTGTTGACCTGCGTATCCGGCATTACTACGATGCGGGCATGTTGGCTCTCTCGCAGACCACCGGCTACGCGATCCTCGCCCTGAGTTGCCTGGACGGCTGTCGGGATCGGTGGGTGCTGGCCAAGACCATTTCCGAATGCACGGACATCTCGCTGCCCTATCTCTCGAAGCTGCTGCACGCCCTGAATGGCTCGGGACTGATCCGCGCGAAGCGCGGTTACCGGGGCGGCTTTCAACTCGCGCGAGCGGCGAACGCGATATCGCTACGCGATGTCGCCGAGGCGGTGGAGGGCCGCAAATGGCTGCCGGAATGCCTGCTGGGCCTGGAGGAATGCTCGGATGATCGTGCGTGTCCGACGCATGAGTTCTGGCAGAAGGAACGATCGCGAATCGAGAACGAACTCAAACGCCAGACGTTGCGGGACGTGGCCGAGTTCGAGCGGCAGCGCGGGATGCGCCTGGGCGGTTGCGGGTGCGACTCGTCGAGTTGATTCGCGGTGTCGACAGGAGACCATGTCATGAGTATGACTCGACGTGACTTTGTCAGGGCTGGCGTATTGGCCGGTGCGGGCGTGGCCGGCGCTAACCTCCCCGGCTGCGGCAGTGCCTCGGCGGGCGGGCCGACCGGCGACCCGACCGGTGAGAAGACGATCCGTCGTCTGAAGGTGCTGAACAACATCGCACCGCAGGTCAACGAAGACGTTCACATCCGGATGCAGCGCGACCTGAAGAAAGCGATGGCCAAGCCGGTCGAGCAGCGGCAGTGGATCATGGTGATCGACACGCGCAAGTGCATCGGCTGCCACGCGTGCACGATCGGCTGCGTCGCGGAGAACCACCTGCCGCCGGGGGTAGTGTATCGGCCGGTGGTGACGGAGGAACTCGGCGCGTTTCCCAACGTGCAACTGCAGTTCACGCCGCGGCCGTGCATGCAGTGCGTTGAGCCGCCGTGCACGCCGGTCTGCCCGGTTAACGCGACGTGGAAGCGGCCCGATGGGATCGTGACGATCGACTACGACAAGTGCATCGGCTGTCGGTACTGCATCACGGCCTGTCCCTATCAGGCGCGGACGAGCGACTTTGGGCATCACTACACCGACGCGGATCGTGGCGCCGACGCCGAGAGCGAGGGCACACTGGGCCGGGCCGCGGCGGCCTGGGAAGAAGCCCCGAACTTCGAGTACGCCAAGTCCTGGACGCGCGAGGGGCACAAGTCCCCCGTCGGCAACGCTCGCAAGTGCCACTTCTGCCTGCACCGGCTGGAAGTCGGCGAGTTGCCGATGTGCGTGACCACCTGCATCGGCCGGGCGACGTTTTTTGGCGACGAGAACGATCCGGACTGTCTTGCGGTCGAATTGATCACGAAGAATCGGGTGCAGACGTTGCTGCAACACCTGGGCACCAAGCCGCGCGTCTTCTACATCGTCTGAGCCGCTTTGAGCGAAAAGGACTGAACGGTGGCCAACAGCATTCAGTACCGCACCGACCGACGCAAGGATTTCATCATCTCTCTGGTTATCGGCCTGTCGGCGCTGGTGATCGGCGCATGGGGCCCGCTGCAGGTGCTGCTGGGCGGCAACCACGGCGACCTGGGTAGCTACGTCACCTGGGGCCTGTGGGTCTCGATTTACGTTTACCTGGTCTGGGTGGAGGTGGGCATGATCCTCGGCTACTACGCGCTGAAGCATGTCCTTCGCGTCGAGGGCATCGAGAAGCTCGGCCCGGTGATCGTGCTCACCGCCATCTGCGCGCTGCTTTCGGCGCTGTTCATCATCGGCATGGACCTGGGCCATCCGTTCCGGGCGTTCCGGGCGTTCGTCGACCCGAACTTCGCCTCGCCGATGACGTGGATGATCTGGCTGCACACGTTTTACCTGTTGCTGCTGATCATCGAGTTCTGGGCGTACCACAACGAATACGAGAAGCTGATCAAATGGCTGAACTGGGTGAACATTCCTGCCGGCGTGGCGCTGGTGGCGGTGATCGGGTCGTTGTTCGGCGTGATCGCGGCGCGGCCGTTCTGGAACGGCTCGATGTTGCCGATGACCTTCCTGGTCTCGTCGCTGATCGCGGGAACCGCGCTGATCCTGCTGCTTCACCTGTTGTTCTCGCCGTGGGCCGGCTCCAGGCAGTACGTGCGGACGGCGTCTGAACTGGGACGTTTCCTGACGTGGGCCATCATGCTTGGCGGCCTTGCCGCGTTGGCGAATCTGCTGGTGACGCTGTACCCCGGCGTGCCAGCCCGCGTGGAAGCGATCGATCTGGTGCTGTTCGGCCCTTACTGGTGGAGCGTCTGGATCGTCCACCTGCTGCTGG
>CAZCKC010000232.1:0-3769 GCA_964499235.1 uncultured Planctomycetales bacterium | reverse complement strand
CAAAGCTCTGAAAAGCCCCCGCGAACGAGTTTTCGACGAGCGCCCGGTCGATCGTTGCCGGCGTTGTTGCGTCATCGGTCACCTGCGCCGCAAAGACCAGCCGCGGGCGGGACAGCGCGTAGGCCGACGCGAACTCATCCTGGGCCCGTTGCCGCGCCTCCTCGCAGGGGCTGAGCGGTTCGGGGGGTGGATCCTCCCGCTGGTAGCGGTGCTCAGGCGGTGTGGCCGGCGAGGCTGCGCTCCCGCGGGGGGCGACGGTCATCCCGACCTCGCTCCGATCAGCGTCGCAGCTGCTGAGCGCGAGCAGGGACAGCAGCACCGATCCGCAACAGACGGCCGGGAGATTCTGGCGTCCAAGTGTCATGGCATGGCCTCGGCGAACTACGGCTTGGAGATGTCCTCGCCGTATGTCATGTAGATCCGGACGTCGTCAGCCGGCACGAGGCTGCTCGCGGTGTACTGCACCCGCTTCCGCGGTTCGAGCCGGAACGGTTCCCACTTCGTCGAATCGACGATAACGCCACCCTCGTCCATGGGCGGCGAGTAGAAGTCGCTCTTGATGTAAACCACGCGCGTCGTGTGCGGGTCGGTCGAATGGAACTGCGCGTTCACCGCCAGGAGGTCCCCAGGCAACCGACTGGTTTCCAGGTGGCGCAGGAGCACGTTCTCTTTCAGCCAGGCTCGGTTGTAAACGACGGGCGACGCGTCTTCCGTTCGCGTCGTCCCATGCCGCGGCGCATGTGCCTGACACCCGGCGATTGCGACGCCCGCCGCGAGCAGGCTGAGCCGCAGCAGGCGGGCCAAGTTAGGGGTTGAACGGATCATCGCAATCCCACCTCCTCTGGATAGGCGATTTCGATGACGAAATCGTCGGCTGGCACCAAGCTCGTCGAGGCGTAGGCGACCGGCTGCTGGGTTTCCAGCAGCAGTTCGGACCAAGCCGAGGTGTCGACCGGTTTGTCGCGGTTACCGTGGTAGAACTGGGTCCGGGCCACGAGGCGATAGCCTGTAGGGCGGCCCGGCTCGAGTTCGTTCAGGACGACCATCGTGTCGACTTCCATCAGCCCTGTTTCGGGGTTGTGCCGCGTGGACAGATCCTCGAAGGCCACCTGCTCCTCGAGCCAGCGATTGCTGGCCTGCGTGTTGGCCGTCTCCGGCGCGGTCCGCTTCGCAGTGCTCTGGCACCCGGCCACGTGGACCAGTCCTCCGAGCAGCAAAATCCCGACGGCCATCAGTCGCATAGCGTTGCTACTCTCCTTCCTTGGTCGCGGTCACGGGCTCATCGCCGCGAACCTGTGGTGCCGGCTCATCGTGACGCACGGGCCGCGTCACCACCGGTGGGAGGATCGAATGGTCGTCGGTGAAGGTCGTTTGCCGATCGGCGCAGCCGCTGGGCGCCGTGACCAATGCCAGCGACAAGGCCATCGTCCCCAGGATCCTCCCGCAAACCAGCCCTCGACCACACGGGTCCATGCGTTGCTCCTGTGGCTACTGAGTGGGTGGTGGGTCGCGACGGGGGCCGAGCACGTACGCCTGCGGTTTGAGCCCGGGCACCCGTCGGACGTCTCGGTCAACCCGCTCCGCGACGAACATGACGTGCAGCTGGTCTGGTTCGATCGCAACGTCCTGTACGTAGGTGTGGCGCGGCGCGACCGCGGTGGCCAAGTAAGCGTCGTCGGCCGATGAAACCCGCTGCGCGAGATACTGCTGCTCCAAGGCCCGAACCAGGTGGCTGTAAACGTTCCGCCGAGCGTTGTTGATCGTGATGTGCTCGCTCGCGGCATTGTGGCCGGATGCGACCAGGCTTAGCCGCTGTGGCCCAGGCTCCACGCGCCCAACCCACACGTGCACCGCGTTCGGTAGCAGGTTCCATTGCCGCACATCCGCTTCTTCCTGGTTGATGATGCGGATCAACGAGCCGATGTACTGCACGCCGTAGACGCCGTAGCTCTCCAGGGCCATGCCGAATGACTCGATGGCCGCTTTCGTGTCCTGGGCGCGATCCTTCGCCGAACGCCCGCGGCCGGCGACCTGTCCAAACAAGTCGACCCCCTGCATCATGCCCCCGACGTGCTCCCCGTCGAGCAGCACGTCGAGCCGGTAGATCGCTTCAGCGGGGGGCAGGTAGCCGTCGTGGACAAAGTTGCTGCCCGTGCGAACCTTGTCCGGCCGACTCCCGGTCGCAGCGATGACGAGGAGGTTCGCCTGCTCAAGGTCCTCGAACGAGAGATCCATCAAGCCGTCGTTGATCGCGGATCGAAACGGCGGCACGAAGATGCGCGGGTAAGTGTACTTGCCATCGTGGCCCGTCCACGTCAGCTCGGGTGAGCCGGACCAAGCGCAGGCGGCTTCGATTTCCTCGATGACCTGCCGCGTCTCGGCCCAACTCTGGCGGGCCCGGGCAATCCGGCCCTGCTGAATGTAGGCCAGGGTTCGCAGCACATAAGCGGCCAGGAAATCGCGCTGATACAAGGCGCCGCCGCGTTGATGGCACACATCATTTGGGACGAAATTGCCTTGGCCGTCATCGGCGAGATGGCCTTCCAGCCCGACCACGGCGCCATCGCTGAAGCGGTCGGTCACCAGCGTGCGATCGAAGGCGACCCTGGCGTTCTCAAAGTCGCCCAGTTGCATGAGCGCGATCCCGTGCAACAGCTCGACCATGGCTCGCTCGTAGGCCTCTCCCTGCCAGACCTTCAGCGACTCGGCGAAGATCAAGCTGGCATCACCGCTCGACGCACCCAGCGACAGATCATTGACGAGCAAGATGCCCTCGTAGAATGTCCGCTGGGCCGCTTCGGGATCCCCGGCCGCCAGCCGAGCGGCGGCGTAGTCGAGCAGTTTGATCCCGGCGTCCCGTTCACGCTGATCAGGGGCTTTGCTGAGCACCTTCTGGATGCTGGCCTCCCGCGCCTGGGCATACTGGCCGTAGTCCGTGGTCCCCCACGTGTCGACGGTGGGCGCCGTGCGGCGCGAGCAGCCTGCCAGCATGCTGCCGGCCAGGACGACCCCGATCGCTGCGAGAACCAGCTGTTGCTTGCGACACACCCTGAAGTCCTGCGATCTCGCCATGCTGCACGCCCTAATTCTGGAAGTCGCGGGTCGTGAAAACGGCGGCCGAGCTCACGTCGTTCTGCCAGACCAGCTCGGCCGTTTCGGCATCCACCAGGGAAAACGTCATCTGGAGCTCGACGATCTGCTTGTCCCGGGGCTTTCCGTCCTCGTTGGCCACCGAGACGACCTTGTTCAGCGAATCGAACCGGGCGGTGAGGAGGTAATCGGCGCCGTGGACGTCGCTGGTGTCGACGCCCTGCTCGTCGCTGGGGTACCAACTGACCAGCTGGGAGCGGATCCGGTCTTCGAGGTGTGGATCAACGAGCACGACGCGATCCTGCAGGGCCCGCTTCAGCTGAGTCCGCAGCTGGGTGACGTAGGCGTTGCGGGCCGGACCGAAGAGGTACTGGTTCGTGTTGTTGTCGATCTTGACCACCGCAATCCGCGGTGGCTGCTCGGACGTGTAGAAGATCGGATGGCGGACCATGTCCCGGGCCATCAGATCAGCGACTCGGGCGGTCTGATTGCCGCCCATGAAACTGCCGGTGAGCATCTCGCGGCTGCCCGCGTCCTGGGGGGCCTGGCAGCCCAGCACACAGGACAGGACGCCCGCCCCCAGCAACGCTGTCTTCATCGCACTGTGCATGGTCACCCTTGTTCGCCGCCGCGTGACCTAGTCACGGGTGATGGTCTTCACCAGACAATCATGCGTCCA
>CAZCKC010000231.1:0-3769 GCA_964499235.1 uncultured Planctomycetales bacterium | reverse complement strand
CCCAACTCGGACCCGCGAGCCGCCGGCATGCCGGCCACCACGCCGCCCGCAGACCCGCCGCCCCCAACGTCCCGTAAAGTCTATGGGCGGCGATTGAGAGCAGGCAGCCACTGCCAACACCATCTCCCCATCCCCCCCACCGGCTCGAGTTCACGCCAACCCCTATTGCATAAACCGCTCCCGAGCCGCCCCGCGCCCGCGAGCGCCCGCCAGTCGCCCTCCTAAAGCCGCGTCCCCCGCCAGCCGAAGATTTGCGCGTCACAGCAGTTTTCCTGGAATACCGCTGCGGGAAGGCGTCCTTCTTGCGTCTTGGTCACAGATTCTGTCGGGAGTCGATGCAGATGCGCACATGCGAACACCGTAACCGGACCCCCCATCGTCACGCCGCCGCCTGGTCGGCCAAGACCGGACGCCACGTCGTCCTGCTTGGCAGCCTCGCCGGCATCGCCGCCGTCGTCGGCTGCGCTGTCTCCAGCGGCAACAAGAACGTCTCGTCGGAGCAGCTCGGCCTCACCGAGACCCACCCCGAGACCCATCAGTCGCTCACCTACATCGACGGCCAGGCGCGCCAGTATGCGCTCCCGGATCAGTACCAGAGCGAGGCCCGCATCGGCCTGACCGATGTCGAGTCGCGCCGCGACGCCGCCCGCGCCACCGAGATCGAGCGCGACGCGTTCGTCCGCCAGCAGACCGCCAGCCTCAGCGCCCGCCGCACCGAGGCTGACTCCCACGAACGAATCGCCTTCGCCCGCGCCGAGAAGCTCCAGCAGGAGTTCGACAGCGAGCACAGCCAGCTCGCCGCCACCCTCGCCGCCCGCGAGCGCGAGGCCAAGGCCAACGCCGAAGCCAACACCGTCCGCCGGACCGCCTGGTCCAAGGAAGCCGCCTCGCAACAGACCGAGATGATCAGCCAGGCCGAAGAGCAGTACGCCCAGGCCCTGGCCCGCGTCGATCAGCTCCGCGTCATCCGCGACACCACCGAAAAGGAAGGCTTCGCGGCCGTCGACGACATGCGTGAGCAGGCCCGCGCCACGCGCACCCGCGCCGACGCGACCGTCTCCCGCCTCCGCCAGGAATCCCAGTCGACCCGCGAGCAGACCGCGGCCCGCATCGCCGAACTGCAGAACCAGGTCGAAACCGTCAAGCAGCAGGCCGCCGCGCAGTCCAGCCGCGCCTTCGCCCAGGCCGTCGCCATCGAGCAGGAAAGCCGCGCCAAGTCCAAGGAACTCGAAGCCCAGGCCGGCGCCCTCGAAAAGCAGGCCTCGCAAGAGCAGTACGACCTGCAGGTCGCCGCCGCCAAGGCCGAACGCCAGCAGGCCCAGGCCGCCTACGAGCGCAACATGGCCGAGGCCCAGTCGATCTACGAAAAGGCCCTCGCCGAGATCGAGCGGCTCCGCGGTGACGCAGCCGTCACAGTCCGTACCGCCGAGTCCGACTTCACCAAGCGCGCCGGTGGACTCGACGCCTGGTATAAGAACGCCTCGGCCGAGGTCGACAAGATCAACGCCCGGGCCAACCGCCTTGAGCAGACCGCCCGCGCCGAGTTCGTCAAGGCCGAAGCCGAAGCCCGCGCCAAGGCCGCCCGCGAGACCGCCGAGCACCAGGACCAGCTCGCCGAAGCCCAGATGCAGGCGATCATCGCCGCCGCCGAGGCCGAGGCCGCCCGCGTCCGCGAGCGCATCCTCAACGAGCTCGCCCAGAAGAAGGTCGCCGGCAACGTCGAGTTCTCGCAGCAGACCGCGCCGGCCAAGGAAGTCGATCCCGGCCTCCACGACGTCCCCGCCAACCCCAAGGTCGCCAAGGTGACCCCGCGGGTCGAGCCCGAGCACGTCGCGGCGTTCCGCAGCGCCCTCGCCAAGGTCATGCGCGAGCGGACCCACGCCGACGCCCAGCAATCCAAGATCGACGCCACCTTCGCCCAGAAGAACCAGGAAATCCAGGCGATCAAGACGCAGCAGCTCGCCATCGCGGCCGAGCAGCAGGCCACCGCCGACGCCCTCGAGCGCAAGACGGAAGCCGAGCTGACCGAGTTCAACGCGCAGAACGAGGCCCAGCTCCAGATCGCTAAGTCCGACTACAACCGGGCCATCGTTGAAGCGACCGCCTTCCGCAAGGAAGCCCTCGCCGAAGCCACCGACCTCCGCGCCAAGGCCCGCGCCGCCCGCGATACCGGCGTCGCCAAGGCCGAGGCCTTCCGCAAGGAAGGCGACGTCATCGCCAAGAACGGTGAAGTCGAGGTCCAGCAGCTCGCCGCCAAGATCGAGGCCACCCAGGAGCGCGGCACGGCCCAGGCCGAACGCCTCGCCGCCGAGGCCGACGCGATCCAGCAGAGCGAGAACGCCCTCGCCGCCCAGATCGACGCCCAGATCAACGCCGCCGAGCAGACGCTCAACGCCGAGCTCGCCGCTCTCGATCGCCAAATCGATACCGGCAAGGTCATCGCCACCGCCGACTACGAGCAGTCCCTCGTCGCCGCCGACGTCTTCGGCCGCCGGACCCACGTCGAGCTCGCCCGGATCCAGGCGCAGGATGAGCTGAAGCAGGCCCTCACACTGGCCCAGGTCGAACGCGCTCGCGACGAGATGTACGCCAACCAGATCAAGGCCGAGGCCGAGGTCGATCGCGTCGTCGCGTCCGCCAAGGCCGAACGCCAGCAGGCCGACGCCGTCTACGACGCGGAAGAGGTCGCCGTCCGGGCGCAGGCCCGCGCCAGGACCGCCAACGCGATCGCCCAGCGCGACATCGCCTCCGCCCGCGAAGAGGCCGTCAAGGCCGTCTTCCAGGCCCGCGTCGCCCAGGTCAAGAGCGAGCGCGTCCTCGCCGCGACCGACACGTTCCTCGATGACTCCTTCCGGCAGTCCAACCTCGAGACCGCCCTGGCCGAGGCCAAGACCGCCCGCGAGGCGACCACCAACCGCCTGACCGCGCTCGCCAAGCAGCAGCGCTCGCTCCAGGTCGCCGCCATGAAGGACTGGGACTCGCGCCTCGCCGAGAGCCGCGACAAAGCCTACACCGAGGTCCAGGACCCGCGGACCGTCGACACCGCCGGCAAGTAGCCGACCGCACCGACGGACAACCCAAACCCTGACCACCGCCGGCGGGATGCTCGATCCGAGCGTCCCGCCGGCCACTTTATGAACCGCCCGTCATCCCGCCGCGGCCCGCCCCTTCCACCCCCCACCGCTTGGAGCCGCTTTTACCGTCCGCTAACATTTGGCGTCCGAACGGAGGGCTCGCGATGCCTGCACTTAACCTCGCCATCGCCGGTGTCGGCAACTGCGCCAGCGCCCTGCTCCAAGGCCTGGTCTACTATCGCGACCACCACGACCCCCTGACCGCCGGCATCTGCCACGAAACCATCGGCGACTACCGCCTCACCGACATCATCCCCGTCGCCGCCTTCGACATCGACGCCCGCAAGGTCAACCGGCCCCTCCACGCCGCCGCCTTCGCCCCCCCAAACTGCACCACCCGCTTCCAGCCCAAACTCCCCGACTTCAAGGTCACCGTCCAGATGGGCCCGCCGCTTGACGGCGTCGCCGCCCACATGGCCGACTACCCCGCCGAACACGCCTTTCGCCCCGCCGACGCTGCCCCCATCGACCTCGCCCAACACCTCCGCGACACCCACGCCGACGTCCTCGTCTGCTACCTCCCCGTCGGCGCCGAGGACGCCGTCAAAGCCTACGCCCAGGCCGCCCTCGACGCCGGCGTCGCCTTCGTCAACTGCGTCCCCGCCTTCATCGCCTCCAACCCCGAGTGGGCCCGC
>CAZCKC010000230.1:0-3779 GCA_964499235.1 uncultured Planctomycetales bacterium | reverse complement strand
GTTTCAAACCCCTTCGCAACGGGGCATTTCCTCTGACCTTATTACCACCGCCTGACGCGGCGAGAAGGTTGTGTTTCAAACCCCTTCGCAACGGGGCATTTCCTCTGACCCACCCGCACCACCGGCAACGCCCGGCGGCGGCATTGGGCTGCGCACGGGCGGGGGTGTCGGGTGTTGGGTATAGGTCGGGTCATCTTGCATACCTGGCCGATCTTCGCTATCATGGATGTATCTCCCGCCAGTTTAGCATACCAGTGGCCCCCGGGTCAAGCGGAGGATCGTATGAATCGTTGGGCACAGTATTTGTGGCAGGCCCCAGCCACGCTTCAGCGCCTGATTGCGCGGCATAACCGCATTTCCCTGCCGCGCGGCTGTTCCGCCGACGAGCGGCTGGCCCGGCTGCGTGCCGCGCTCATCCATCAGCGCACGGTACGCGTCACCTACTTCAGCCTGGATGCCGCTACGCAGGCCGCGTTGCAGGATCTGCGCCACGCCCGCACCGGCATTCGTACGGATGATCTGGTCCGGCGTTATGGTCCCATCCGGCCGCTGACCGAACTCGCCGCCGACCCGCAGCCCCAGACCATCAGCGAGCGTCTGCTCCTGCTCGGCTGGCTGCTGCCCCGCCAGGCGCCGACCTTCGGCGGCGCGGGCTTTCTGCTCGTCCCGGATGTGCGCGCCTGGCTGCCGGTGCCCCTGGCCCTGCCGACGTTCGGTCCCGCTGCCCCGCCCCCGCTGGTGCCCGCCCTGCATGCCACCACCGTGCTGCTGCTGGCCGCCAGTGAGCGACCCCTGGCCGTGCGCGCTGATGGACGCCTGCGCCAGGCCAGTCTGCGCCGGCTCCAGCCCCGGCTCGGACCGCAGGTCGCCCCGGACGCGGCGGCGCTGTATGCCTGGCTGTTGCCGCTGCTGGACCAACTGGACCTGCTGGAGCGCCACGATGGGCAGATCACGCCGACCGTCGCCGCCGGGCGCTTCCTCAGCCGCCCGCTCCCGGAGCAGCAGCAGCGGCTCCAGCAGACCTGGATACCGAGAATGCAAAATGGAGAATGGAGAATGGAGAATGCCGCGTGAGAATATTGTCGTCGAGAAAAGCTTCGCCTTCGCCGTCCGCGCGGTGCGATGTTACCAACATCTTGCGCAGCGCGTGGATGCATGGCCCATCGCCAAACAATTTATGCGTGCGGCAACCTCGGTTGGCGCCAACCTGGCTGAGGCGCAAGAGGCCCAGAGCCATGCCGATTTTATCTCTAAGGCGGCGATTGCCCTGAAGGAAGCCCGCGAAGCGGACTACTGGATTCGCCTTATGGCTGCCACGGATCTGCTCACCGCTGCCGAAGCCACCAGCCTGGGAGCGGATTGCACGGAACTGTTGCGCCTCCTCACTAGTATCGTCAAAACCGCCCGTTCCCGCCAATCCTGACATTATCCATTCTGCATTATCCATTGTCCATTCTTGGGGTGCCCTGGCAGCCGCGCCGGGCCACCGCGATCTGGGACGCCGCCCTGCGCGGGCCGCTGACCTGGCTAGGGATCGTGACCTGGGACACGCCGGCGCGGGTGGCCCGCGTGACGGCCCGGGACACGGTTCTCCCACCGGACCTGCCTGCCCATGCTATCCTGCCCACCGAGCAGGATGCTGCCGGAGCGGGGGGGATCGGGGATCAGAGGTCGGGGGTCAGGGATCAGGGGTCAGGGGTCGGGATAGGGAACGTACCGGACAGCCATATGACATGGTCAACCAGCAAAGGAACCGCGCATGATTCAGACCTACCGCGACCTGGACGTCTGGCAGAAGCGTATGGATCTGGTGGTCGAGATCTATTCCCTGGCGAAACTCCTGCCCCACGAGGAACGCTTTGGTCTGACCAGTCAGTTGTGCCGGGCAGTCATTTCTATTCCGGCCAACATTGCCGAGGGACACGGCCGCCTGCACCGGGCAGATTACCGCCGCCATCTGTCCATTGCGCGGGGGTCGTTGATGGAAGTGGAAACGCTCCTGCAGATAGCGGTACGGGTGCAGTACCTGGATCGCGCGCAAGCGAAACCGGTATGGGAACGCCTGCAGGAAGTGGGGCGATTGCTCAACGGTCTGATCCGCTCCCTGACATAAACGCGTCCCGATCCCCGATCCCCGATCCCCACCTGTCGCCCGCTGGCAGTACGGCGCGCCGGGGGCGCTGCACATCCCACATACCGGCAATCCGGCGGCGGTGCTGCGGTTGCTGCCGTTCGCCGACTGGGTCGCCGCCGATGCCACCCACAGCACCTACCAGGTGACACCGGGCACGCTGGCGCGAGCCGCCGGGCAGGGCTGGAGCGACACCGTACTCCGGCACCTCCTGCAGCAGCACGCCGGCCCACCGCCGGACGGCTGGATCGGTGCCCTGGAGACGGCGCGCAGTCGGCTGCGGCTCATCCAGACGACAGTGATCGTGGCGGATGACCCGACGGTCCTGGACCGGGCCGCGCAGCAGCGCAGCGTGCGGCGCGCGCTCGACACGCGCATCGCGCCGGGCATCGCGCTGGCGTCCCCGGCGCAGGTGCCGGGGCTCATGCGCGCGCTGGCCCGCCAGGATCTCGTCCTGGAGCCGCTGACCGACCACCCCGGCCCGGATCTGCGGCTGCCGGGGGGAGTTCCGCTGAGCGCGGCGGCCTGCGCCGATCTGCTGCTGGCCGGCGCGTTCTATCGCCGGCATGCCCCGCCGGATGCGCCCTTCCTGCCGCACCGCGACCTGGCGGCGCGCCTGCGGGCCGCGCTGCCCCCCGCGTTGCGGCAGGCCGTCGATGCGGCCCTGACCGACCTGCCGGAGCCGGCGGGACCGGCCGCGCCGCAGGTAGCAGACCAGCTTGCCGGGGCGGCGCAGCAGGTGCGGCGGGCGGATGCGCAGCGGGCCACGGCCGAGCGGCGGGCACGGGAGTGGGAACGGCGGGCGCGGCAGGCCGAAGCCCGGTTGCAGGCGTTGGACCCGGCCGCCCCCTCGCCCGCGCCGGTGCCCGCCGACGATTTCTGGGCAGACCTGGCCGACGCGCTGGGGACGCGGCCGGCGGCGACCGCCGCCGATCACCACCCCGCGCCGACCGCCACCCGCCCGGCACCGGACGATCATCCCGCACCGGCCACCGACCACCGGCCACCGGCGGCCGTCCCGATCGTGCCGGGCAGTCGGGTGCATGTGCAGTTTGACCAGGGTATCACGGTGGTGACGGCTCCGGACGGCACCGTGACCACGCATCCGCTGGATGTGGCGGGGGAGTGGTCAGACGGTGACGCGTGGGACGATGTCCATGGCCCCCCGGGCATCGCCGCACCGCCCGCGCCCGCCGGGACGACGGGCGACGGTGGGGATGCCGCACCGGACTCCAGGGACATCGGCCCCCCGGCCCCGGATACGCCGTCCGCCGCGCCACTGGTCCCGGCCCCCGGCCCGCCGGCCGATCCCATTCCACTGCTGCGCCGCGCGATTGCCCGGCGGCGCACGCTGGAGGTCGCCTATGACACCGGGGGCCGGGGGCAGCTCGACACCCGGTTGCTGCGGCCGCTCTCCCTGGAAGCGCACGGCCCGGTCTGGTACCTGCGGGCCTACTGCCCGCGCCGCCACGCCGAGCGCACCTTCCGCGTGGATCGGCTGCATGCGATCACCATCGTGGGAGGCCGCCCGCGGCGGGGCGACCCGGAAGCGCGGCGCCGGCAGGCTGACCGGACGGCGGTGCGGGCGGTCTCCCCGGAACCGATCCCGATGCGCGCGCCACCGCCGCGCCAGATCGGAAGAGCACAC
>CAZCKC010000229.1:0-3802 GCA_964499235.1 uncultured Planctomycetales bacterium | reverse complement strand
GCGGCTCATCGGGGCGGAAGTGCGAGCCGAGGTCGCCGAACCAGAAGAACGGATCGTGCGGCTCGGCCCAGCGGTCGGTGCGAAAGTCGTAGACGGTGAGCGGCGGGCCTTCGAGGACCTCGATGGTGATCGGGCCGATGCGGCTGTCGACGGTGAACCTGGCGAAGTCGTGGGCCTGGGAGCGCTCTTCGCGCGTGCCGGAGACGCCGATGACGGGAACCGTGCCGGACTGCGTGTCGCCGTCGCGGGTGGTGGTGTGATAGGGACGGCCGACGAGCGGGCCGGGGGCGAGGCCGCCGATGCGCCACTGGATGAGCGCGACGTCCTCGGCGTCCTTGAGGCGGGCGACGAAGGTCTGCTCGAGGCGGCCGCCGTCGAGGAGCTTGTACGTCTCGGTGGCAGTGAAGAGGTCGTTGGCGCCACGGTGCTCGACGGTGAGCTGCGGGGTCGGGCCGGTCCCGACGGTAGCGGTCTGGACGGCGGTGTGATCGGGGCCGACGTAGTAGTGCGGCGCCCAAGGCGGGCGGGTGACGACGATGCTGCTGTGCTTGATGAGGGTGACGCCGTTGACGGCGAGTTCGAGCCCGCCGCGGCGCGGCGTGAGCCGAAGCGTGATGCCGTCGCGCTCGAGCTGCTGGGTGGGGACCGGCTGGGCAGCGGCGGGTGCAGTGGTGAAGAGCGTGGCCGCAACGGCTCCGACGATGAATCCGCAGAATGGGCGTGGCATGGTTTGCTTCCTGCTAGAGAGGTCGGCTGGCGGCCCGGGTGCGGTTGGGCGGCCGATCGACTAAGATACCTCGCTCGACACGGGCTGCCCAGCGCTGGGGGTGATCGCTGCGGCCACAGATATCGCTTGGCAGGGCCAAGCATAAGCTCGCGCTATCGAAATCCGACCAGCAGACGGGAGCAGCATGCGGATCAGCGGCACCTTTCTTGACGAGATCACGCACGACATTCCGTCGCAGAACTGGGGGCGGCAGGAGTGGGCGGCGGACTTCCGGGTCATGCAGTCGCTCGGCATCGACACGGTGATCATCATCCGGTCGGGGTATCGCGAGTGCGCGATCTTCGAGTCGGAGGTGTTGAAGCGGCACCGGCGGATGTTGCCGGTGCGCGAGGACCTGGGGGAGCTGTTCCTGGAGCTGGCGGCCGAGCACGGGATGCGGCTGTTGTGGGGCATTTACGACTCGGGCGACTGGATGACCGACGCGCGGGCGGCGCTCGCGTTGAACCGCGCGTTCATGCAGGAGGTGCAGGGACGTTACGGCGACCACCCGGCGTTCGCGGGCTGGTACATCACGTTCGAGCTGTCGCGGCAGAACGCGGAGCAGGTCGAGCTGGTCCGGGAGGCGGGCTTGCATGCCAAGACGCTGACGCCGGAGTTGCCGACGCTGATCTCACCCTACATCGCGGGGACGAAGGCGCCGGACGGCGTCGAGCGCGTGGACCGGGATCAACACGCGGCCGAGTGGGGCGCGATCTTCGCGCAGATCAAGGACGCGATCGACATCGTGGCGTTCCAGGACGGGCACGTGCACTACCTGGATTTGCCGGACTACCTCGCGCTGAACATGCAGCTCGCGAAGGAGCACGGGATCCAGTGCTGGTCGAACGTGGAGACGTTTGACCGCGACATGCCGATCAAGTTCCCGCCGATCGACTGGCGTAAGCTGCGGTTCAAGATGGAGGCGGCCGCGCAGGTTGGCGTGGACAAGCTGATCACGTTCGAGTTCGCACACTTCTTGAGTCCAAACGCGACGAACCCGGCGGCGCGGCTGCTGTTTGATCGCTATCGCGAGTACCTCGACCGCTAAGCGGTTATGTCGGGCGAGACGCCCGACCTACCCTGGTTGAACAACCCTCTGATGACATCGTTGGCGTGACGTCGGGGAGGTACGCGCCATAGCCGCGGAGTGTTTCGCGGAGTTGCGCGACGTCGACGGCGCGGACGTCGCCGTGGTGGTGGGCGGCCGCGCGGGCGGCGGCGCAACCGGCGGCTTCGCCCATGGCGAGGCAGTTGGGCATGACGCGGGTGGAGCCCTGGACGGGGCGGTCGGTGCTGATGCAGCGGCCGGCGACGAGGAGGTTGCGTGTCGCGCGCGGGGTGAGGCAGCGGTAGGGGATGCCGTGGGACTCGCCGGGCGCGTACTGGTGGATCTTGGCGTCCCAGTCGATTTCCTGGCCGAGCTCTTTTTCCCATTGCTGGCGCGAGAGGTGGATGTCGATGTAGTAGGCGTTGCGGGCGATCTCGTCGGGGAACGAGCGTCGGGCGAGGTAGTCGTCGAGCGTGAGGACGTAGTCACCGACGACGCGGCGGGTCTCGCGGACGCCGATCTGCACGCCGCTGGTGACGAGGTAGGCATTGGCGCAGCCGGGCAGGTACTGCTTGACGAAGGCGGTCAGGTGGCGGATGAGCCGGCGGCCTTCGACCTGGGCGCGCGAGAGGTCGTCGATGTTGGTGGCGTCGACGTCGAAGACGTGCGAGAAGTTGAAGCCGATCGTGCTCTCGGACTGGTAGGCGACGTTGGCGGCCTCCTCGATGATTTCGAGGTCGCCGTTCTTTTTCGCTTCCGCGATCGCGGGCTTGAGCAGGAGGTTCTTGGCGCCGTCGGCCAGGAGCCAGGGCTGCAGGACCGCGTTGTCGACACCGGCGAGGATGAAGCACATGGTGCAGGGCTGGAGGTCGCCGGTGTCGGGATCGCCCTTCTCGAAGGGGGCGCCGGCCGCGACGGCCGCATCGGCGTCGCCGGTGCAGTCGACGACGACCTGGGCGGCGATGCGCTCGAGGCCGCTCTTGCTGTGGACGATCACGCTGTCGAGCGTGCCGTCGGCGGTGCGGATCACGTCGACGAAGTGCGTGAGGAAGCGGATCGCGGCGCCGGCGGTTGTGACGCGCGACTCGTAGATGACTTTCAGCCCCTCGGCGTCGATCGGGACCCAGTCGACGTTGTCGGCGGGGATGTGGGGCATCGCCTGCTTCATCTGTTCGAGGATCTCGAAGCCGAGGCCGCGGATGATGGGCTTCTCGCGGTCGCTGAAGGGGCAGAAGGCGGGGACGAGGGCGGCGGTCCCGCTCCCGCCGAGGAAGCCGAACTGCTCGATGAGCAGCGTATCGGCGCCGGCACGGGCGGCGGCGATGGCGGTGGCGCAGCCGGCGGGTCCGCCGCCGACGACGAGGACGTCGACGGACCGGACGACGGGCAGGTGCTGCCACGCGGCGCGGACTTCGGCGGGGAGCTGGCGTTCCATGTTGTGCGAGTATAGCGGCAGCGGCCGGTTGAATCGTGACCGGCGGCGGGTGGGCGTCTACACTGCGGGGGTTCAGGGGAGCTGACGATGAATTCGACGACCATCGCGTTCTATCGCGATCTGTACCAGGCCGAGCTGCTGGAGCGAGTGGTGCCGTTTTGGGAGCGGCACGCGGTGGACCGGGAGCAGGGCGGCTTTTTCATGTCGCTGGACCGGGACGGCGCGCTGTACGGCACGGACAAGCCGGTGTGGATGCAGGGGCGGGCGACGTGGCTGTTCGCGACGCTGTACCAGCGGGTCGAGGCGCGGGAGGAGTGGCTGGCGCTGGCGCGGCATGGCTACGACTTCCTGACTCGGCACGCGTTTGATGCGAATGGGAAGATGTACTTTTTGCTGGACCGGGCGGGGCGGCCGCTGCGGATGCGGCGGTACGTCTACAGCGAGGTGTTCGGGATCATGGCGGCGGCGGCGCTGCACCAGGCGACCGGCGAGGAGGAGCCGCTGCAGCGGGCGCGGACGATCTTCCACAACTTCCTGCACACGATCCAGACGC
>CAZCKC010000228.1:0-3832 GCA_964499235.1 uncultured Planctomycetales bacterium | reverse complement strand
CTCCACGCCACCCGACCCCACTGGACCGGCACCGGAGCGGATCTTTGACAACTTGGTCGACTGGGGCCCCGACCCCTAATCGGGTATCGGCGCCGTCGCGATCTGGGCGCCTTCGTCGATGCGGCGGAGCTGCACGTGACAACGCCAGCGCTCCTCCCGCTCCGGCAGGTCGCTCCGGAAATGCACGCCGCGGGACTCGGCCCGGGCCAGCGCGCCGCTGGCAATGCAATACGCCACCGTCAGCAGGTTTTGCGTCTCCCACGCCATCGGCGCGTCGAACACCTTGTCCAGCGTGTACCGCGCCCAAAAGCGGATGATCTCCAGCGTCTCGTCCAGCCGGTCGCCGGCCCGCTCGACGCCCACGTTCCGCGACATCACCGACCGCAGACTGTGCACGACGTCATCCAGGTCGAGCTCGGTCCGCGACGACTGCGGCAGGATGTGGCTCAGCAGCCACGGGCTCTGCCGCCGCGCATGATGCTCCGCCCGCTGCGCCGCCAGCGTTCCCGCCTGCCGCCCGAACACCAGCCCCTCGAGCAAGCTGTTGCTCGCCAGCCGGTTCGCCCCGTGCAAGCCGCTGCTCGCCACCTCGCCGCACGCCAGCAGCCCGTCCAGCGAGGTGCGCGTCTCCCGGTCCACCGCCACGCCGCCGACAGCGTAATGCGCGCTCGGCCGCACCGGGATCAAGTCCTGCTCCGGGTTCAGCCCGACTTCCCAGCACAACGCGTTGAGGTTCGGAAACCGCGTCGCAAACCGCCCGGCCGGAAAGTGCCGCACGTCGAGGTAGACGGACGAGACCTGCCGCGCGCGCATCTCCAATGAAATCGCCCGGCTGACGATGTCCCGCGGCGCCAACTCGCCCCGCGGGTCGTACTGTTCCATGAACCGCGTCCCGTCACGGTGGCAAAGGCGCCCGCCTTCGCCGCGGACCGCTTCGCTGATCAGCGCGCGGGCCGCACCGGCCACGTAGAGCGTCGTCGGGTGGAACTGGATCAGCTCCATGTCCTGCAGCAGCGCGCCGGCCCGGAACGCTATCGCCATGCCGTCCCCGGTCGCGACGCTGGGGTTGGTCGTCTCGCGGAACACTCTCCCGCAGCCGCCGCTCGCCAGGATCGTCGTCGTCGCCCAGAAGAGCTGAAAGCCGTACTTCGGGTGGAAGGTGACCAGGCCGACGGCGCGATTCTCCTCGGTCAGCAGGTCGATGGTGAAGCACTGCTCGAAGATCCGGATCCGAGGGTGAGCCGTGGCGCGCTCGAGCAGCACCCGGGTGAACTCGCGGCCGGTGGCGTCGCCGTTGGCATGCAGGATGCGGCTGACACCGTGGCCGCCTTCGCGCCCCCGCGCCGGGCCGGCGCCGCCGACGCTGTCGAACCGGGCGCCCCAGTCGATGAGCTCTTCGACGGCCGGTCCGCCGTGCTGGACAACGTAGTCCACGACGGCGCGGTGGCCGAGCCCGCCGGCGACGGCCAGCGTGTCGGCCGCGTGCGCTGCCGGGCTGTCATCGGGGCCGACGGCGACCGCCACACCGCCCTGCGCCCAGCTCGTGCTCGACAGGTCGGCCGCGTCCTTGGTCAGCACCAGCACGTCGCCGGTCTCCGCCGCGGCCAGCGCGGCGCGTAACCCGGCCACGCCGGTTCCCACGACCAGCGTGTCGGTGAAGAGGTGCGGCAGGCGGTGGTGTTCGAAGTTGGTGAGATACCGACGGCGGCCAATGTTGCTGCTCATGCGCGCCGCCTCGACGTGGTGAAGCGGCGGACCTTCGTGTCGGTGACGAGCAGGTCCATCACGATGTCGTTCTCGTCGACGGGGACCTCGGGGATCGCTTGCACCTCGAACGCCAGCCCGCACGCCAGGCCGCGGAAGTCGCGGTGGGCCAGGAAGCGATCATAGAAGCCACGGCCGCGGCCGAGGCGGTTGCCGGCCATGTCGAAGCCGAGCCCGGGGACGACGACGAGGTCGATGTCGGAGACGGGGACGGGCATGCCGTCGAGGGGCTGGCGGATGCCGAGGGTGCCGGCCTGGACGTCGGAGGTGAGCGACTTGATCTCGATGGGCAGCATGCGGCGCTGTTCCCAGGAGACCCGGGGGGCGATGACGGATTTCAGCTGCGACCAGGCATCTTGGGCGAGGGGCGCGGTGTCGACCTCGGAGGTGGTCGAGAGGAAGATCATGACCACCTCGGCGGACTGGTATTCCGGCTGCTCGCAGAGCCGCGCGCAGGCCGCGGCGCTGCGATGCTGCACGTCTGCGGGCGACAGTTCGGCGAGTCGGCGGCGCAGCTCTTGACGGAACTCGCGTTTGTTCAAGCGTCAGCTCGCATCGGGTTGACGGCGATCAGGCTGGTCAATTTGGAGGCGTTTCCGCCAGGACGCGACCAATTCGGCCTCGCGTCCGACCAGCGTTGGATTGTAATAGGTCCGCTCGGCTCCGAGATAGTCCTGATCGACGTAGCCGCCGGGAAAATTGTGCGGGTATTGATAATCTTGGCCGTGGCCGAGGCGCTGGGCGCCGCGGTAATGCGCGTCGCGGAGGTGGGGCGGGACGGGGAGCGGCGGGTGTTGGTGGACGTCCTGCTTGGCGGCGGCGATGGCGGTGGTGGCGGAGTTGGATTTTGGTGCGAGGGCCATGTAAAGGGTGGCCTGCGCGAGGGTGAGCTCGCCTTCGGGGAGGCCGATGAGCTCGACAACCTGGATGGCTGAGGCGGCGACAACGAGGGCCTGGGGGTCGGCGTTGCCGATGTCCTCGGAGGCGAGGATGGCGATGCGGCGGGCGATGAAGCGGGGGTCCTCGCCGCCGACGAGCAGGCGGGCGAGCCAGTAGAGGGCGGCGTCGGGGTCGCTGCCGCGCATCGACTTGATGAAGGCGGAGGCGATGTCGTAATGCTCGTCGCCGGTGGCGTCATAGGGGGTGACGGTGCGTTGGAGGCATTCGGCCACGATCTCGGGCGTGACCTCGGGCTCATCGGACTGGCGGACGGAGAGGACGGCGGTCTCGAGCGTGTTGAGGGCGTGGCGGGCGTCGCCGGCGGCGCGGGCGACGATGAGGTCGAGAGCCGGCGGGGCGACGGTGACGGGGACCTGGCCGAGGCCGCGGTCGGGATCTTGCAGGGCGCGCGCGAGGATCTGGCGGAGGGCGTCGGGTTCGAGGGGCTCGAAGCGGAAGATGCGGCTGCGGGAGATGAGGGGGCTGTTGACGGCGAAGAAGGGGTTCTCGGTGGTGGCGCCGATGAGGATCAGGAGGCCGTCCTCGACGTCGCGGAGCAGGACGTCCTGCTGGGCGCGGTTAAAGCGGTGGATTTCGTCGAGGAACAGGACGGTGCGGGTGCTGCGGGCGGTGAGGCGGGCCTGGGCGGCTTCGATGACGCGGCGGACGTCTTTAACGCCGGCTTCGGCCGCGTGGAGCGTTTCCCAGTGGGCCTGGGTGGTGTTGGCGATGATGCGGGCGAGGGTGGTCTTGCCGGTGCCGGGCGGGCCGTAGAAGACGGCGCTCGTGAGGGTGTCGGCTTCGATGAGGCGGCGGAGGAGGCGGCCGGGGCCCACGAGCGGCTGCTGGCCGGCGAACTCGTCGAGGGTGCGGGGGCGGAGGCGGACGGCGAGGGGCTGGACGGATTGGCGGGCCTGGTTTTCCTGTTCGGCGAAGAGGTCGTCCATGGTGGGGCGTCTTTTGCGTGGGCGTCGGGATTCGCTAGTGCATGGTACACGGGGTGGGGGATGATTGTCGGCCGGGACGGCGGACCCACGCCTTATGGGGCTGACCCCCCCGGTCTTGTGGGAGTTGCTAGAGGTTTTCGTCGCCGTCGGCTTCGCGGGTGATTTGGAGGGCCTTGCGGCCG
>CAZCKC010000227.1:0-3855 GCA_964499235.1 uncultured Planctomycetales bacterium | reverse complement strand
GCGCGTCGGCCAGGCGCGGGACTTTGCGGAAGATCAGCTGCTGGTCGACACCGACGACCTGGCGGCGACGCGTTGCGAGGCGCTGGCGAACGGGCCGGCGTGCCTGCACGCGGCGCTGGTGATGGGGCTGCGCGACTACCTCAACAAGTGCGGCTTCCAGCAGGCGGTCGTCGGGCTGTCGGGCGGGATCGACTCCGCCGTCACGGCCGCGCTGGCGGTCGACGCCCTGGGCGCCGAAAACGTCCGCGGCGTCGCGATGCCGAGCCGCTACAGCAGCGAGCACAGCGTGTCCGACGCGCGGGCGCTGGCCGCCAACCTCGGCATTCAGCTCGACGTCGTGGCGATCGAGCCGATGCACGCGACGTTCGAGCAGCAGTTGAAGCCCTACTTCGCGCACACCGAGCCGGGCGTGACCGAGGAGAACATCCAGGCCCGTTCGCGCGGGATTATCCTGATGGCCTTCTCGAACAAGTTCAACAGCCTGCTGCTGACCACTGGCAACAAGAGCGAGGTCGCTGTCGGGTACTGCACGCTCTACGGCGACATGGCCGGCGGGCTGGCGGTGATCAGCGACGTGCCCAAGACGATGGTTTACGAGCTCGCGCGGTTCATGAACGACCACGCCGGCGGCGCGCTGATCCCGGAGAACACGATCACCAAGCCGCCGTCGGCCGAGCTCAAGCCTGACCAGCAGGACCAGGACAGCCTGCCGCCCTACGAGATCCTGGACGCGATCCTCGAGCGGTTTGAAGAGCGGATGCTCACGATCGAGGAGCTGGTGGCCGACGGCTATGACCGGGCGACGGTCGAGAAGGTCGTCGCGCTGCTGCGCCGCAGCGAGTACAAGCGCCAGCAAGCCGCCCCGGGGCTCAAGGTGACCACCAAGGCGTTCGGCACCGGGCGGCGAATGCCAATCGCCGCCCGGCCTCCGGTGCTCTGAAGCCCACTGCCGACACCGTGGCGTCTAGCGGGCGTCGCGGATCGCCATCCAGCTGGGCTGGAGTGCCCGCGTGGTCCCGATCCGCCAGCCGTCGGGCGTCCGGACGAACTCGACGAACCAGCGGCTGCGGAAGGGTCCGGAGTACATCAGCCCCCGCACGTCGGCGTAGTAGTCCGCCTCGACCGCGAACCGCGTCTCCGCCTCCTGAACGACCCGCAGCCGCGTCCGCCCAATGTAGGTCAGGTCCAGCGCGTCCAGCCGGTCCTCGACGAGATCCACGAACGCGGCCTTGTCCATCCCGTAGGCCGAAAACGACGGCGCCAGCAGAGCCTGCACGGCGTCGGCCCGGTCGTTGACCAGGTCGCGCTCGATCGCCTTGAGCGCCGCGCCGGCGTGCTCCCGCCGCGTCGTAACGCCTAAGTGCACGCCAAAGAGCACGACCGTCAGCACCAGCCCCGCCAGCAGCGGCCGGACCGACCGCCCCCGCCGCCACGCGACCAGCAAAAAGAAGTTCGCCACGCCCACCACCACCGCGAACGCGATCAGGTTTTCGAGAAAGATCCAGCGCAACCAGCCCATTTTCGCCCCGCTACTTGGCCTTGGGTGCCCGCCCCCCGTCGTTCGGCGTTCGGCGGTCCGCCGTCGCCCGACGGTTGTCGCCCGTCGGCGGTTGACCTACCTTGCATCCTATGAGTCTCGCCGGCAAGTTCGTGGTCCTCGACGGCCCTGACGGGGCGGGCAAGGGCACCCAGCTCGAGCGGCTGGCGGCCTGGGTGTCGGCCGCCGGTACGCCCGTCACCACCGTTCGCGATCCCGGCGGGACGGCGATCGGCGAGCGGATTCGCAACATCCTTCTGGATCACGACTTAAGCGAGATGGACCCCGCCTGCGAGACGCTGCTGTTCATGGCCTCGCGGGCCCAGCTGGCGGCTGAGCGGATCCGCCCCGCGCTGGCGGCCGGCCAGCTCGTCCTGGGTGATCGCTATATTAGTGCAACCTGTGCGTACCAGGTTGCGGCCGGTTATCCCCTGGCCGATGTACTGGCGCTGGGGACGCTCGCGGTCGGCAAGACGTGGCCGGACCTGACCATCATCCTCGACGTGCCCGCGCCGACGGCGTCGGCGCGGATGCACGACCGCCAGCAGCGCGTCCAGGATCCCAGGCGGCGCCAGCCCGACGCGATGGAACGCCGTGATCTCGCTTTTCACCAGCGGGTGCGCGAGAACTTCCACGCGCTCGCGCAACACTATCCCCGGCCCGTGATCGTCATCGACGGCAGCCGGGACGTCGACGCGGTCTTTGCCGACATCCAAGCGGAGCTCGAGCGTGCCTTTCGCTGACGTCCAGCACCAGCAGCGGGCGATGCGGGTCCTGGCGCGCAGCCTGACCGGCGGGCGGACGCCGCACGCGTTTCTGCTGGAGGGGCCGGCTGGCGTCGGCAAGCGCACGGCCGCCCGCGCGTTGGCGGCGGCGCTGCTGTGCGGCGCGCGAGACGGCGACGCAGCCGGACAGGGCGGGTTGTTCGGCGACGCGTCGCCCGCCCCGGCCGCCGACGCTTGTGGGCAATGCGACAGCTGCCGGCTCTTTGCGGGTGAGCAGCATCCCGACCACCAGCGGATCTACCGCGGATTGCACAAGCTGCACCCGGACCGCAGCGTGCGCACCAGCCGCGGCCACTTCGTGACCGTCGACGTGATTCGGCACTTCTTGCTGGAGCCGGCCGCCCTCTCGCCGAGCGTGAGCCAGCGGCGGGTCTTCACGATCGAAGACGCGGAGCGGATGAACGAGGCGGCACAGAACGCGTTGCTGAAGACGCTCGAGGAGCCGCCCGGGCCGGTGAGCCTGGTCCTGATCACGACATCGGCCGATCGGCTGCTGGCGACGATCCGGTCGCGGTGCCAGCGGGTCGGGTTCGGGCTCCTGCCGCCGGACTTCGTGGCGGAAGCGCTGCAAGCGCGGACGGGGGTCGACGAGCAGGCGGCCGTCACGCTGGCGCGGCTGGCGGAGGGACGGCTGGGCGTGGCGCTGCAGTGGCAGGCGGCCGACGTGCTGGTGGTGCTGGAGCGGGTGGCGGCCCTTTTGCTGGCACACGACCCGCACGATCCGGAGCGCTTTGCGAAGGAGGGGCTCGCGCTGGCCAGCGAGCTGGTCGAGCGGGTCAGCGACGCAACCGAGGATGAGGACGAGGACGACGCGGCCACCGGCAGCGCGGCGCAGCGGCAGGGTTTGACGCTCTTCTTCGCGCTGCTGGCGGCGTTGTTCCGGGATGCGCTCGTCCGGCAGACAGGCGGTGCGGCAGCCGAATCGCTGCTGGCCGCCCGCACGTGTGCGGACCAGACCCTGCGGCTGGCCGATCGGTACGCGAGCCTTGACGCGTGCCAGGCGGCGATCCATGCGATCGCCACGTCGGAGACCCTGCTGGACCGGAACGTGGCGCCGCAACTGGTGCTCGAGCACTGCGCCGTCGCGCTCACCCGCCCGGAAGCCCCGCTGGGGCTCTGAACCTCAAGCCGGTGCCCACGACGCGGTGGGTTCTCACTGGGGCGACGTTTAGCCCGAACTGGCCTCTCGCTGAACCAACTTCTCGAAAATCAACCATCTGGTGGCTGATTTTCAACCACCGCGCTGACCATCTGCGCGGGCGAGCCACCCGAACCAGCGCAAGTTATTTTTCATCAAATATTTACGAACGAATTGGCCCGGCCGCCTCGCGGGGCGAAGGGCGGCTTCAACGCGACTGCGCATCGGTGGGCGGCGTACCCGATGGCGTGACGACCGGCGGCAACGGGCTGACAGGCAGCGGCCGCAGTTCGAGGGGCAGCGGGCGGAGGTCGAGCGCCGGGGTGGCGGCGTCTGGTCCGGCTTCGACGACCCGGCCGGCGGTGTCGGCGAGCAGCAGCGTCCCATCCGCCCGC
>CAZCKC010000226.1:0-3868 GCA_964499235.1 uncultured Planctomycetales bacterium | reverse complement strand
TGCCTTCTGCGCCCGTGTGGCTTAGATTGCCTGTCAGGTTTTGCATGCACCCAGGGTGAGGGCAGCTTGGCGACCGGGGCCGGATCGCATATACTACGCGGTGTGACATGACCTGACACCGCTGTAAAGGCCGCCGTATGACGCGATTTTTCATTTCCTACAGCCGGGTTGACGAGGACTTCGCCCGGCGCATCGCCACCGACCTCGACCGCCTGGGCGCGGACGTGTGGATCGACGTGGACGATATCCCGTCCGGCATGAACTGGAGCACCGCCATCCAGCAGGGGTTGGACACCTGCGACGTGATGCTGCTCATCCTCTCGCCGGAGTCGATGGACTCGCACAACGTCCGGGACGAATGGCAGTTTTTCAAGGACCAGGGCAAACCGCTGATCCCGCTGTGGTGGCGGCCCACCAAAGTCCATTTCCAGATTCACCGCCTGCAATACATCGACTTCCACAAGCAGGACTACGACACCGCGCTGCGCCAGCTCCACACCGAGCTGCGGCACAAGGGGATACGGCTCGACCCGCTGGACGCCGCCGCCCAGAGCGTCGAGATTCCCCGCCAGGAGCCGCTGCCCGCACAGTCGCGCCGCTTACCGCCGCGCGTATGGTGGGCCATCGGCGCGGTGATCGCGCTGCTGGCGGTGGGCATCGCCGCGATCCTGCTGTCGTCGGGCGGGAATGGCGATGATTCCGACCCGGCAGCGCTGGCCGAGACGCTGGTCGCGCAGCGCGACGCCACCCAAACCGCGACGCTGTGGACACCCACCCCAACCGTGCCCACAAACACCCCCACCAATACGCCAAAACCACCGACCGCCACCCCGACCGTCCCAACTGCCACGCCCGAACCACCAACCCCGTCACCGACCATCCCGACGGATACGCCGCAGCCACCGACCGCCACGCCGACCGTGCCAACGAATACACCGAAACCGCCCGCCGCCATGCCCGACCCGACGCTGGAACTGGCGCAGACGCCCGTCGCCAGCAACGCGGACTGGACGCCGGTCGAGCGCGAGGTCGACGGCGTGACGATGGTGCTGGTGCCGGCGGGGTGCTTTGACATGGGCAGCACCGACGCGCAGATCGACGCCGCGTTTGAGATGTGCGAGGCGGCGCTAGGCGTAGGGGAGTGTGAGCGGGCCTGGTTTGAGGACGAAAGCCCGGTGCACCGCGTATGCTTCGACGAGCCGTTCTGGATCGACAAATATGAGGTGACCAACGCGCAGTACCGTGCCTGCGTCGAGGCGGGGGCCTGCACCTTGCCAGGGAATACACAGGATTACGAAGATCCGGCTTACAGCGATCACCCGGTCGTGTATGTGGACTGGGATCAGGCGAATGATTATGCGGAGTGGGCGGGATGCAGCCTGCCGACTGAAGCGCAGTGGGAGTATGCCGCACGCGGGCCGGACGCACTGGTCTATCCCTGGGGAGACGAGTTCGATGGGACGCGCTTGAATTTCTGCGATGCGAACTGCTCTTATGGCTGGGCAGACCCGGCGTACGACGACGGCTACGCTCAGACGGCCCCTGTCGGCAGCAAGCCGGGCGGGGTATCCTGGGTGGGGGCGCTGGATCTGAGCGGCAACGTATGGGAGTGGGTGGCGGATTGGTACGATGCGGACTATTACGCCACACTGGATGACGGCGCGGTGAACCCGCCCGGCCCGGCGGATGGTTCCCGTCGGGTGTTGCGCGGGGGCGCGTGGCGCGACGATCCGGATCTCGTGCGCGCCGTGTCCCGCTACGACGACGCTCCGACGAGCCGGGACTACGGTGTCGGTTTTCGGTGTGTGGTGCGTTCCCCTTCTCAATGAGACACTGATCACTGTAGGGGCGGTCGCCGCAGGCGAGGCGCGTATGCGCCAGCCCCCCTCGCGCTGCGCGCGAGTCGATTTTTTTGCTGCCGGGGGGCTCAGGTGTTGTCCACGTCCAGCACGGTGAACATGCCGGTCAGCGCGGCGGGGTGCTGGTCGAAGCCGTAGCGCCGGTAAAACGGGATGGCGACGCCCGTCGCAAACAGCCCGACGAACGGCTCGTGCGGCGCGTTGGCCGTGATCCACGCCATCAGGCGGTCCATCATCCGCTTGCCCGCGCCCCGGCCCTGGTGCTCCGGCAAGACGACGAAATCCTGAATGTAGAAGAACTTGCCGCCGTCGCCGACAATCCGCCCGCTGCCGATGACCTGCGCGCCGTGCAGCGCGACCACGCCAAACAGCGAATTCCGCAGCGCGACTTCCGCCGCTTCCGGCGCGTAGACGGTCCAGCCGACCGCCTCGAACAGCGCGCGGTGCTCCGCGACGGTCGGCACGCGGTCCACAATCCGGTACGCATCAGCCATAATGACCTGCCTGCATGGATGCGGGGCGGCGCAGTGTGTGCCCCGCCGGGAAGTATAGCGCCGTTTGCGGATTCGGCGAAAATGCGCGGGGCGGGCTACGCGCGGCGCGCCTCGCCCCACGCGACCATCACCGCCGCGCGCCGGCGTCCAGCGGCGCGGTGATCGCCGCGAGCAGTGGGGCGACCGTCCCGGCGGCGGCGATGTCCGCCACCCGGTCGACGATCTGCTGCTGGCGGTCGCGGTCGAGATGGGGCTGCGCCAGCGCCGCGAACTTCGCCACGATCTCGTCCCAGTCCATCGGATCGTCCGGGTCGCCGTGCGTGGCGTGGACGCCGGACTCGTACGTCGCGCCGCCGGTGGTGTGCAGCACCACGCGCCCCAACGCCCGCGCCGGGAACTGCTCCTCCAGCGCCGCATCGACGTGCATCGTCACGCGCGCCGCCAGCCCGGTCAGCGCCGGGTCGTGGATGCGCGGCGGGAGCACCTGCTGCGGCCCGACGGTGCCGTCGGTCAGCGCCGCCGCGACCGGGTACGGCAGGCTGTACTGTGCCTGCTCGGTGGTGGCGGGGTGCGTCACGGCCAGCCGCGTCGCCGCCGCGAAGGTGTGCACCGCGATGCGGTCGATGGCCGGCGGGGTGATCGCGTGCGCGGCTTGCAGCTCCAGCGCCGCCTCGACGGCGGGCTGCGCCCAGCGGCAGCAGGCGTAGGGCTTGAAGTACATCTCCGGCAGCAGCCAGCGCTCGCCGAGCGTGGCCCACTGCTCCGCACCATCCTGCTCGACCAGCAGCGCCGGCGCGCCGGTGAAGCCCTCGCGCGCCATGCAGGCCGCCATCACGCCGGTCATGCTGCCCCAGCCGGAGCCGTCCTTGAGCATGGTCGGGTGGTCGATGCAGCGCATCATCTGCGAGCGCGGGCCGTAATATTCGGCGATGCCCAGCGCGTGCCGCGTCTGCGCGTGGTCCAGCCCGAGCATACGCGCCGCGACCGCCGCCGCCCCCAGCGCCCCCCACGCGCCGGAGGTGTGGTAATCACACGCGGTGTCGTGCAGCACCACCCCGGCCCGCAGCGCCAGCTCGTACCCGGCGACCAGCGCCGCCATGAACTCGCGCCCGGACGTGGACCGTCCCTCGGCCAGCGCCAGCGCCGCCGGCAGGACGTTGACCCCGGCGTGCCCTTTCGCCAGCCGGTAGCCGTCGTGAATGTCCATCGCGTCGATGGTCATGCCGTTGGCAAAGGCCGCCCCGGCAGCGCTGGCACGGCGGCCATCGAACAGCAGCGCAGCGTCGTCGCCGCCGTACATCTGCCGGGCGACGGTGCGCACCATGTCGCTGAGCGGGGCCGCCCGGCCCGCCAGCGCAGTGCCGATCAGGTCGAGCAGGGCGTTACGGGCCGTTTGCTGCACCGGGGCGGGCAGCGTGGCCCAGTCCAGGTCGTGTACAAAGTCGATAATGCGCGTGGCTTGGTTCATGGGTCGTCTTTCTCCGGTTGCTCTGCCTGGAAACGTTCGGGGTGGCA
>CAZCKC010000225.1:0-3907 GCA_964499235.1 uncultured Planctomycetales bacterium | reverse complement strand
CTAGAGGTTTTCGTCGCCGTCGGCTTCGCGGGTGATTTGGAGGGCCTTGCGGCCGCGGAAGTCGCCGATCTTGCCGGCGAACTTGTTGATGCCGGCGATCTGGAGGACGAGGTCGCGTTTGGTGTTTTTGTCGAGCTGGAGGATGTCGCCGGGCTGGAGCTCGCGGAGCTCGGAGAGCTTGATGTGGGTCGCGCCGAGGAAGGCGACCATGTCGACGGTGGTTTTGGAGAGGCTGCGGAGGAGGCGGTTTTGTTGTTCGGGGGAGGCGTCCTTGGGCTTGTAGCCGAACCAGGACTGGGTGGTGAGCTTGCTGAGGACGGTTTCGATGACGTTGAAGGGCACGCACATGGACATGGTTCCGGCGCAGTTGCCCATCTTGATCTCGAAAGTGATGTAGACGACGACCTCGGTGGGGGCGACGATGTGGATGAGCTGGGGGTTGCTCTCGGTCTGGACCATGGCGAACTTGGCTTGGACGAGGTTGCGCCAGACTTCGGAGAGATGTTCGAGGGCGCGATCGATGAGGCGGCTGATGAGGCGCCACTCGATGGAGGTCAGGGGGCGCTGGGGGATGAAGGCGTCGGCGTTGTTGCCGCCGAGGAGGCGGTCAATGATGGGGTAGACGATGAGGGGGCTGATCTCGATGCACATTTGGCCTTCGAGGGGTGGGGCGTGGAGGATGACGAAGCAGGTCGGGTTGGGGAGCGAGTGGATGAACTCGCTGTAGGTGAGCTGCTCCACACCGACGACGCGGACGTCGATGATGGTGCGGAGGAAGCCCGATAACGTGGCACCGAAGTTGCGTGCGAAGCCATCGTGGATCGCCGCGAGGGCGCGGATGTGGTCTTTGCTGACGCGTTCAGGGCGTTTGAAGTCGTAGAGGCCGACGGATTTGGCAGGGGCGTCGAGGCTGGCGTCGGATTGGGCGGCGTCGGGCTCGTGCTTGTCTTCGGCGCGCTCCTCGTCTTCGACGGCGGCGAGCAGGGCATCGATTTCGGACTGGTCGAGGACTTCGTTCACACGGCAGCCTTCGGGAGCGGTTGCAGCTCAACAGGGCACCGGGCGCGCGGCAGCCGATGCTGTTGGTTCTATCGGAAGGCGCGCCGGTGGGGTCGCGGGGCGGTCTGGCCGGGGGCGCAACGGCTGCGGGGGAGGGCTTTCTTGACGGAGTTGCGCGGGCAGAGGTATACTGCCGGGTTCTCTGGGAAGCGTCCGCCTTAGCGGAGGCGTGGAGACGGATCGGCGGTGGCACGCGCTGGCCGAGGCCCTACCGGCGGGAGGCGGGGCCGACGACATCGGGGCACACACACGACGGTTGTGATCAACCCGCAGGAGGTGATCCTTTGGCTTCTGAGCTCGTCCGCGAACTGCTTGACGCGGGCATCCATTTTGGCCATCACGCCAGCCGCTGGAACCCGAAGATGGGGCCGTTCATCTACGGGAAGCGCAACAACGTTCACATTATCGACATTCGCGAGACCTTGCGCGGCTTGATGCGGGCTCAGAAGTTCATCACCCAGGTGGTGGCGAACGGTGATGATGTGCTGTTCGTGGGGACGAAGCGGCAGGCGCGGGACGCGGTGGAAGAACACACGCGGCGCTGCGGGATGCACTTTGTCAACGAGCGGTGGCTCGGGGGGACGCTGACGAACGCCCGGACGATTCGCGGGCGGCTGCAGCGGCTGCGGGAGCTGGAGGAGTTGGTCGAGAGCCCGAAGTGGGACACCGGCTACTCGAAGAAGATGAAGTCGACGCTGTCGCGGGAGCTGCGGAAGATCCGGCGCAACCTGGACGGGCTGCGCGAGATGAACAAGCTGCCGGGCGTGGTCTTCATCATCGACGTGCGTAAAGAGCACAACGCGATCCGCGAGGCGCGGGCGCTGGGCATTCCGACGATCGCGCTGATCGATACCGACAGCGACCCGGACGAGGTCAGCATTCCGATCCCGGGCAACGACGACGCGATGCGCGGCATCGACCTGGTGCTGAAGGTGCTGACTGACGCAGTGGAGCAGGCCAAGAAGTCGCGGCCGATCGAAAAGGAAGCGGACGTGGAAGCCGGCCCGGGCGGCCGTCGTCGGGGTCGCGGACGCGCGCCAGAGCCGCAGCCCGCCGGGGCCGCGGTGGCGGAAGCGCCGGCCATGGCGACCGACACCGCGGGCGGTGAGACGCCCGCGAGCTGATCGCCGTACGCCGCTGCGCCGACACCGATTACGACCAACGAGCAAGGCTAACAGAACGCCGCGGTTGCCGGCCGCGGCTGAACCGCAACCGCTGATTCCCGCTGGAGGAAAGAAACCCGATGGAGATTACAGCTGCGATGGTCCGCGACCTCCGCGAGAAGACGGGCCTGCCGATGATGGAGTGCAAGAAGGCCCTCACCGAAGCCAGCGGTGATATGGACGAGGCGCTTGCGTGGCTGAAGAAGAACGCTTCCGGCAAGATGTCGAAGATGGCGTCGCGCGAGACCTCGCAGGGTCGCGTGGCGTGCCACGTCACCCCCGACGGGACGCGGGCCGGCATCGTCGAGCTGCTGTGCGAGACCGCGCCGGTGGCCAACACGGATGACTTCGCGAACCTGGCCGCGCAGATCGCCAAGACGGTGGCCGGCGTCGACGACCCGACGCCGGAGTCGATTCTCCAGCAGCCCAGCGCTGACGATCCGAGCACGACGCTCGACGACCTGAAGAGCGACGTGTTCAGCCGGCTGCGGGAGAACATGAACGTGAAGCGGGTCGGATCGCTGCAGGGCCACGTGGCTTCGTACGCGCACCACAACGCCCAGGTCGGCGTGATCGTGGCGTTCTCGGCGCCGTGCCCGGAAGAGCTGGCGAATGGCGTCTGCATGCACATTGCGGCCATGAACCCGCCGGCACTGAAGCGCGCAGAGGTCGACCCCAAGACGGTGGCCGAGCAGAAGGCGGAGTTCGAGGCCGAGGCGGCGGGCAAGCCGCCGGAGATTGCCGAGAAGATCGTGACGGGCAAGCTGGACCGGTTCTATAGCGAGATCGTGCTGCTGGAGCAGCCGTTCGTGAAGGATGACAAGAAGTCGGTCACGCAGGCACTGCAGGAGGCCGACTCCGGGCTGACGATCAACGCGTTCCTGCGGTACCAGGTTGGGGCGGTGTAAGGCCCGCAACGGGTTAAGAGCCAGAATGAGCTGACGCGTCGCCCGGACGGCGGGCGACGCGTTTACTTTGCGCCCTGTCAGAAAATCCGGGAAAGGGCTCAACTTCGTTTTCGGACCCTCCCGATACGCGTGGGTGAGAGACGTTGCCACGGAGGGCGACGCTCCTTGACGCGCGAGTGGTGGTTTGGCCCCAGCGGGGGTCAGGCTCACTGGGCAGGGACAGGGACGTTCCGCCAGCGGCCTCACGCTCGCCGTTAAGGTCTCGAACTCAATGAGCGTTCAGCCCCGGGCGTCGCCGCCGCCCGGGGCTGTTCGTTTTGGCCGGGGTCGCCTATTCTGATCAGTGCGCCGGCGCATTTCCGGACAGCTGTTGAAAGAGGTTGACCCCGTGGCGGCTAAAACCGCTCCCGACCCAGAAATCATCACGAAGCAGCCACGGCTCGACGACTACTGCGCCGAGCTGGCGAGCGCGAAGCGCTTTGCGTTCGACACCGAGTTCATCCGCGACGACACGTTTCACGCCCACCTGGCGTTGGTGCAGGTTGTCGGGGCCGACACGCCGGTGCTGGTGGACCCGACGGTGGGGCTGAAGCTGGACGCCTTCTGGGCCCTCGTCACCGATCCCGAGATCATCACGATCGTGCACGCGGGCAAGGAGGACCTGGACCTCTGCCTGCGCGAGACGGGCCAGGTGCCGCGGAACATCTTCGACGTACAGATCGCGGCCGGCTTCGTGGGCTACGGCTATCCGCTGAGCCTGTCGCGGCTGGTAGAGGC
>CAZCKC010000224.1:0-3908 GCA_964499235.1 uncultured Planctomycetales bacterium | reverse complement strand
GCCCCCCGCCGTCGTCTTCGAGTACGACCCCAACGACTTCGAACGGGGCGTCACCCTCCGCACCCCCGGCGAAACCGATGCCGCCCTCCGCGACGCCATCGCCTGCACCAACCACCTCCGCAAACGCCTCACGCCCGAGCCCGGCCGCCGCTACCAGACCCTGATGCGCGTACTGGAAATGCAGCCCGCCGACGGGCTGCTGCGCCCCGCGGACATGCTCAAGACCATGCGGATGGTCCGCCTCGATACCACCGTCCACTCGGCCGTCTTCGCGCCCGCCACCCGCGAAATGCTGATCTCTATCCCGGCGATTGCCCCGCGGCCGTGGTCCGTTAAGCTAGCCGATTGGCTCAACGCCGAGCCCGAGGTCGAAACGGCCGCCGCTGAGTAGGCCAGGCGTGCAAGCCGCGTCGCCGCCGGAGATGTCGTGGTCCACACCGACCAGCTTGATATTCAGACCCAGGGCAATGCCCACGTCCTCGATATCCACGAGCAGGTTGTGGACGTCGTGTCACGCTCCGAGATCGAGCACGGCATCGTCACCGTCTTCGTCGTCGGCTCCACCGCGGCCATCACCACCACCGAGGCCGAGCCCGGCCTGCTCAACACCGACCTGAAGACCTTCTTCGAACGGATCGCCCCCGAGCACGACACTTACCTCCACGAGCAGACCTGGAACGACGACAACGGCCACTCCCACGTCCGCGCTTCCGCCCTCGGCCCGTCGATCACGATCCCGATCCTCCACGGCCGCATGACCTGCGGCACCTGGCAGCAAATCATCCTCATCGACTTCGACACCCGCCCCCGCCGCCGCAAGGTCATCGTCCAAGTCATGGGCGAACGCGCTTAGCCCCCCGGAGTGGGTGTCCCAACTCCGGGGCCCCAGGCTTCAGCCTCGGGGACTCACATCACGTCCATCACAAGAAAACACCCCCTACAACGCCCCGCCGCATTGCCAGCACACCTCGAAATCCGGCGGGCTCGTCTCCTCGCAGTTCGGACACACCCGCGGCGCACCGGCCGGCCGCTGCGCCCGCTGCTTCCGCCGCGCCGCCAGCCCCGCCAGCAGGTCGTAGTAGAACTCCCGCGAGACCCGCACCCGCTGATCGAGCGGCCGGCTGCCGAAGTAGATCTGGTACACCCCCTGCTCGTTGCTCTGGTAATGCGGGATCAGCTCCCCCTCGACCACCTGCAACAACACCGCCGGCGACAGCCCGCCCAGATGCCACGGCTCCACCACAAACCAGTCCTGCCGCGGCGGCGCCAGCGACCCAGCTAAAGCCGCCCCGCAAACGTTACACGCGTCCCCCGTCATCCCCGCCAGCGCCGCCCGACAATGGCCGCATTCCAATCCCCAGTCCGGCACCGGCCGCTCATCCCCCCGGTACGTCGGCGCGCGCAGCCGCGTCCACGTTCGGATCAGGCTCGGCACGTCAATGTCCGTCCCGCATTCCGGGCAGCGGTGCGTCGGCAGCCCGTTCAGCGCGTACCGGCACACCGGACACGCCAGCCCCCAGTCCGGAATCGGCAACTGGTTGAAGTCGAGGTCCATCCCGCCGCCTTGTCCACACCCCGGCGCCCGCCTAACATGCCGCGCCATGAATACTACCGCCGCCACCACCACCGGGCTGGCCACCCGCCAGCAAAGCGTCAGTGTCGCCCGCGGCCTGATCGCTGTCCTCGCCGGCGCCCTGCTCATGACCCTGGCCGCCCACGCCAAAATCCCGCTGCCGGGCTCGCCCGTGCCGATCACGCTCCAGACATTGGTCGTGCTGCTGCTCCCGCTGGCCGTCGGACCGTGGCTCGCCGTCGGCGGCATCACGCTCTTTCTCGGCGTCGGCCTCGCCGGACCTGGCCTCTTCGCCGTTGCCACCGGCGCCACCAGCGGCTACCTCATCGGCTTCGGCGTCGCCCCGCTCGTCATTGGGGCCGTCCTCGCCCAGCGCCGCCAAACCCCCGGCCGCACGCTCGCCGCGCTCAGCGCCGGCCTCGCCACGGTCTTCGGCCTCGGCCTCCTCGGCCTGGCTGCGTGGGGCCAACTCGCGAACCTCTCCCTGCCGACACTTCTGCTCGCGGGCCTGGTGCCGTTTCTCCCCGGCGAAGCTCTCAAGCTCGCCGTCGCCCTCATCAGCCTGCCGCTGATGAACCGCATCCGCCAACGCTGGTACGCCGCTGCCTGAGCGCAGCACCCAACTCCCCGCGGAAACCCGCAACGATTAGACTAAGCTGAATTGATCGGTTTTCACCCGCAGGGCCCAGAACGGCCCCACGGGCGTCACGGGTCTCGCACAGTGCAACTCAGGTGATCGCCCGCCCGCGTGTGACCTACCGCCGCCGCGCGTTCCGCTGCTCCCAGCGCTCGATCCGCTCCTCGGCATCCTTCTTAAGCAGGTCAAACGCCTGCTTGCGCTGGTCCTCGGAAGCCGACTGCCAGAACTGCCCCGGCCGCGTCGTCCGCACCCGCGCGATCTTCGCAATCGCGTCGTACGCCGCCACCTGCTGGTCCAGATCATCCTCATCCAGATACTTCATCAGGTGCCGCGCGGCCGGCGGGTCCGCCCGCGTCAGCCGCGTGGCCACCTCCCGCGCCAGCCGCGGATCCTTGGCCGTCAGGCTCAACTCGAACAGGTACTGCACGGCCTTCTCGCTGTTGAGCGCGGCCAGCGTCTCGACCCCCTGGCTGCGAACCGCGTCGTCGAGGCTTTCACGCTTCAGCAGCTCGATCACCGGCTCATCCGCCTCCGGAATCGCCAGTTCCTCCAGCCGCCGCAGCGCGTCTACCACCACCCGCGGCTCCGCGTTCTCGTCCCCCAGGATCGGCTTGATCTCATCCAGGATCGTCTGCCGGTACTTCTCCCAGATCGTCTCCATCTTCTGGAGCATCGACTCGACCTGCGTCACGCCCCCGGCGCTGATGCGGTCCAGCAGCTTGCCCTGCGGCGTCGTCCAGAAGATCGTGAAGTCCGACCCACCGTGCGAAGGAATTCCGACCTGCTCCAGGAACTGCCCGTCCCGCTCGCGATACAAACGCACCGGCACGAACTGCCGCGACGCCAACGCCACCCGCGCATCTGCAAACACCCGCCGCTGCCGGTCAATGATGCTGTCGTCCGAATCCTCGGGCTCATACCGCGTCGAGTAGACATGGAACATCAGCGGCCGCTGTCCCCGCTGCGCCTCCCGGATCGCCCCCTGGACATCCGTCTCCCAGCGGACATTCTGCGCCAGGCCGGCCGCCACCCAGACACCCATCACGCTCATCGCCGCCCAGTGTCGCCGTGCCATTCACATCGCTCCTTGTCGATCAGGAAAACGCGCCGCCCCGCCCAGGAATTCTTACCGCCCCCAGCCTTCCGGCAACCGCGGCTCACCGACCCAGCGCCCCGAAAAAAAATTCAGTCTGCGCGAATCCCCTGGGGGCCGCTGCCCGCGGGCATTATGCGTCCACCGCCCAAAAACGGTCCACCCGACCGCACACGGCACTAGGGTATCTACGTATCTTGGTCAAGGAAGGTTTGCTCGCCGGCCGATTGCCGAAGGAGGGACTCGAACCCTCACTCCCTCGCGGGAACGGGATTTTGAATCCCGCGCGTCTGCCAGTTCCGCCACTTCGGCCGTGATCCGTCGCGTATCCTAGATCCCGCCGCGATGCCGATCAACGGCCCGCGGCCGGCCTGCCGCCCGCTCAGGGCGTCTCGCTGGGCGGCGTCCCCGGCGACTGGAGCACCGGGGTCCCGGTCCCCGGCTCGTCGGTGGGCGGGGTGTCGCTCAGGACCAGCACCAGACCGACGATCACGATCGCCAGCGTGATGGCCAGCAGCAAGATTGGCAGCAGCTTCTTCATCATCGCCTCCCGTTGCGCCTGTGTGGCGTTGCGCCTGCCGGAACCCGCCACCGGCCGGTGG
>CAZCKC010000223.1:0-3955 GCA_964499235.1 uncultured Planctomycetales bacterium | reverse complement strand
CGACAACAACGTCCACGCCCCACTCAGTTCTTCCGGCCCACCGCCCGCCAGCAGGTGCGCCACCACCGCCGCCCAGTCCCCCTGCCCTGCTCCCTGACCGCCCTCGACCGCGGCCACCCGGTCCCTCAAGCCGCACCTCCCGCCGTCGCCCGCGCTGCCAGCTCCCCCGCCAACTGCCGGTTCCACGCCACGAACCGCGCGTTCATCCGGATCCGTTGCCGCTCGTGCCGCTCCCACTGCTCCACGAGCCGCCCAATCTCCTGCAGCTGCGTCTTCAGCGCCGGCGTCAGCCACCGCACGCGGAAGTACTGCCGCGCAAACCGCAGCCGCTCCGTCCGCGTCGTGAACGGCAGCGCCGAAGTTGTCAGCTTCGCCAACTCCGTCAGCCACCAGTCGCTCGCCCGCCCCAGCCGCTGCAACTGCCGCGGCGGCTCAGGATCCAACAAGAAGAAATCCGGCTCCCCCGTCAGCCCCACCCGCAGCAGGATGTTCCGCCAGAACAGCCGCCCGTGCGCAAACCCCACCCCGTGCATCAGCCGGATCTCCTGCGCCAACCGCTCCACCAGCTGCTGCCGTTCCCGCCGACTCACCTGCCGCCGGCCCGCCGCAATGTCCTGCGCCACCGTCGTCAAGTTCGGCGACGCCGGCACCGCCTCCGTCACCAGGAAACACGCCGCCAAAAAACCGCCGATCCGCCGCTGGCCCACCGCCACCGGCCGCACCGCCGATACCCCCAGCCGCCGCATCGTCCGCAGCGCCCGCGCCTCCGCCTGCGCCCGATCCACCCCGAAGAACGTCCCCCGCAACATCCCGCGCAATCGGTGCCGCCACGCCGGATAGCGATACCGCTTGATGAAAAACCCCCCGCCCCCCTCCGGCGCCGCGATGAAGGCCGAATCGGTCGTCCGGCTCCACGCCACGACCTCACCGTCCGTCCGCGCCAAGACCCGCTCCACCGTATCCAGACCGCACCGCTTCAGCGCCGTCCGGTACGCCGGATCGATCCGCAGCCAGTTTCGTACCACCAGCAAGCTCTACGACTCCTGCCGCGTTGCCACGCCATCCAACGCCCGTGACGCCACACGGCCCGCCACCAGCCCCGCCACCGCGTCCAGCACCGTCTCCGCCCCCACCTCCCGCATGCACCGGTGATCCAGCGGACACCGCTTGCGCTGGCACGGCCCGCACGACACCCGCGCCTGAACCTGCACCTCGCGCGTGTGCACCGTGTCCGTCCACTCCTGAAACGTCGGGCCAAAGACCGTCACCGTCGGCACATCAAATGCTAACCCGTAATGCCGCGGCCCGGTATCATTACATACCAGCGCCGCCGCCTCGCGCGTCAACAGCTTCAGGCTCCCCAGCGTCGTCCCCGGCCGCTCGCACACCGTCACCGGCAACCGGCATTGCCCCGCGATCGCCCGCAAGAGCGGAAACTCCCGCGGCGCTCCAACCAGCACCGGCCGCCACCCGAACCGATCCGCCACCCCATCGCACACCGCCGCAAACCGCTCCGGCAGCCAGCACTTCGCCGCCCCGAACGCCGCCCCCGGGTTCACCAGGCAGTATCGCCCCGCCTCCAGTCCGTAGTGCTCGAGCAGCTCCTGCCCGGCCGCCGCCTGCTCCGCCGTGATCCCGAGCCGCAGCCGCCGATCCGTCACCGACGCATCGATTGCCGCCCCCAACGCGGCATAGTACGGCACGATCGGAACCGGCACGAACTCGCCACCCAGCCGGATCGGCTCCAGCTTCTCCGTCAGCAGCCAACCGCGTCCGTCCCTCCGATACCCTACCCGCCGCGGCGCCCCGCTCAGCCACGCGGCCGCCGCCGACCGAAACGAATTCGGCAACAACACCACCAGTCCGAACCGCTCCGCCCGCAAACGCTTCCCCAGCGCCGGCAGGCCGCGCCAGCCCTCCGCCGGCCACGCCACCGTCGCGTCGTGCCACCCCCCGCCCGCCACGATCTCTTCCACGTAGGAACGCAGCAGGAACGTGATCTCGGCCTGCGGATAACGGGCGCGGATCGCCGCCAGCGTCGGCGTCGCCATCACGACGTCGCCCACCCAGTTCGGCAGCACGACCAGGATCCGCTCCGCCATCCACTCCTCGCACGCCGGCTCGGCCGCCGGCCGCCTCAGTCCGCTCGAACCAGAAAGAACCACTCGCGGTTGCCGCCGTGTCCCGCGATCGGGCTCGCCAGCTCACCCGCCACCGTGAGCCGCAGGTCCGCTGCATCCTCGCGCACCAGCGCGAGCACCTCCGCCTGCCGCGCCGCCGGCACCACGCCGCCGCGCCGCCAGTCCTCTGGCGCCTCGTACTGCGGCTTCACCAGCGTGACGATCACGCCGCCGGGCTTCAGCGCCCGTCGCGCCGCCGGCAAAACCAGCCGCTGCGGCGTCCACCCCGCGTCCACCGTCACCAGCTCACAAAGTTCCGGCGCGTCAAAACGCAGCGCGTTCGCGTTCTCGTGCACCACCACCCGTGGATCCGCCCGCAGCCGCGCATCGAGCACCCCCGTCCCGGGGTCCACCGCGTGCACCCGCGCCGCCCCCCGCCGCAGCAGACAATCCACGAACCCGCCGACATGGCTGCCCAGGTCCAGGCACACCCACCCCCCCGGCTCGACTCCAAACCCATCCAGCGCCGCCGCCAGCTTCACCCCGCCGCGCGAAACATACTTCGCCGCCGCCGCATGCATCCCCCCAGCCTCCCCGCCCCCACGCACCCGGTCAAGTCACCCAATGGCTGCCCCAGGTTTCAACCTGGGGGACTGGTGTCGCGGCCGGGCTTCGTATCGGCCGTTTCCCAGCAGCCGCCCCACCTCCCCTGCCCCCTGTTCATCTGCTCTACAACCCCCGCCCGTCCCCCGTATCATGCCGCCATGCACCGCCTCCCCGACTACCACCGCCTCATCCTCCTCACCGACAGCCGCCTTGGCATCTTCACCTCCAAGACCGCCGCCACCGTCCTCCGCGACCGCCCCAACGACGTCGTCGCCATCGTCGACGCCCACGCCGCCGGCCAGTCCCCCGCCGACCACATCCCCTGGGCCCCAGCCGTCCCCATCGTCCCCAACGTCGCCACCGCCCTCGTCCACCAGCCCGACGCGGCCGTCATCGGTGTCGCCCCCATCGGCGGCGGCCTCACCCCCACCCTGCGTGCCGAAATCGACGCCGCCCTCCGCGCTGGCGTCAGCGTCATCAGCGGCCTCCACGACTTCCTCGACGACGATCCGCACCTCCGCGGCCTCGCCGACGAAAGCGGCGCCCATCTCTACGATCTCCGCCGACCGCCGCCCGACCGCCGCGTCGCTAGCGGCCAGGCCCGCACCACCCGCGCCCGCCGCGTCCTCACCGTCGGCAGCGACTGCAACGTCGGCAAGCTCGCCACCGCCCAGGCCCTCTGCACGGAAGCCCGCCAACGCCACCACACCGCCGCCCTCGCCGCCACCGGCCAAAGCGGCATCCTCACCACCGGCGCCGGAACCGTCATCGACGCCTGCGTCGCCGACTTCATCGCCGGCGCGGCCGAAGAGCTCGTCCTCGCCCACGCCGACGTCGACTACTGCTTCATCGAAGGCCAGGGCAGCCTCGGCCACCCCGGCTACTCCGGCGTGACGCTCGCCCTACTCCACGGCACGTGCCCCGAAGCCCTGGTCCTCGTCCACCAACTCAACCGCACCACCTACAAGGCCCCGCCCCACCTGCCGCTGCCCACGCTCCCCACGCTCATCGCGGGCTACGAGGAGCTCGCCGGCTGGCTCCACCCCGCCCGCGTCGTCGCCATCGCGCTCAACAGCGTCGAATACGACGACGCCATCGCTCACGCTGCCTGCCGCGACCTCGAAGACGCTCTCAATCTCCCCGTCGCCGACCCCGTCCGCCACGGCCCCGCCAAGCTCCTCGACGCCCTCGAAGCCGCCTACCCCCCACGCAAGTAAATGCCCCCCCGC
>CAZCKC010000222.1:0-3988 GCA_964499235.1 uncultured Planctomycetales bacterium | reverse complement strand
CTGGATATCCAGCACGGCCAGGAGCAGCTCGTTCTCTGCAAGGTTCATCAGCATTCAAGGGCCTCACGCCGCGCCCAGGCGTCGCTGGCGAAGAGATCGTCGAGGGTGGGTTCGGAAATCAACGTGTGGGCGGCCATCACGCGCTCGCAGACGGCCGCGATCTCGGCGAAGCGCAACTCACCGCCCCGGAAGCGCTCGACGGCGGCCTCATTGGCCGCGTTGAGGACGGCGCCGAGGCTGCCGCCGGCGCGGGCGGCTTCGATGCCGAGGCGCAGCGCGGGGAAGCGCTCGAAGTCGGGCGGCTCGAAGTTCAGGCTGCGGATCGTCCGCCAATCGAGGTGGTCAGCCACACCGGCGATGCGCTCGGGATAGGTCAGCGCGTATTGGATCGGGGTGCACATGTTGGGCGTGCCGAGCTGCGCCAGCGTCGAACCGTCCTGGTATTCGACCATTGAGTGCACGATCGACTCCGGGTGGATCAAGACCTCGATCTGATCGACCGCCACCCCGAAGAGGTGGTGTGCTTCGACGATCTCCAGCGCCTTGTTCATCATCGTGGCACTGTCGATCGTGATCTTCGGTCCCATCGACCAGGTCGGGTGGTTGAGCGCGTCCTCCAGCGACGCCACCTCGATCTGATCATAGCTCCAGGTCCGAAACGGGCCGCCCGACGCCGTCAGGTAGATCCGGCGGACTTCGCTGGTCCGGCCGGCCTGCAGCGCCTGGAAGATCGCAGAGTGCTCGCTGTCGACCGGAATCAACGCGCTGCCGGTGCGGGCGGCCAGCGGCATCAGCACGCTGCCGGCGACCACCAGCGATTCCTTGTTCGCGATGCCGACGTCGAGGCCCCGCTCGACGGCCGCCAGCGTCGCGGGCAGGCCGGCCGCTCCGACGATCGCGGACAGGACGACGTCGGCGTCGGTTTCGCGGACCAGCTCGACGAGGCCCGCGGCGCCGGCATGCAGGGTCACGTCATGCCCGAGGGCGTCGCGGAACGCGTCCGCGTGGCGCGGCTCGGCGAGGGCGACGTGCGGGACGCCGAACTCACGGGCCTGCGCGGCCAGGATTTCCCAGCTCGAGCGAGCGGCCAATCCCACGAGCTGGAACCGGTCCCGGAGCTGGCGAACGACCTCGAGGGCCGAGCAACCGATCGAGCCGGTCGATCCGAGTATCAGGACGCGCCGTCGCATGGGGTCCAACTATAGTCCGCGGCTGTGGGGGTGTACACGGCACGGGGCGTCGCTGCGGAGGGGCCTGGCCGTTGCGTCGTAGGGGTCGGCCGGCTCAGGCGGGTGCGATCTGGGCGTCGCCGGGGGCGGTCTGAGCCTGGCCGGCGATGGGGATCGTGTGTGTGAGCGGCGGGACCACCGTTTCGAGCTGGAACTCGGGGACGATCCGCTTGAGCTCGTCGCGAATCTGGTCCCTTGACCAGCCGTCGACCGCGGCGATGAAGTGGTCGATGACGGGGAGCAGCTCGTCGACATCGACGGGGATCGTCTGCCAGATGCCGATCTTCGGGTGGGGGGTGCGGGCGACGTCCTCGCCGTCGATGGCGAGCTCTTCGTAGAGCTTCTCGCCGGGGCGGATGCCGCTGAACTCGATCTTGATGTCTTCCTCCGGGCGGAAGCCGGAGAGCGTGATCAGGTCGCGGGCGAGGTCGACGATCTTGACCGGCTCACCCATGTCGAGCACGAAGATCTCGCCGCCGTTGCCCATCGAGGCGGCCTGGAGGACGAGCTGGGCGGCCTCCGGGATGGTCATGAAATAGCGGACCATCTCCGGGTGGGTGACGGTGACGGGGCCGCCGCGGGCGATCTGCTCCTTGAAGATCGGGATGACGCTGCCGCTGCTGCCGAGGACGTTGCCGAAGCGGACGGTTACGAACTGCGTGGCGGCGGTGCGGTTGAGGCCCTGGATGTACATCTCCGCGACGCGCTTCGAGCAGCCCATGATGGAGGTCGGGTTGACGGCCTTGTCGGTGGAGATCATCACGAACTTCTCGCAGCCGACCTTGACCGCGGCGTCGGCGATGGTGCGGGTACCGTGGATGTTGTTCTTGATCGCCTCGCCGGGGTTGCTCTCCATCATCGGGACGTGCTTGTGGGCTGCGGCGTGGAAGACCGCGGTCGGGCGCTCGCGCTCGAAGATGTGCGCCACGCGGCGGGCGTCGCCGATGTCCATGATGTAGGGCACCGCGTCGATCTCGGCGTGCTCGCGGCGGAGCTCCTTGTCGATTTCGAAGAGGTTCTGCTCGGCCTGCTCGGCCAGCAGCAGGCGCTTGGGCTTGAACTTCACGATCTGCCGACACATCTCCGAGCCGATCGAGCCGCCGGCGCCGGTGACCATCACCACGCGGTCGCGGACGAAATCGCTGATCGACGCCTCGTCGAGCGTGACCGGCGCGCGGCCGAGGAGGTCGTTGATGTCGACGTCGCGGATCTGGCTGACCTCGGCCCGGCCTTCGATGAAGTCCGAGAGGGCGGGCAGGGTCTTGAACCGCAGATTCGTGCCCTGGCAGAGATCGATCACCCGCCGGAGCTTCTCGCGGGTGGCGGACGGCATCGCGATGAGGATCTCGTCGACCTCTTCCTCGTCGCAGATTTCCTTGACGCGGCTGATCGGGCCGAGGACCTCGATGCCGTGGATCTGGGCGTGCTGCTTGGCCGGGTTGTCGTCGAGGAAGCCGACCACGCGGTAGTTGAGGCTCGGGAGACGGAGGATCTCGCGGACAACGTTCTCGCCCGCGTTGCCCGCCCCGAGCACGAGCAGCCGCGGCATGACGGCGTCGGCGTCGGTGTGGACTTCCTCGTGGTAGAGCCGCACCGCCAGCCGGGCCCCGCAGATCAGCGCGATCGTGCCGGCGAAGTCGAGCAGGAAGACCGAGTCGGGGAAGTTCCGCTGGAACAGCGGCAGCGCGTAGCCCATCCCGCGGTCAAGCCACGCCAAACCGTAGTACACCAGGAAGATGAGTGCGAAGCTGAGCCAGGCGGCCCGCGTGACCTGGAACACGTCCCGCAGCGACACGTACCGCCACCAGCCGCGGTGCAGCCGCATCCAGCCGAAGACGGCCAGCTTGATAATGAGCACGGGAATCAGCAGCGGCAGGAAGAAGACGTCGAACCATTCGCCAAAGCGGGCGAAGTTATAGGCCAGCCCGAACGCCAGGAACCACGCCGTCGCGAACAGAATGCCGTGGGCGACAAAGCTCACCGTCATCCGATGAGCGAGCAGCCACCGCCGGAGCGGGAGGACAAAGGTTTCGTGCTGGGTCGACTCGGTCATGCCGCTCGCTTGCGCCCCCGGCCCGGCAACGGACCCGACGGCCTCGTGGTCTGTGATCAGGAGCCCGGTGCGCCCCCCGCGGCTGCCTGTTCCTCGGCCGCGGTGCGGGCGACGTCGACCGCCCAGCGCCAGCGCAGCACGTCTTCCTGGAAAGCCTGTAACACCCGCAGCTGCCGGGCCTGGTTCAAGGCACGATCGACTCGCGCGCCATCACCGAGCTCGTGCGCACAGAAGACCGTCAAAAACAAGGCCGCCATCGAGCCCGGGTTCGCCTCCAACACCCCAACGTTGGCCCGGAGCAGGTTGTCGTAACGCCGGCTGCGTCCCGTCTGCTCGTTGAAATCGCCCCAGAACTGACCGACGTAGGGATACTCGGCCAGCAGGCTCGGGTACAGCCGCAGCGCGTTCAGCATCTGCTGGACCGCCACGTCGCGCCGTTCGCCGAGCAGCGCGAGCTGCGCCGCGAACATCCGCAAAAGGGCCCGCTCGACGGCCGGCGTGTTCTGCTCGGTCGTGAGATCCAGCGTCACGCGGACGTAGTCCTCCGCGGCCGGCAGGCTCATCTGCTCGGGGTCGCCGGCGGGGCGCGTCGCGTTGGCGAAGGCCTTGCGGGCCTCGTCGAGGATGCGCCCGAGGCGGGCGTCCCCGCGGGGCCTCTAGATCTTTGGGGGGGGGGTCTCGCCCCCCCCCCGGTCCACGCCCGCGC
>CAZCKC010000221.1:2360-4001 GCA_964499235.1 uncultured Planctomycetales bacterium | reverse complement strand
TGCAGGCCGTTGTAGATCTCGGTCGCGCCGACCGTCTCGCCGCCGTGCTCGAGCACCCGCGCCAGCGTCTCCTCGAACTCGGTCGTTACGACGTCGAACGTGATCCCCGGGCGCGTGGCCGGCTCCGGCTGCGCCCCCGGCGGCCAGGGATCGACCCGCGCGATCAGCCGGATCGACGGTCCGCCGTCGGCACAGTCCAGGCAGGCGTAGCCGCTGTGCGCGGTGATCTCCCGCTCGCTGACGCGCAGCCGCAGGCCGTCGCCCCAGAACCGCAGCGCCGTCACCAGGTCGGTGACGTAGATGTGCACATCGCCAATCGCGAGCATGCCGAACGCCTCCCGTGCTAGCCGACCCCCAGGTCGCGGCGGTAATGCGCCCCCTCGAAGTGAATCTGCTCCACCACGCCGTACGCCGTCGCCCGCGCTTCCGCCAGCGTCGCGCCGAGCCCCGTCACGCCCAGCACCCGCCCGCCGGCCGTCACGACCTGGTCACCCTGCTGCGCCGTGCCGGCGTGAAAGACGAAGGCATCGTCCCGCGCGCCCGGCTCCGGCAGCCCGGTGATCGGCTTGCCCGTTGCGTATTGATCCGGATACCCGCCCGACGCCATCACCACGCACAGCGCCGCCCGCGGGTCCCACGTGATCGTCGCGTCCTCGAGCTGCCCGCGCGTCGCCAGGTCCAGCAACTCCAGCAGGTCCGAGCGCATCCGCGGCAGCACCGCCTGGATCTCCGGGTCGCCGAAACGGCAGTTGAACTCCAGCACCTTGGGCCCCGCCCGCGTCAGCATGATCCCCGCATACAACACGCCGCGGTAGTGAATCTCCTGCCGTATGAGCGCGTCCAGCGTCGGCACCAGGATCTGCTGCTCGACCACGCGCAGGACCGCGTCGTCGACCTTCGCCGTCGGACAGAACGCACCCATCCCGCCGGTGTTCGGGCCCTCGTCCCCGTCCCGCAGCCGCTTGTGATCCTGCGCCGGCTCCAGCACGTACAGCGTCCGTCCGTCGACGATCGCCAGCACCGACGCCTCCGGGCCGTCGAGCTTCTCCTCGACCACGATCCGTCGCCCCGCCGCGCCGAATTGGCCGTCCTTCAGCATCCGCTCGGCCACCAGGATCCCGTCGGACGGTTCGTCGCACACCACGACGCCCTTGCCGCGGGCGAGGCCGGCGGCCTTCACCACCACCGGCTCGTCGCGGCTCGCGATGTATTCCTTGGCCCGCTGGAAGTCCTCGAACGTGCGGGCCTCGGCCGTCGGGATCGCGTGCTGCCGCATCAGCTGCTTTGCGAACGCCTTGTCGCTTTCGAGCTGGGCGGCCACGCGGTTGGGGCCGAAGACGCGGTGCCCCGCCGCCGCGAGGGCGTCGACGATGCCCGCCGCCAAGGGATCCTCCGGCCCGACCACGGTCAGGTCGATCTGCTCGCGGCGGACCACCTCTTGCACATGCCCGAAGTCGAGCGGGTCGCCCGGCACCAGCGTCGCGCACCGCGCGATCCCCGCGTTGCCGGGCAGCGCGAACAGCTCGGTCAGCCGCGGTGACCGGGCCAGCGCGTGACACAAGGCGTGTTCCCGCCCGCCCGAGCCGATCACCAGTACCCGCATCGTTGTCCCTTCATGCCAGGCAGCTCTTTTCAGCGGCA
>CAZCKC010000221.1:0-2260 GCA_964499235.1 uncultured Planctomycetales bacterium | reverse complement strand
TCAGCGGCCGCCGATCCGCTCGCGGCGGAGATTCTAGCCACGGCCCCGCGCCGCGAGCAAAGCGCCGCCGCAGCGCGGCAAGCGCCGCCCGCGCGCCGCCCCGGCTCGATAAACCGCGACCCGCGCTCGACAAACGCCGCCGCCGCCGTCATCATAGCCGGTGTTCTAGAAACGTCGGATATTCTTGCACGACCGCTGCCGGCGAGCGACCGCCGGAAAGGAGCCGCGATGCCCGCCCGCAAGCCCCAGATCAACTTCCAGGTCGAACCCTCCATGAAGGTCCTCTACGAAGAAGCCAAGGGCGCCGGCCACTGGGTCACCCGCCTCTGCGCCGCCGGCTTCCTGCTGATGGTCGAGGACCCCGCCGCCCGCCAGCACGCCCTCAGCCGCCTTCGCGCGTGGGAGGCCGAGTTCGAGTCCGCCGACGAGGACACGGTCCGCGCGTTCGTCGCGGGCGCTCAAGCCGCGCTGCAAGCTCCCGCTCCAGGTACGCCGCCAAAGCGGACGTCTCGGCGGGCGAAAACAAAAGCAAAGCGTGGGCGATCCGGCTGATCGCCTGGTGGTGCTGCGGCGCGCCGAACGCGGCGCGCCCGGACGCGGACAGCGCCCGACCGCGGCACCGCCCCGACGCGCGTGCTTCGTCGGCGCGGGCCCGTACACCCACCCCGCGCGCGCCAGCACCCGGACCTTCAGCCGTCACCTTGGATTTGGTGCGTTCGCGCCCGGTGGCGGCCGCCTTGCCGCTCCCGACGTGCTCAGCCGCGCCGGCTCCGGTGCAACGCACGCAGCCTGCGGCGCTCCTTGCATCACCGCGGACACGCCCACCCGTAACCGTCGACTCGGTACCAGACCGCCTTCCCCGGCTCGACCGCCGGGCCCGCAACGCGGACAGCTTGCTTCCCATCGACTTGCTTGCCATCGAAACTGCTCCTGCCTGTATCCAGTGGCGTCGGAAAACCTCTCGACCACGCCGCAGCACAGGCCCACGATCCGGAACCGCTCCGGTCCCGCGGCCGCGCAGCAGCTGGCCGAACCGCGGCGACCGATCAGCCGCGCCCGCCTGTACGGCGGAGCCTTGTGCCGGCCTCGGTCGCCTGTCCTCCGCGCGGGCCACACGCCTTCCCTGGCGTCCGATTCCGTGGCCATGACCTCACGCTACTGGGTGGCATTCGCAGTGACGAATCATCGGTAACTGTACGGTTTCTGTTCGGTATTGCAAGCCGAAAAATGCTAGGAAGGGGGGCAGAAAATCTCTCGCCAAGCCGCGGCAGGGGACCGATCCACTCGTTCACGCGCCGAGATCACGATTCCCGCTCGTCCGGCCGCGGCACCTTCTTCGCCCGTCGGGCGTCCCGTCGATCCGCCAGCTCGGCCAGCTTCGCCAGCAGCACCTCCCGCTCATCATCGGGTGCGTGCACGGCGATCGCTTCCAGGAGCGGCACGCAGCTCTGACACCCCGTCCCGGCGCCCAGGCACTCCGTGAGCTGGCTGAAATGCCGCGGCCGCTCACGACGCGTGAAGTGCCACAATTTCCGCAGCGGCACGTGAAAGCACACGCAGACATCGCGGTCAAAGTCAAAGTCCGACATGCCGAGAGCTTAATCGCTTTGCTTCTCACGGCGGGCTTTCCACCGCTAAATCGGTGCAGTACCAGCCAAATCGGTGTAGTACCAGGCGGTATTCGTGAGCACGCCGTGAACGCGGCGCTAAAAAGCCGCCATCGAAATCGGGCAGCGCGAGCCCGTGATGCGCCGCCGTGGTTGGAGCCTGATGCCACGCTAGGCAAGTGTGCCAATAAAAACAGTTCTCACCATCCCTCGCGACCCATTCCACCGGGGGACAAGCCACCGCCCCGGCCACGGAAGCCCGCAGCGCCCGGTTGGCCCGCCAAAAAACTGGGGGTGGCCGCAAAACCGGTCAGAATTCGCATTGAGCCGGTCGGATGATGTCAGTAGGATGTATTCGCAGAGAGGCTTTGCGGCGAGCTGACTGCGGCGGCTTATCCGTTGCGCCGTCTCATTTCGCCGGCCGCGGCCGCTCTGGGGTGCATTTCAGCCCGTTTCACGGCGAGCAGGACAATTCGACGAGCCGAAAGTACTGCTCGTTTCACGCAGGATGCGACGAAAGGGTGTGTAACCATGTCGGACCAGGGCTCCTCGCAGTTCAGCCGCCAGCGGCTAGGTTTCACGTTGATCGAATTGTTGGTGGTGGTGGCGATCATTGCGTTACTGATCTCGATTCTGCTGCCGAGCTTGAACCG
>CAZCKC010000220.1:0-4021 GCA_964499235.1 uncultured Planctomycetales bacterium | reverse complement strand
CGATCTCACGCCGCCCGACGACTCACAAGCGTCGAGCGGTATTCCGTCTCATCCGCAACCGCCCCAACGCCCACAACCGCCCCAGCGCACCCAACCACCGCGCCCCGCCGAACCCGAGCCGCGCCGCCCCGAAAAACCCACTCCCTCCCGCATCAGCGAAGTCGAGCGCCAGGAAAAGATCCGCCGCGCCCACGAACGTATGTCGCGCCGTCAGCAGCAGCGACAGGAACCCACCTACGAGGTCGAGCGCCAGGCTGCCATCGACGACGCCGTCTACGACCTCAACGTCGTCTACGGCAGCGACCGACAAATGGCCACTCGCCGGCACCGCCCACGCCCCACCGTCGCCCGCAAGATCGACAAGGTCCTCCTCAGCGAATCCGGCTTCGAGGCCGCCTTCCTCATGAGCGAAATCCTCGGCCGCCCCGTCGGCCTAAAACCCAACCACCTCGAAGACCGCCCCAGCTAACCCCCCCAAGACGACTCCCGAAAACCGGCTGCCCCAGACTCCAGTCTGGGGGACTGACAACCCCCGAAGAGGAACCCTCCCCGGAGGCGCCACGACTGTGTCAGCCGTGGTCGAGTGGCGAGTCCCGCCCATCGCCCACCGGCGGCCCCAGGCTTCAGCCTGGTCGACTGATAACACGCACGCACGGAGACCCCCGCGCTCTCCTTTCTCCCCTCTCCGCTCTCCTCTCGAACCCCCTGCTCCCCTCCTCCCACTCCCGCTATACTCTCCCCTTTCACCGTCGGACCGGCCCCACCCAACCCCGCTCCGACAACGCCACACGAGCAGACAGCCACGCAAGCAGACCGCCACTCAAGCAGACAGCCACAGGTGACGAATGGCCGCAGCCGGCAGTTACGACCCCACCACCGTCGAACCACGAATCTACCAGTTCTGGGAGGTCGGCAACCACTTCCACGCCGCCCCCGACCCCGACCGCAAGCCCTACTCCATCGTCATCCCACCCCCCAACGTCACCGGCGCCCTGCACCTCGGCCACGCCCTCAATAACACCCTCCAAGACATCCTCGTCCGCCGCGCTCGCATGCTCGGCTACGCCACCTGCTGGCTCCCCGGCACCGACCACGCCGGCATCGCCACCCAGGCCGTCGTCGAAAAACGCCTCCGCGAAGAAGAAGGCCAAACCCGCCACGAGGTCGGCCGTGACGGCCTCGTCCAGCGCATCTGGGCCTGGAAAGACGACTACAACGCCCGCATCCTCGGCCAGCTCAAACGCCTCGGCTGCTCCTGCGACTGGGACCGCACCCGCTTCACCCTCGACGACGTCTGCGCCCAGGCCGTCTACGAAACCTTCTTCCGCTTCTTCAAGGACGGCCTGATCTTCCGCGGCCAGCGGCTCGTCAACTGGGACACCGCCCTCCAGACCGCCGTCGCCGACGACGAGATCGTCGCCGAAAAGGTCAAGGGCAAGCTCTGGACTTACCGCTATCCCCTCGCCGGCAAGAACGCGACCGGCCCCGATGCGAAGCTCGGCGAAGATTACCTCGTCATCGCCACCACCCGCCCCGAAACCATGCTCGGCGACACCGCCATCGCCGTGCACCCCAACGACCCGCGCTACCAGCACCTCGTCGGCCAGCACGCCGTCGTCCCCCTCGTCGAACGCGAAATCCCCATCATCGCCGACGGCCTCCTCGTCGACCCCGCTTTCGGCACCGGCTGCGTCAAGGTCACCCCCGGCCACGACCCCAACGACTACGCCTGCGGCCAGCGCAACAACCTCGCGATGCTCAACATCCTCACCCTCGACGGCAAAATCAACGCGAACGGCGGCCCCTACTCGGGCCTCGACCGCTACGCCGCCCGCGAACAGATCGTCCACGACCTCCACGAGCTCGGCCTGCTCGAGGACGAGCAGCCCCACGAAATGAACGTCGGCCACAGCGACCGCTCCAAGACCCCCATCGAGCCCCTCCTCAGCGAGCAGTGGTTCGTCCAGATGGAGCACCTCGCCGAATCCGCGATGGAAGCCGTCCGCGATCACCGCGTCCGCTTCTTCCCATCGCGCTACGCCAAGACCTACCTCGACTGGCTCGGCGAAAAACGCGACTGGTGCATCAGCCGCCAACTCTGGTGGGGCCACCGCATCCCCGTCTGGTACTGGCCCGAGGTCAGCTCGTTCACCCCCATGACCGCCGACGACTGCAACCAGCTCGAGCAATGGGCAGAATCCGGCTGTTTGAACGTCCACTATGAGCCGCGCACCGAAAGCCCCTTCGCGCTAATCAAGGCTGCGATCGAAGGCGGGACTCCGGATCCAACCGCAGGACAGACGCTTCTCCGCATGCACTTCTGCCCGCACCCGTCAATCACATCCGAGTTCGAGCAGCTCGCCAGCCGCGCCGGCCTCGAACAAGACCCCGACGTCCTCGACACCTGGTTCTCCAGCGCCCTCTGGCCCCATTCCACCTTCGGCTGGCCCGCCCCCGAAGAAAGCAACCCCGACCTCCCCTACTTCTATCCCACCAACGTCCTCTGCACCGCCCGCGACATCATCTCCCTCTGGGTCGCCCGCATGGTCATGACCGGCCTCTACAACATGCGCCGCGTCCCCTTCCCCCACGTCTATATCCATCCCGTCATCCAGGACGGCCAAGGCCGCCGCATGAGCAAGTCCCTCGGCAACGGCGTCGACCCCCTCGACATCATCGACCTCTTCGGTACCGACGCCCTCCGCTTCACCCTCGCTGCGATGGCCGGCGAGACCCAGGACATGCGCATCCCCGTCAAATCCGAAACCCTCCCCGACGGCCGCTCCGTCAACAGCTCCGAACGCTTCGAGACCGGCCGCAACTTCTGCAACAAGCTCTGGCAGGCCGCCACCGGCTTCGTCCTCACCAACCTCGACGGCTACGCCCCCCAGCCGCTCGACCCGCAGAAGTTGGCTGTCGAGGACCGCTGGATCCTCTCGCGCCTCAGCATCACCATCGACGAGGTCAACCGCCGCCTCGACCGCTACCAGTTCAACGACGCCACCGCCGCGCTCTACGCCTTCTTCTGGAACGACTTCTGCGACTGGTACATCGAGATGGTCAAGCCGCGCCTCTTCGAGCGCGACGCCGGCGACAACCTCGTCAACAAGACCGACCCCTCCGCCCGCGCCGCCCAGCAGATCCTCGCCTACGTCCTCGACCAGGCCCTCCGCCTGCTCCATCCCACCACCCCCTTCATCACTGAGGAGCTCTGGCGCCAACTCAACCAAACCGCCCCCAGCCGCGGCGTCCGCAACCCCCAGCCCGCCGAGCCCGCCCTCATCACCGCCAACTGGCCGCGCCACGGCGAGTTCGCCCGCGACCCCGACTTCGAACGCGAGATGGACCTCCTTACGAACACCATCCGCGCCCTCCGCGACATCCGCAACCGCGTCAACGGCCTCCGCGCCGCCGCCAAGGAAACCCCCATCCGCACCCTCCCCCAGGCCGTCGTCAAGACCCGCTCCGCCATCGCCGAACGCCTCGCCCGCCACACCGCCGTCATCTGCCGCCTCGCCGGCGTCGACGCCCTCGACGTCGGCCCCACCGCCCAGAAACCGCCCGAAGCCGCCAGCGCCGTCCTCTCCGAGGCCGAGGTCTACGTCTCCCTCACCGGCCTCGCCGACCTCTCCATTGAGCGCGAACGCCTCAACAAGGAGCTCAAGGAAACCGCCGGCCACATCAAGCGCACCCGCGGCAAGCTCGCCAACGAATCCTTCGTCGCCAAGGCCCCCCCCGCCGTCGTCGAAAAAGAACGCCAACGCCTCACCGAACTCGAAGAAAAACTCACCGCCCTCGAACGCAACCTCGCCGAACTCACCAACTAACCCCCGAGTAAAGGTTACCCGGCGCCACTGCTCGCGAGCAGAACAGAAGGGCGGGTCCTCGACCCGCCTTTTTCTCCGGCACCGGCACGGGGACCGCGCGGCCCGCCCCGCGCGCCGACCGGGGGAAAGCTCCAAAATGCAAGCTGACCCCGGAAGCGCTTTTTGCAGTTTTCAGGGCGTCCCGCGGACGATCT
>CAZCKC010000219.1:2656-4043 GCA_964499235.1 uncultured Planctomycetales bacterium | reverse complement strand
CCTGATCCAGACCAATCCGCCTCTCGCCGCCGCGGCCCTCGACGACCTCGTCGAGCGCATGCTCGCCGCTCACGAAAACGCCTGGGGCCAGCCCGAGCTCGATGCCGTCCTCGTCCGCGCGGCCACGCTCGAAGAGCGTCTCCGCCTCGCCGAGCACCGCGCCACCCTCGCCGGCGGCGCCGCCGCCCCGCAAAAGCTCCTGCTCAATCCGGCGACCCACAAAGCCCTCGAAGCCCGCGCCGCCCAGCGCCGCCAACTCGACGAGCTCTCCACGCTCCTCGCCCGCGGCCTTGCCCTCGCGGCCGTCCGCGCCCCGAACGAGATCGAGTTTGACCTGCTCCACGCCAGCGGCGGCGAAGCGCTCGTCGTCGCCACCGGCATGACGACCGCCCGCATCCCGGTCGCCCTCGTGACCGAGCTCGACCGCCTCATCGACCGCCACTGGGCCGGCGAACGCGCTACCGACCAATGGACCGTCACCACCGGCTTCGATGCTCGCTCAGCCCCCGTCAGCCACCAGCTCCCGGCCAGCTTCGGCCGTCGCCATCTCGTCCCCAGCCCGGCCTTCGTCGCTGCCCTCGAATACAACGGCCGCCTCCGCCTGATGCTGTTGATCACCGTCGCCGCCGGCACCGCCCTCGCCTGGACCGTCGTCATCTGGCTCATCCAGCGCAGCATCTCGCAGCAGCGCGCCCTTGTCGCCATGCAGCGTCGCTTCATGGCTGACGTCAGCCACGAGCTCAAGACCCCGCTCGCCCTCATCCGCCTCCACGCCGAAACACTCACCGCCCGCCGCATCAAGGCCCCCGAGCGCCGCTACGAGTACGAGGAAACCATCGCCCGCGAGAGCGCCCGCCTCACCCGGCTGCTCGACAACATCCTCGACTTCAGCCGCATCGAGTCCGGTACCCGCCGCTACGACTTCGCCGAATGCAACGTCAGCGAGGTCCTGGCCCACGCCTGGTCGCTCTTCGCCCCACGCCTCCAGGCCGAAGGCTTCACCCTCCACTTCGAGGTCGCCGATGACATCCCGCCGATCACCGCCGACGGCCACGCCCTCGAACAGGTCTTCGTCAACCTGCTCCAGAACGCCCACCGCTACTCGCCTGCCAGCGGCGACCGCACCGTCGCCCTCCACGCCTGCCGCCACCGCCAACACATCGTCGTCACCGTCCAAGACCGCGGCATCGGCATGACCCGGGCCGAGATCCGCCGCCTCGGCCGTAGCTTCGAACGCGGCAGCGACCCCCGCGTGCGCAAGCTCCGCGGCACCGGCCTTGGCCTCGCCATCGTCCGCCACATTGTCGACGCCCACAGCGGCACGCTCAGCGTCCAGTCCGAGCCCGGCCAAGGCAGCAGCTTCACCGTCCGCCTCCCGCTCGGCTGA
>CAZCKC010000219.1:0-2556 GCA_964499235.1 uncultured Planctomycetales bacterium | reverse complement strand
GCGCAACCGCCTCACAGCGCCCCCGTCCGCAGCTCCCCCTTCTCCAGCGCTAATACCCGATCCGCATACGCGGCCACGGCGTCATCATGCGTCACCATCACGATCGCCTGCCCATCCGCATGCAGGTCCTTCAGCAACTCCATGATGTTCCGCCCCGCCCCCGCGTCGAGGTTGCCCGTCGGCTCGTCGGCCAGCAGCAGCGCCGGCCGATGAATCAGTGCCCGCGCGATCGCCACCCGCTGCCGCTCGCCGCCGGAAAGCTCGTTCGGCCGATGCTTCAACCGCTCGTCGAGCCCGACTCGCTCCAGCACGGCCAGCGCATCCGCCTTCGCCGCCTTGCGCGCCTTCGACCAGCCGAGCGTCGGCGTGTTGATCATCCGCGGCAGCAAGGTGTTCTCGAGCACGTTCAGCTCGGGCAGCAGGTGGTAAAACTGGAAGACGAAGCCGAACGCCTGCCGCCGCAGCCGAATCCGCGCGCGCTCCGCGGCTGAGAGCATGTCCAGCGCCGTCGTGCTGAAGCGTCGCCGACCCGGTGGCGCGAACACCGGCTGCCCGGCGTAGAACACCTGGCCGTCCTGCGGCACGTCGAGCGCTCCCAGGATGTGCAGCAGCGTGGACTTGCCGCTGCCGGACTTGCCCATGATCGCGACGAACTCGCCCCGCGCCACGCACAGCGACGCCGAGCGCAGCACGTGCAGCCGCTCGCGTCCCAGTCGATAGAACCGCTGCACGCCGCGGGCCTCGATCAACGCGTCACTCATGCCGCAGCGCCTCCACGGGGTGCATCACGCCGGCTCGCCAAGCGGCCAGCGTCGATCCCAGCATCGAGAAGACGACCGACGCCACCAGCAGTGCCGTCATCTCGGTGGGGTCAACGCGGTTCGGGATCTCGTCAAACGAGTACACCGACCGGTCCCACACCTGCCACGCCGGGTTGAGGCTGATCAGGAACGCCTGGAATTCGTTGATGTTGGTCACGAACAAGTAGCCCAGCGTCCCGCCCAGCGCGCTGCCGACGACCCCGATCGCCAGCCCGTAGAACACGAACACCACCGACAGCCCCGTCGACGAGCCGCCGATCGCCTTGATGATCCCGATGTCCCGTGTTTTCTGCAGGACGATCATGTAGAGGATGCAGAGCACCAGCACCGCCGCTACCAGCGAGATGATCCCGAACAGGATCGTCACCAGGATGCGTTCCTTTTCGACCGGGGCGATGATGTGAATCTGCGACTGCTCCCAGGTCATCGCCTCGACGTAGCTGACCAGCGACCGCTCGAAGCTGTCGAGCCGGTCGGCGTGCTGCACGCCCAGCTCCTTGTAGAGCGTCACCATCCGCGCGGTCAGCGCCTCGCGCTGCTGAGCGGTGCGCACCACGTCGGGGTCGACCTTGATCTGGATCTGCGAGCAGCGCGGCGGGAAGTTGCCCTCGGGTCCGGCATCCATCTCCAGCAGCCGCTGCAGCAGCGAAAAGTCGCAGTAGACATGCTGCGAGTCGATCTCGTAGATGCCGGTGCGCGAGTCGTCAACGTAGCGGAAGGGCTGCTTCTGCGGCGTCTCGACGTTGCCCGTGTGCGAGACCCGCAGCATCGTCACCGTCGCCAGCTCGCCCTTCGGATAGCGGCGGACGTAGCGGCCGTCGGACTCGCGGCGGGCGACGAGGTCGGTGCCGACGATCAGTCCCGGCCAGGGGTCGCCCTCGTAGCCGGGCGGCGTCAGCGGCGCCTCGACGGGGCGCGTCGCCCAGCGGCCGGGCGGGTCGTTGAGGATCTCGATGCTGCTTTCGGCCCGCTGTTCGGGCGTCAGCGGCGGCTCGGCGTCCTCGTCGACGATGCCGGCGGCCTGCGACTCGGCCAGGGCGGAGGCGTAGGGCTCCGGCAGAAGGACCTCGGCCGTCCGCTGGCTGGTGAGCTCGACGCCGACCAGCGGCTGCTGCTGCGGCTCGAGGGTCGTCGTGTTCGGGTAGAGCTCGTTGTAGTAGAGGCTCTCCTCGAAGGCGTTGACGCGGAAGGTCTCCTGGAGGTTGAGGCCGACGACGCGGATGGTTTCGACCTGTCCGAGGCTGGGGAAGCGCATGATGCCGTAGGTGTAGATGACGGGGGTGGCCTCCGCGATCTCGGGCCACTGCTCGATTTCGGCGATGAACTCCGGGTAGAGCGGGAAGCCGTTGACGTCGCGGTTATCGACGATGATGTCGCCGAGCAGGCCGCGGGCCCGGCTGCGGACGTTCTCCAAAAAGCCGCCCATGACGGACATGACGATCAGGACCATGGCCACGCAGAGGGTGACGGCGGCGATGGCAAAGTAGGCGATCCGGCGTTTCCGCAGGTAGCGCAGGGTGAGAAACAGCTTGTACATGCGGAGAATGTAGCGGAATCCCGCAGCGCCGGACAGCGCGCCGACGTGCGTCGGTCGCGGGCATTGAAAGGCGTCCGGGACCGGTGCGTGGGCACCCCAAGGCGGGGTCAGGTTGGTGGGCTGAGCGCCGGGGGTGCGAGCGGTTTAGTTGTCAAAGATCCGCTCCGGTGCCGGTCCAGTTCGGGTGGTTGGCGTGAC
>CAZCKC010000218.1:1880-4086 GCA_964499235.1 uncultured Planctomycetales bacterium | reverse complement strand
CCCACCGGCCGCGAGAATGACGCCGTCATCACCGTCGAGAACCCGGGCTACTACCCCTGGACGCTCGAGGAGGAAGAGGACGATTGGCCCGTCTGGGTCATTCCGCCGGCCTTCTCAGAGCGGACCGGCGACGGCGCCCCGATCTTCCCGAACGAGAGCCCGATCGTCGGCGTCCACCGCCGCATGGTGAAGCTGAACCGGATGGATGCACCGCAATAACCTGCCCGCGAGGATTGACCGCGTGACCCACCGTCACCGCCTAACCGGTTTCACCCTGATCGAGATGATGGTCTCGCTGGCCGTCATCACGGTCGTGCTCGGCCTCGTTGGCCTGATCTTCCAGGAGACGACCCGCGCGACCCGGGCCTCTGCTTCGCAGAGCGAGGCCCAGGCCTGGCTCCGCCAGGCCGAGCAGCAACTCCGCGCCGACCTCGCGGACATCGACCTCGCCAACAGCACGCTGGTCCTCGTCGGCCGCAAAATCCCGTTCCGGCAGGTCGGCCTGACGCAAGACGACGTGGCCGCCCGCAACGGCTACTTCCTCGACGAGCTCGGTGATAACTACACCCGCGACGACTTGCTCGCCGACCGTCCGGATGACGGCCTGCGGGCCGACCTGATGATGTTCTTCCGCCAGCAGGCCCCCTCGCAGGCGCCGCCGACGGACGTGGGGACGGGCCAAAACGACAGGTTCAATCAGGTGCTGCTTAGCGGCGTGCCGGCCGGCCCAGTCCTCGTCGCCTGGGGCCACGCCTCGCAGGTCAGCGCTGCGGACCTCGCCGACGAGGATTTCAGCGACGCGGTCCACATCCAGCCCGCCGGCGGCTTCAGCCCAATCCCCGCCGTCGACTGGACGCTCGCCCGCCGAGCGACGATTGTCCCCCCCGATCCCAGCGCGTCGACGTCGTTTAGCAACGCTGACTGGCGCCGCATCATCGCCGGCTGGAGCGACGACCCGGACGAAGCCGGGGACGTCGCGCCGCTGGACCTCACGACCTTCTTCGCCAACTTGAACGCGGAGATCGACGAGTCGCCCTACGAGCCGCGCGGCTTCGTTCCGCGCCAGGTGCGGGACGTGCTCTACTTCCGCGGTGGCGCTGGCGAGAACGACCGCTTCATCGCCGCCATCACCCCCAACCCCCGGGCCGACATGGCCAGCAATCTGGCGCTCGCCATTGCGCCGGGCTGCGTCTGGTTCCAGGTCGAGTTCCTCATGCCCGAGGATCCCCGCAACATGGCCGCATACGATACCCCGGATGCGAGCGACTCCGACTTCAGCCGCCGCTTCGACGGCCCCGTCTGGGTGCCGCTGCCCAGTGAAACGGACCAGCCGATCGTCTTTGGGCCGGACTCCACCCAGAATCGCCAGCTTGTCGGGACGGCCGAGTCCGGGCGACTCCTCCGCCGCCGCGAGCAGTTCGCCGATGTCTTGCTCCGTGACTTCCCGTCAGTGCAACAGCGGATCCAAAACATCCGCCTCTGGCCTTACGCGATCCGCGTCACCATCAAGGTCGTCGACCGCAACGGCAACCTCGGCGAGAGCCCGCTCGAACGGGTCATCGTCCACCGCTTCGATTAGCCGCCTGCGGCGGTCGGGGGGGCATCCGAAGCAGCCTGTCGCAAGAAGTAGCCTGTCGTAGAAAGCAGCCTGTCGTAATCGGTTCCGGCCTGCCCAGGCCGAAGCCGCTCGCCGGGAGCGTCAGCTTGTCGCTGCAGCCCGCTTCCGGTACTTATCAGGCCCCATCACGCCGGAAACCTGGGTCAGTTGACCCACCCGGCACAATCAAAGTGGCACGCAAGCAATAACGCCCTGTAAACAGGTGGCTTATGAAACCGAACCGCGTCCAGACCCACGGCCTGCCTCGCACCGCGAACGAGCGCCCGGGCCGCCTCCGCAGCACGCCCCGCCATCGCCGGCGGGCCACGGTGCTGCTGATGGTGGTGGGGCTGTTGGCGATGCTCTTTGTCCTGATTTCCGCCTACCTCGCGTTCGCCCGCTACGAGAGCGTCACCTTCAGCATCGTCGAGGAAGGTGAGCTCGTTGACGCCAGCCTCGACAACATCAACGACGTCGTGCTCGGCGCCGTCCGCGACCAGCTCTACAACGACGACGGCGAAATGTTCGGGCCCGCCGCCCAGTTCGCCGACATCCCCGGCTACGGCCGCTCCGCCTGGCTCGGCGCAAACGAGTTCGTAATGCGGCCGG
>CAZCKC010000218.1:0-1780 GCA_964499235.1 uncultured Planctomycetales bacterium | reverse complement strand
GCGCGCTTCGAGGTCGCCGCCCGGATGATCTCGCACGGCGGGATGATCGACATCAACCTGCGCAGCGGCAGCGACCGCAGCGCCGACGCGTCGCCGAACGCCTGGTTCAGCCGGCGAATGTTCAACTGGATCAGCGGCGCCGCACAGCTCGAGCTCGACGATTTCCGCGACCGCATCGACATCGGCGGCGAGAACTACGACCTGCTCGACGCCCTGCATCTCCAGGCCAACGACGTCGAGCGTGAGCTCCGCTACCGCGGCGGACTGCTGCCGACGCGGAACACGGTCCGGCGGATCCAGGTCGACGACGATATCCTCGCGACCTCGCCCGCAACGCTGGCCGCCCTCGAGGTCGACCGCGATTTCCGCGACATCTTCGCCCGCGGGCTGGATCGGCCACGCTACAACTTCGCCCGCCCCACGCCCTGGCAGATGTTCAACATCGGCTCGACGTTCGGCGAGGATCCGCTGGCATACATCGACGACGACCTCGGCGGCGCGGTAGAGGACGGCACCGCGGAAGAGGACGGCGCCGCCTGGCTCAAGACGGCCGTCATGAACGCCGCTGCGTACCTGAACGAGAGCTACGGCATCGACGACGCGCCGCACCCGCTGAATACGGTCAACCCGCGCCAGTGGTTGACGACCGCGAACCACAGCGACGACATCGCCCGCAAGCTGACGCCCGCCGACGTCCCCAGCCGGATCGCTCTGAGCGGCGCGCCAGTGTACGACGGCGTGTTCGCCGGCCAGCTGAAGTACTACCTTGGTAACGTGCAGGCGGCCTTCGACGGTAACGGCGACTTCGACCTCAGCGGTAGCCCACCCAAGGGCCCGGCCGTCGTCGAGCGGCTCTACAGCTACTACTACGACCTGCTCAGCGGCCACAACTGGTCGAATCAGCTGCCTTGGCTGAGCAGCGCCAACGCGGCACGCAAGTCACAGGCCTGGCAATTGGCCGTCAACACCGTGGCGTTCGCCGCGCCCTACAACGCGAACGACGCGACCTACCCGACGGTCTGGTACTCGGAGGACCCCGGCGACACGAACGAGCGCGTGTACTACGGCTACGTGCCGCAGCCCTACATCACGCAGTTGGTCGGCGTGAAGGAGTACGTCCCGCCGGATCCCGGCGACCCGGAGCAGGCCGAGCCCTCGATCAACACCGGCGTGATCGTCGAGCTTTACAACCCGCACAACCGCCCGCTCCAGCTCGACGAGTTCGTCCTGACCGACTCGGCGATCGCACCGGCCTCCTCGACCAGCTCGTTGCCCAACTACGAGCTGCAGCAGTACGAGTTTGTCACGATCGAATTCGTGCTCGGCGGACGCTCGAGCCTGCTCAGCAGTGTGACCCCGTCGCCGATCGCGATCGTCACCGGCAACAGCGCGGAGAACTTGCGCGAGAAGACCTTCTACCTCTGGCGCTTTGGCAAGGACGACGGCGCGCCGGAAAACTACCTCGTCGACCGCCAGGAGGTCGAGCTGCCCGACGTCGGACAACTCGGGCCCCAGCGGCCTTTCGGCTACTCGACGGTCGTGCGCCGGATGGAACTTCACGCCGCGACGACGCAGACCGAGGACCTCTTCCCGCTGACTACCAACTCCGGCACCGGCGGCAGCCGCGTGATTGCCGGCCCGTACTGGAGCGCCGTCGCGGCCTTCGAGCCCGACAACCGCCTTAACAACCGCGCCGTCGAGTACGCCAACGACGAGACCGATACCAGCCTGCCGCCGGCGCTGACCCAATCACTCGGCTCGCCCAACCCGCCCGGCAGCC
>CAZCKC010000217.1:0-4178 GCA_964499235.1 uncultured Planctomycetales bacterium | reverse complement strand
TCGACCTCCGCAAACTTCACCTGCAGCTTCTCCACCAGCTCGCAGTACGCCGCGTGCGCCTTTTCCACCGCCGCCAGCCAGATCGCGTGCGTCTCCGGATCCTCCGCGATGCAGTCCGGCTCGACAAAGTCGGCCGTGCTCTCGTCCACGTACCGCTGCGACAGCTGCGAGTACCCGAACCCGGCCCGGTGCCGCACCAGCTCGTGCGTGAACGACCGCGACACCCCCACGACCACGAAGTTCCACACCGAGTGTTCCAGCACCGACCCGTGCTTCATCCCGATGATGTTCCCGAGGTACGCCTCGTTCGTCTTGCGGCCCTTGCCGAACGACATGTAGCACACCCGCCCGGCCATCTCGCTGAGCCGCTCCGCCCCGACGGTGGTGTCGGTCTCCCACGTCACCTCGTGCTCGTTGAGAAACGCGTTGACCGCCGTCTCGTCAATCGTCTGCCGCCCGATTAAATACACGCGCGGATTGCGTACGATCTTCATGCATGCCTCCTCGTATGAATAGCCGGGATTGTAGGCCTTCACCCGCGCCGCCGCACCCGGCCGCCGCGTTGTGATCGCGCAGAAGGGCGGGTACAACTCATGACATGCTGTCAACAACCACGCCGCTAACCTTGCTGAGCGCAGGCCTCGCCGCGGCCGCACTCTTCTCGCAGCCCGCCGCCGGCCAGGGCGCCTTCGCCAGCACGTACACGCCGGGCGAGCTCCGCGTCTACAACCGCAGCCTCACCCGCACCCCCGCCGACGCCGACACGCCCACCGCCGCCGACCGCCACCTCTGGATCTACAGCGTCACCGCGACCGAAGCTGCCACCACGCTCCTCATCCTCGACGCCCCCGCCGACGCCAACCGCGACCGCCCCCGCACCGCCCGCACGCTCCGCCTGCTCACCATCGACCCCTTCGGCCGCTGGGATTCCAGCACCAACGCCCCCGACCAGCTCGCGGCCGAGCCGACCTTCCTCGACCTCTTCCCGCTCCTCGGGCCGCCCGCCTTTCAGCAGGCCGCCTGGACCGGCCCCGGCGACGCCCTCGGCCGCCGCTACCAATTCGAGCGCGACCCCGATGTTCCCCGTGCGCTCACCTACACCAGCGCCGATCCGTGGAACCTCTTCGCGGCCGTCGGCTGGCGTTTCACCGGCCGCCTCAGCTTCGACGCCGACCGCGAGCGCCTCCAAACCGTCCGCCACACCTGGCAGGAAGCGCACACCGCCCAGCAGATCACCTTCGACTATCGCCTCCGCCAGCAACGCCAGCTCGCCCCCGACGCCCTGCGCCAGCTTCAGCGCGAAACCCAGCGCCTCCGGGCCGTCCTCAGCTGGCTCCGCACGGCCGAGCAGCGCAACCTCGCCCTCGGCGGCCCACCGCCCGACTTCGCGGCCAACCGCGCGACGCGCCTCCGCGAGCTCCAACGCGACCTCGCCCCCGACTCGCCCATCAACGCCTGGGTCACTGCCCAGCTCGCGGCCACCCGCGAAACACCGCCCAGCAGCCGCCCGAGCCCCCTCGGCCAACCCGTCCGCGCCTGGCGCCTCCAGACTACCGCCGGCGAGACCCTCTCCGACAACGACCTCCGCCGCGGCTGGGTCGTCGAGCTCGCCTGGTCCGCCAGCGACTGGGCCGCCCTCGCCACCGCCCACCACCTCCACGCAGCCGCTCGTGCCCGCCAGATTCCGCTGATCAGCTACAACCTCGACACCGACTTGAAGGTCGCCCGCCGCGCCGCCGAAGCCCTCGACTTCGACACGCCTCACCTGCTGGCCGAGCCGCTGGCCGCCGGCGAGCCCTGGCTCGCTTCCGGCCGGTACCGCCTCGTCGACCCCCGCGGCACGATCGTGGCCGTCGGCAGTGGTCTGCGCACCGACTGGAGCGCGTTCCTCGCCCCCGCCGTCGAAGCCCGCCGCGAACTGGCCCCGCCGGCCACCCGGCGATTACACTTCCGCAACGGAGTTCGAACGCAGCAAGGAGATTGATCGTGCATGGAAGCTGGATGCGGCTGCTGATGAGCGCGGCCGCGGTCACCCTGATCATCGGCTGCGGCGGCGGCGAAAAGGAAATCGCCCCCCGCGGCGGTCCGCTCCGCGGCATGAAAGCCGCCGAGGCCGACACCCTGGCCGAGAACGTGCGCCAGGCCCCGCTCGACTACCTCCGCCAGGTCCACGCCAAGACGCAGCAGCTCGACGCGTACACGCTCACCTTCACCCGCTATGAGCGCCGCGGGCTCTTCCAGAACCTCCACGGCCCCGAAGCGATCGCCGCCTGGGTCCGCCAGGATCCCTTCAGCGTGAAGCTCGCCTGGCTCGACGAGGACGTGAAGTACGGCGAGTCCGTCTACGTCGCCGACCAGCACGACGCCAAGGTCCGCTTCGTCACGCGCACCCCGCAGCCCTTCCTTAAGGCCCCACCCGGCATCAACACCATTGACCCGATGACCTCCGTCATCTGGGGCGAGTCGAAGCGCCCGCTGACCGACTTCGGCCTTGAGCGCCTCATGGACCGCACGCTCGACTCCTTCAGCGAATCGGGCGAGGACGCGATCGTCGAGTACCGCGGCATCGAGAACCTCCCCATCACCGATCAGCCGGTCCACCACCTCCGGCTGACCTACTCCGACAAGCGCCACACCGTGCCGCTCCAGGACCTCTACATCGACATCCGCACCGACTTGCCGGCCGGCACCGAGCTCCGCAAGGCCGACGAAACGCTCGACGCCGCGTACTACTACTACGAGATTGACACCGATGTGGATTTGACCGACGAGAGCTTCCTGCTCTCCGTCGAGCAGCCCGCCAGCAAGGAGTCCGGGAGCTGACCGCACGACCCGCCGTCGGCCGCCAGGCTGAACACGACGCCCAGCGCATGCGCCGCGCGCTCGCCCTCGCGCGCCGCGCCCGGGGCCGGGTCGAGCCCAACCCGATGGTCGGCTGCGTCATCGTCAAGCGCGACCGCATCATCGGCGAAGGCTACCACCGCAAGTTCGGCGGCCCGCACGCCGAGGTCGACGCCCTCCGCCGCTGCGCCGGCGACCCCCGCGGCGCGACCGTCTACGTCACGCTCGAGCCCTGCGCCCACACCGGCAAGACGCCGCCTTGTGTTGATGCGCTGATCGCAGCCCGCGTCGGCCGCGTCGTCGCTGCCGGCCGCGACCCCAATCCCGCCGTCCGCGGCCGCGGCTTTCGCAAGCTCCGCGCGGCCGGCATCGACGTCACCGTCGGTGTCGCCCGCGATGAAGCGCAGCAGCTCAACGCCCCGTTCTTCAAGCTCATGCGAACCGGCCAGCCCTGGGTGATCGCCAAGTGGGCCCAGAGCCTCGACGGCAAGATCGCCACGCACACCGGCGACAGCAAGTGGATCAGCGACCAGGTCGCCCGCGGCCACGCCCACCGCGAGCGCGGCCGCGTCGACGGCATCCTCGTCGGCGTCGGCACGGTGCTCCGCGACGACCCGGCGCTCACGGCCCGCGTCGGCCGGCCGAAGCGGACCGCGACGCGCATCGTGCTCGACCCCCAACTGCGGACGCCGCTGAAGTCGCAGCTCGTCCGGACCGCCCGCCAGAGGCCGACGCTAATCGTGTGCAGCGAGCGCACCGCCGCCCGCACCCGCGGCTGGTATGAGTCGCGCGGCTGCGTCGTGCTCCCGCTGCCGCACGCAAAGCCGGCCGGCCTCGACCTCGACGCGCTGCTGACGGTGCTCGGCGAGCGCCAGATGAGCAACCTGATCATCGAAGGCGGCGGCGCGACGCTGGGTCACTTCTTCGACCAACAGCGCGTCGACGAGATCCACTGTTACCTGACCCCCCAGCTTATCGGCGGCGCAACCGCCCCCGGCCCCTGGCACACCCACGGTGTGACCCGCGTCCGCGAAGCCCTCACCCTCCCCGCCAACCAAACCCACCTCAAAAAACTAGGCACCGGCTGGCTCGTAACCGCAAAACGGTAATCATCGCGAACGTCGGGGCGCCCAAAAATGTAGCGTCCGGGCTCCGCACCGGACGTCGCGCAGCACCGGTGCCCCAGCCCTCAGTCTGGGGGACTGACAACCTATCCGAAGTTGAATCCCACCCCGCCACGGCCGTGTCGCCCGTGGTCGAATGGCAGGCCGAGCGCCGGCTCAATCCCGCAAGACGATCGGCTCGATCCCCAGCACCTCGCACGCCGCCACCAGCGC
>CAZCKC010000216.1:0-4245 GCA_964499235.1 uncultured Planctomycetales bacterium | reverse complement strand
ACGCGGCTCAAGACCGCCCTGCCGAAGGTCCTGCATGAAGTCTGCGGGCGACCGATGGTGGCGTACGTGTTTGACGCCTGTCGGACCGCCGGTGTCATGGGGCTGCTGGGCGTCGTCGGTTACAAGCAGACGCTCGTGAAAGGCGCATTTGCTGATGCGACCGACATCACGTGGGTCGAGCAGAACCCGCAGCAAGGTACCGGCCACGCGGTGATGGTCTGCCGCGAGCACTTCGCGACGCAGTACGAGCACCTGCTGGTCCTGTGCGGGGACGGACCGCTGGTCCGCGGCGACACGCTGCGGCAGGTGATTGACAAGCACCTGGCCGAAGAGAACGCGATCACGCTGGCCACGTCGATCCTGGAGGATCCGAGCGGCTATGGCCGCATCGACCGCGACACCGCAGGGCGGCTCCGGGGCATCGTCGAGCAAGGTGATTGCGCGCCGGAGCAGCTCGCGATTCGCGAGGTGAACCCGAGCGTGTATTGCTTCCGCGTGCCCGAGCTCCTTCGTGACCTCGACCAGATTCAGCCGAACCCGAAGAAGAACGAGTATTACATCACCGACTGCATCGCGCTCGCGCTGCGGGCCGGCAACCGCGTGGAGGCGATCACGGCTGTCCCGCCGGAGGACATCCTGAGCATCAACACCCGCAAGGACCTCGCCGTCGTCAACCGCGTGATGCGGGACCGGATCCTCGGCAAGCTGATGGACGAAGGCGTTACCATCGTCGATCCGGCCAGCACGTGGATCGACGATCGCGCCACGGTCGGCGCCGACACGATCATCGAACCGTTCACCAAATTGTCGGGGCCCGTACAGGTCGGCGCCAACTGCCGCGTCGGGCCGCTCGTCCATTTGCGCGGATCGCTGCAAATTGCCGACAGTGAACGGGTGACCGCTAGCCGGGAGGCGGCCGAATGACGAACCTCCGCATCTTCGCCGGCCGCAGCAACCCGGTTCTCGCCCGCCAGATCGCGGACTACCTCGGCATGCCGCTGGGCCGGGCGGCGCTGGAGAGCTTCCCGGACAGCGAGACGTCGCTGAAGTTGCAGGAGGACGTCCGGGGCCGGGACGTGTTCATCATCCAATCGACCAGCCCGCCGGTGAACGAGAACCTGGTGGAGCTGTTGATCTTCATCGACTGCTTGCGGCGGGCGTCGGCCCAGCGGATCACGGCCGTGATTCCCTACTTCGGCTACGCGCGGCAGGATCGCAAGGACGAGGGCCGGGTGCCGATCACGGCGAAGCTGGTGGCGAACCTGCTGACGGGGGCGGGGACGAACCGGGTGCTGACGTGCGACCTGCACGCGGCCCAGATCCAGGGGTTCTTCGACATCCCGGTCGACAACCTCTCGGCCGAGCCGGTGATCACGAGCTTTTTCCGCTCGCTCAACGCGGAGAAGCTCGCGCTGGTGAGCCCGGACGTGGGCAACATCAAGCGGGCGCGGGTTTACGCCGAGCGGCTCAACGGCGATCTGGCGATCATCGACAAGCGGCGCGTGAGCGGCTCCGAGACGGTGGTCCAGCACATGATCGGCAGCGTCGAGGACAAGACGGTGCTGATGGTCGACGACATCATCGCGACGGCTGGCACGGTCGTGAAGGCGTGCCACATCGTGCGCGACCACGGGGCCAAGGAGATCGTCGTGGCCGCGACGCACGGCATTCTCTGCGGGCCGGCGGTGGAACGAATATCCAACGCGTCGATCGACCGGCTGGCGGTCACCGACACGGTGCCGTTGAACGAGCAGACGCGGCAGATCCCGGGATTGCAAGTGTTGACGATCAGCGAGTTACTGGGCGAGGCGATTCGGCGGATTCACCGCAACGAGTCGGTCAGCAGCCTGTTTATCGATTGAGGTTTTCCAATGGCAGCGACGTTCCCGCGACGGTCGCTTGGGAGTCGTCGCCGAACGCCGGCGAGGAGTTGGTGATGCAAACCGAAAGCGTACGCGGCGAAGTCCGGAAACCCGGCGGCCGCAAGGCGGCCCAGCGCTTGCGGCGGGCCGGCATGATCCCCGCGGTGATTTACGGCCACAACGAGCCGCCGGAGTCGATCGCGATCTCGGCGCACGATCTGGGGCAGGTCCTGGCGCACCACCAGCAGATCATCACGGTGGACACGGGCGGTAAGCAGAACTCCTATTTGATCAAGGAGGTCCAGTACGACCACCTCCAGAAGGACCCGCAGCACATCGACCTGATGCGCGTCGACCTGAGCGAGAAGGTGACCGTCACGGTGGCGATCGAGCTCCGGGGCGAGGCGAAGGGCGTGCTCCAGGAAGACGGCGTGCTGAACACGAACCTCTTCGAGGTCGAGGTCGCGTGCCCGGTCTCGGCGATCCCGGAGTCGATCATTGGCCACGTGAACGACCTCGGGCTTGGGGACTCGCTGCTGGTCAGCCAGCTGGAGTTTCCGGCCAACGTCGTCCCCATCGATCCCGAGCTCCCCGTCGCTTCAGTCCAGGCGAAGCGCGAGGCGCTGGAGCCGGTGGCGGGCGAAGAGGCCGAGAGCGCGGGCGAGGAAGGCGCCGAGCCTGAGGTCATCAGCCGCGGCAAGGAAGATGAAGAACAGGGCGAGCGCTCTTAGGACGGCGGATTGATGAAGCTGATCGTCGGATTGGGCAATCCGGGTAAGCGCTACGCCGAATCGCGGCACAACGTCGGCTTCATGGTCGTCGATGTGCTGGCGGCGCGGTGGTCGCTCGGGGTGGACCGGCACGTGGGCAAGTTCGAAGGCCTACTCGGTGACGGCCCGATCGCTAGCGCGCGGTGCCTACTGCTTAAGCCGACGACGTTCATGAACCTGAGCGGGCGGAGCGTGGCTGCGGTGCAGCGGTTCTACAAGCTCGACCCCGCGGACGTGCTGGTGATCTACGACGACATCGACCTGCCACTGGGGCAGCTGCGGCTACGAGCGAGCGGCTCGGCGGGCGGACAGAAGGGCATGACCGACGTGATCCGCCACCTGCAGACCGACGCCATTGCCCGGCTGCGGATCGGGATCGACCGGCGGCCGCGGGCCGCCACGACCGACCACGTGCTGGGGCGCTTTTCGGCCGCGGAGCGTGAGACGATCGACGGGGCGCTGGAGGAGGCCGCCGACGCGGTGCAGCGCTGGGTGCGCGAAGGAATCGCGGCGGCCATGAACACCTACAACCGCCGCGCGGCGGCGGCGGCCCGCGGAGACGCGAAGCAGCTTTCAGAAGGAGAGCAACCTTGAAACTCTACGAGTGTCTGTTCCTGTTCGACAATGCGGCCGCCGGCGAGTGGTCGGCGGTCGAGGGCGAGGTGAAGCGGCTGATGGAGCGGATCGGCGCCGAGCTGCTGGTCTGCGTGAAGTTTGACGAGCGCCGGCTGGCGTACGAGATCAACCGCCGCAAGCGCGGCACCTATGTGCTGACCTACTTCAACGTCGAACCCGAGAAGATCACCGCTCTCGAGCGGGACATCACGCTGAGCGAGGCGCTGTTGCGGGCCTTGATCACAGTGCCGACCGACATGACCGACGAGCGGATCAAGGAGCTCCAGGCGCACCCGGCCGAGACCCCGCTTCAGCCCTCCAGCGGCGATCGCCTTGAACGCAGCGACCGGGGTGATCGCGGTGACCGGGGTGATCGCGGCGATCGGGGCGATCGCGGTGACCGGGGTGATCGCGGCGACCGGGGCGATCGGGGCGATCGTGGCCGGCGGCGCAGTGAGCGCGATAGCGAAGGCGGTCATGCCGACCGCCGCGACGCGGCCACGGCGACGACGAAAGGCGATGGGAACGGGGAGCGCGACGCATCCGGTGATTGAAATGGAGAGCGCGGGGGTGATCAGCGGCGGCGGCGCTGACACGGACGAAAGGAGCCGAGACGATGGCCAGCTACAACCGGGTGATCCTGCTGGGTAACCTGACCCGGGATCCGCAGCTCAAGTACCTGCCTAACAACACGGCGGTCTGCGAGTTCGGGCTCGCGGTGAACCGCAACTACCGCGACCGGGACGGCAACCAGCGCGAGGACACGACGTTTGTCGACATCTCCGCGTTCGGCAAGCCGGCGGAGACGATCAACCAGTACATGAGCAAGGGGCGGCCGCTACTCGTCGAAGGCCGGCTGAAGTTCGACAGTTGGACCGCCCAGGACGGCGGCAAGCGCTCGAAGCTCTCGGTCGTGGCGGAGAACTTCCAGTTCGTCGGCGGGCGCGGCGACGGTGACGGCGGCGGCGGCCGTGGCGACGGTGACGGCGGCGGCGGCC
>CAZCKC010000215.1:0-4250 GCA_964499235.1 uncultured Planctomycetales bacterium | reverse complement strand
GGGGGCAGCTTCCTGCTCACCTATACCGGCGTTCTGGCCTATAACGAGGGCGGCGTGCTGCTGCTCACCGCCGTCGTCGCCGGCCTCCTGATCCAGAGTCTGAGCCGCCCACCCGACGCCCGGCTAGTGCTGCTGGCCGGACTCCTCACCGGCTGGGCCGTCGGGACAAAGCTCACCGCCGCCGGCCTCGTCGCAGCCCCGCTCTGGCTCGCCTGGCTGATCAGCAGCCAACAGCCGCTCCGCCCACGCCTCGCGCTCGCCACCCTTTGGATCATCGGCGCCGCCCTCGCGTTCGCCCCCTGGCTCATCCGCGGCGAGCTGATGGCTGGCAACCCGGTCTACCCCTTCGCCTACGAGCTCCTCGGCGGCAATGCCTGGAGCCCCGAACAAGCCGCCCAATGGCACGCCGGCCACCAGGTCGCCGAACCATACCAAGGCCTCATCGGCCGCTTCCGACTCGCCGCGCTGGAGCTCTTCGCCAGCGGCCAGTTGAGCTTCGCCCTCTGGGGACTCGGCATCGCCGGACTGCTCGTGCGCCGCGACCGGATCAGCCTGCTGCTCGGCCTCTGGATCGTCCTCGCCCTGGCGGTCTGGATGACGATGACGCAGATGCCGGTCCGCTTCGTCTTGCCGCTGGTCGTGCCGCTCGGCATGGCGGCCGGTCGCCTTCTCCAGCCGAACGCGACAGCATCGCCCCCCCGCCCTCTCCGCACGCCGATCCTGCTGATCGCCGCGCTCGGCGGCGTCTTCAGCGTCACGCAGGCCTGGTCCGCGCTCGAGCGCGAGCAGTCCGGCAGCCCGATCCCCCTCCCCCAGCTCGTTGGTGCGACGCAGTTTTTCGCCGGCCCCGACGGCGTCGAGCCGCTGAATGCGATTGCGACGCCCGAGACGCAGACCTGGCTCGTTGGCCAGGCCCATGTCTTCTACGTTCAGCCGTTGCCGCGCTACACCGTCGTATTCAATCGTGACCCCTGGCTCGACTTCGCCGCCCGGGAGCCCGATCCCGCGGCCCATGTCGCCTGGCTGGCAAGACGCGGCGTCGACTATGTGGTATTTTCCTGGCCCGAGATCGCCCGGCTGGGACGGACTTATGGCTTTCCCGCCACCGTCACTCGGGAATGGGTCCAGGAGCTTTACGACGCCGGCCTGACGCCGGTCACGACCGAGCGGGTGGACGGACTGCCGGCCTACGAAATCCTGGCCGTGCCGCCTGCCGGGCCCGTGGCACCGCCGCCCTGATTGACCGAGCCGAATGAGCCGCAAGCCCAGCAAACTCAAGCCGCTGCTGACGCTCGCCCGCTACGGGCTGCTGGCGCTCGCGCTAATCTACCTCGTCATGAACGTCCACTGGCACGACCGCATCTCGTTAAAGACCGGCCCCGGCGACGCGGACAAGGAGGCGGTTCGGCTGGTGATCCATGACGAGGCGGCCGGCACGCTGGTCGTGATCCGTGATGGCGAGGAGATCACCCTCCCGATCGATCGGGCCGTCATCAGCGCGACGGCCGGCATCCCCGAGATCAAGCCCGGGCTCAAGACCGCCGTTCGCCAGCTCGACCTCAGCCAGGCGCTGTGGGCGCTGGTGATCTTCGCCCCAGTCCCGCTGCTGGCGGCCGTCCGGTTGGTCTGGATGCTCATGATCCAGAACGTGCACATCGGCTACTGGAACAGCGTTAAGCTGACCTACGCTGGGACCTTCTTCAACTTCGCGCTGCCCGGCACCACCGGCGGCGATCTCGTGAAGGCGTACTACCTTACCCAGTACACCCACCACAAGACCGAGGCCGTCACCACCGTGTTCTTCGACCGCGTCGTCGGCCTGGTCGGCGTCTTCACGGTCGCGACGGCCATGATGCTGGTGAAGTGGAACACCAGCCCGGTCGACATGACGACGTACCTGATCCTCCCCGTCATCGCGTTCAGCGGTCTCGGTGTATTCGCCCTCCTGATCTTCAGCCCGGGCGTGCGGCGGTTGCTGCGGCTCCGCACGCTGGCCGACCGCCTCCCCTTCGCCAGTCATGTCGTCCGCGTCGGTGCGGCGCTCGGGCGCATGGGCAAACGGCGGCGCCTGCTAGGCTATGCCTACGTGCTCACACTCGCGCTCCAGTTCCTGGTCTTCTATAGCGCGTTCGTCATGTCTCAGGCATTGCAGATGGACGGCTCGGTCGTCCACTACCTGATCTTCGTGCCGATCGGCTTCATGATCGCCGCCATCCCGATCTCGCCTCCGCAGGCCTTCGGCGTCATGGAAGCCGCGTTCATCGAGTTCTTCACCGGGCCGGAGTTGGCCAATTCGGCTTCCCAGGCCGTCACGCTGGCGCTGCTCCTGCGACTCACCCAGCTCGTCTGGGCGCTGCCCGGCATGCTCGTGCCGCTGTTCGGCGCCCACCTCCCGCGCCGCGACGAGCTCGACGAGATGGAGGAGACCCTCGAGCACGAGTTCGAGGAACCGGTCAATCACGACGAAGACCCGGCACCCACACCTCGCGCCGCAGGCGAGCCGTCATGACCGCGGCGGCCACCCGGCGCCAGGTGCCCGAAGCCTTCTTCCTCGGCGGGGCTGCCCTCCTGCTCGCGGTACAGATCTGGTTCCTGCACGGCGGCGCGGCCGATACCGGCCTCTTTCTCGACGACTACGCCCACTACACCCAGCTCCAGGAAGCCGGTTGGTCGATCAGCGAGCTGGCCGCCGCCTGTCGGCTCGAACTCGTCGGCGGCGCCGTCGACATGTGGTGGCTGCCGGAGACGACGTTGCGGTTCTTTCGGCCGCTGGCGTTCGGCCTGATGAAGGCAGTCTACGTCGCCAGCGACTGGAGCCCCTATGCCCAGCACGTCGCCTCGCTGGCCTGGCACCTGGTCGTCTGCGTGCTCGGCCTGGTGCTGCTGCGGCGCCTGGGACTGCGTAAGCGTTATGCGCTCCTGGTGATGCTGACGTTCGCCGTCCACCCCGGCCACATCGCCACGGTCCAATGGATCGCTTGCCAGACCGAGCTCATCGTCACCGCGTTCCTGCTGGCCGCGACCTTGTGCTTCGCCGAGTACCGCCACTGGCAGCGCGACCGTGTCGCCCAGCCGATGGGCCATCTCGGCTGGCTGGTCGGGGCGCTGGTGTTCTTCGTCCTCGCCCTCGGCTGCCGCGAGAACGCGATCATGTTCCCAGCCGTCATGTTCGTCGCCGACCGCGCTGCCCGCCGGCCGCTGCTGAAGTGGCGCGAGTGGCCCGCGTACGGCTGGATGGCACTGATCGCGGTCGGCTACCTGCTGCTGCGGCAAAGCTACCTGGGCGGGGTCGCGCTGCCGCCGCGGCCGTACATCTTCCCGCCCGGCGAACCGGGTTTCCTCCGCTTCATCTTCGACAAGCTGCTCTACTACCTGCTGGGAGAGCTGGCGTTCATTCCCGTGATCCCGATCGGGGGAATCCCGTTCCTGCGGGAAAACGCGCTCTGGTTCTACTTCGGGGCGGCCGCCGTGATCGCGCTGCTCGCCTGGGTCGTGTGGCAGCGGCGGCGCGATGCGATCGGACTGCTCGGGCCGGCGTGGCTGGTGCTCTACCTCTTCCCGCTGCTGCCGGCGTTCGCGTCGCCCCATCACCTCTATCTGCCGGGCATCGGCTGGGCGATGATCTTCGGCAGCGTCCTGACCGCCGTTCACGGCGAGGTCGCCCCCGAGCGGCCGTGGCGCCGCCGCGTCGCCCTCGTGATGGGGGCGGGCCTCGCGGGTCTCTTCATGCCGCTGACCTGGCTGCTGTCGGTCTACGCGATCCGCCCGGCGCAGGCGGTCGAGGACCAGGTCTTCGCCGAGATCGCCCACGCGCCGGTTCCGGTTCAGGACGGTGATACGATCTACTTTGGGAACTTCCCGTTAATCGCGCACTACGGGAACCTCCTGATCGAAGAGCGGCTCGGCCTCGAGAACGTGACCGTCAAGCCGCTGATGTGGGCGCCGCGCCTACTTGGCCCGACGACGCCCACCGAGATCGAGCGGGTCGATGAGCGGACGCTCGAGGTCGCGGTCGGCGGCGATCGCTTTTTCGCCGACCCGCTCGGCCGGCTCGTCGCCGAGGCCCAAGGCCAGCCGTTGCGTGAGATGCTCGCCGAGCCTTACGAGACCGAGGACTTCACCGTGCACCTGCTGGCGGCGGACGAGCGTGGCCTGCAGCGGCTGCGGTTCGTCTTCCACGAGCCGCTGAATCGGCCGGGTGTGCACGTGTTCTGGGGCTCGGAGATCCTGTGGGCGTTTCAGTACCTGCC
>CAZCKC010000214.1:0-4300 GCA_964499235.1 uncultured Planctomycetales bacterium | reverse complement strand
CCAACCCGTGACCCCGGATCGCATGCTCCAACTGCTCGATCAGCGGCCCCGCCGTTCTCGACTAATGACGCGCCGGTTCGCCCCCCAGCGTCGCGCCGCTACCGCGTGTTCCGCCGCAACGGCGGCGGACACACCTGCTGCAAGATCTGAATCGCCAAATCCGCCGTCGCGTTCTCAAACGGCTCCCGCTCCGCCGGCGCGCTCATCACGAAATCACCCGCCATCTCGAAGCCGCCCACCAGCCCCTTGTTCTCCGCCTTCGCGTGCCGCTGGTCCCGCGGAAAGATGTAAATCATCGGCTCGTCCCCACCCGGCGCGATCAGCACGTTCACCGTGTGGTTCTCCGGATCCCGCGCCACCCAGCCGGCCGCAAACTCGTGCGCTTGGTGCTGCCTCTCCGGCTCCGCCTTGTAACGCTGCACCGACGTTGGGTAAGAGACCTCACCCCCCGGGTTCAGCGCCTCGACCGGCATCGCTTCCGTCGTGATCTGGTAGTGCAGGTGCCACGGAATCGTCGCCCCCGCCCCCGGCCCGTTGAACAACACCCGAAACCGCCCATCCGTCTGCCGGTGCAGGTCGATCATCGCCGGCAGCGTGTGCTCGCTGTAGGCCTGGTCCTGGTGCGTCTTGCTGAACACCGTGAAGTGATCCAGCTCGATCCACGCAAAGTTCGCCCCCGCAAAGTACTCCTGCCCCGCCAGCGTCAACGGCACCAGCCGCTCCTTCGGATGCACGATCCGAATGTTCTGCTCGCACAGGAAACAGTGCCGCCCCGACGGGTCCCGCGGATCGACGAACAACTGGCTCTTGTCATGATCCGGGTTGATGATTCCCCGCTCGATCAGCTCCTGCACGTTCCCGCGCAGCTCGCGGTGCGGCAGCCACCGAAACCGGAACCCCACCCCGCTCAGACCGTCCTTGCACGTCCGCGTCTCCATCCCCGTATCCTGTTCAGGATCCGAGAGCAGAAAGCCGTCGCGTCCCTGCTGAGCCCACGTCTCGACCAGCTCCTTCGCCAGCCCCGTCAGCGCTTGCCCGTTTCGCTCGCCCACGTCAGCCCCTTTCCGCCGTAATCCCCAAATCGCCCAACAGATCCTCCGTCCGCACCTTCCACGTGAAGTACGGAATCGTGATCTCCCGCGCCCGCCGGCCCAGCCGCTCACACCGCTCCGGATCCGTCAGCAACAGGTGCAGCGCGTGCGCGAAGCCCTCCTCAAAGTCCGCCGGCACCACGATGCCGCCCTCCCCCATCCGCAGCATCTGCGAGCCGCACGCCTCTTCGGCGCACCCCTCGCCCAGCAGGTACTCGACCACGAACGGCACCAGGTCCGACGACACCACCGGCGTCGCCGTCGCCGCTGCCTCCTGCGCCGTCATCCCGAACCCCTCCATCACCGACGGCGTGCAGAACACCGTCGCCGCGTTGTAGAGGTCCGGCAACTTGTCATACACCGAGCCCAGCACGATCACGTCGTCCTTGACGCCCAGCTCCTCGATCAGCCCCATCAGCTCCCCGTACAACGCTTTCGCCAACGGATCGATCGACACCATCAGCACCGCGTCCGGCACCTGCCGCTTCACGTCCGCAAATGCCCGGATCAACACGTCCTTCCGCTTCGTGCCGTCCGTGCGGCTGACCTCCATCACCAGCGGCCGCTGCTTGAGGTCATCCGCTGAGTGTGGGCTCAACTCCGCCAGAAAGCCGTAAATCGGCTCGAAATCCGCCGGCTCCTTCGGATAGATCCGATCCACCTCGATGCACGGCGGCAGAAATTGGATCGTCTCCGGCTTGACCTCGTAATCGTTGATGAACGTCTCGCGGATCGCGCTCGACGTCGCGACCACCTGCGTCGTGTGCTTGATCAGCTCATGCTCGTTGGCGATCCGCTCATCGATCCGCAGGTCATCCCACGTCGCGGGCTCCATGTTCCGCTTCTTCAGCGCCCCCAGCGAGTGCGGAATCCACACGTGCGGCACCGTGTGCCCCCGGATCCGCCCGTTCACCAGGTTCCCCAGCTTCCCCGCATCCCAGTAGTGCGAGATGATCAGATCAAAATCATCATCCTCGGCATTCAGCTTCGCGATCAGGTCGTCCGCCAGCTCCGGCAACTGCGCGTCCATGTCCTCCTTCCGCACGAACTCCTTCGTGCTGTCCTCGAGGTACACGATCCGCCCAAAGCCCGACTCGTGATACACCGTCCCCGTCTGCACCTCACCCGTCTTCGGATGCTTGTATCCGCCCCGGTTCGTGATCGTCACCCGGTAGCCCTGGTCGATCAGCGCGTCCGTGAACTGGTTCACGTAGACGTTCTGCCCGCCCGTGTCCGGCATCCCCGGAATCACCTTCCACTCGTGCACGCCATGGTTCGTGATCATCAAAACGTGCGTCCGGTTGTTCTTTACGAATTTTTCGGCCTGCTGCGACACGCGCCGGGCTCCTCAAAGCAAAGAATGTCCGTCTTCCGGATCCAGAAACTCGCACCTGTTAATAGACAGTATCGGGACAACCCCGGGGAGGGTTGTGAATTGAAAGTGATCCGCCACCCGCCGCCTACGACAGCCAGCCGTAATGCTTCAGCCCCTCATGAATCCCCGCCGCAAACCGCGCCTCGGCATGGTAAACCTGCGGCGCCTGAAACGCCTTCAACTCCGGGGCCGCATTCCCGACCGCGATGCACCGGAATCCCAGCTCAGAACGCATCATGTCCAGGTCGTTACCGGTATCGCCGGCCGTCACCACCTCCGCCGCCGCCACGTTCAGCCGCTCCGCCAGAAACTTCACCGCCTCGCCCTTGCCCGATTTCAGGGGCAAAAGGTCCAGAAATTTCCCCGCCGAGTGCACCACCTTCGCCTTCAACTCCGCGTCCGCTAACCGCCGCTTGATCTCCTCCAGCCGCGCCTCAATGTTCTCCTCGAGGTAGTAGCTGCTCTTGAACGGCGACTGCCACTGCTCATCCTGCATCCGCGCCTCCGGAATCGAATGCAGGATCTCCTCGACTTTCGCCTTGTCCCACTCCGCCTCGATCACCCGGTGCCACGCCTCAACCAGTTCATACCCGTCCACCCCCCGCACCCAGATGTCCGTCCCCACCATGCACACGCACGCCGCCGCCCGCCGCTCCAGACCCTTCTCCTCATAAAAGTCCTGGATCGACTTCAGGTGCCGTCCCGTCGAAAACGCCACCGTCACGTTCGCCGCGGCCAGCGCCTCCCACAACGCCACCATCGCCGCATCGTCCCCGATGAACGTCCCGTCCAGATCCGTCGCCAACAGCCGCGCCATGAAGACCCTTCCTTCGCTGTGCGTTGAGCCAACCGCGTCCCGGCCACCCGGAACTCGCCGACTGCGTCCAGACCACTCCGACAGGGTAACCGCTCAACCCGCCACGCGGAATGCACGCGCCGCCCGCCGCCACCCCGTGTTTTCCCCCAAAAAATCACGGTACACACCGTGTCAGCCCCGCAACCCCCCGTCGTTCCGGCCGAAATTGACGCAACCCTGCCCACGCTCTAACGAAACCGTAATTCAGCGCCCGTAAAAAATCCGCGTCGTACCAGGCCGCGTCACGCGGGACGTCGGCCGCCCGATCACCGCAGGCTGACGACGAACCATGACCCTCGCTTCCACCATCCCCAACCTCCGTCCGCTCAGCGGCCTGTTCGCCACGCGGCTGGCCGCCAGCGCCGAGCGCCCGCTGCTGCGCCTCGGCTTCTTTTTGCTGCTCGCCGGGATCCTCCTGCTCCCCGTCGACGCCGCCGCTTCCGCCTACCTCGCCTCCTTCGCACCGCCCCGCACGCTCGAGCGTTTCATCATCCGACAGCCGTATCCCCTCTTCGGCCCGTTCGCCTATGTCGTCATCGCCCTCGGGCTCCTGCTCGTCGGCAACCGCTGGCGTCTCCTGCTCGGCTTCGCCGCCGCCACGCTCGCCGTCGCCGCCCCGGTTCACCTCGGCAAGTTCGTCATCGGCCGCCTCCGCCCCGAGGCCGGCCTCGGCCCCTACGCTTTCGAACCCCTCTCAATCAGCCCGCTCTCCGACTCGCTCCCCTCCGGCCACACCGCTGGCGCCGTCCTGATTACCGTCCTCGTCGCCGTCTACCTCCCACGGTCCCAGTGGCTCCTCGCCCCCTTGGCCGCCATGGTCGCCTTCGCCCGCATCGCTCAGGAGCGCCACTTTGTCTCGGACGTGCTCCTTGGCGCCGGCCTCACGCTCGCCATCCTCGCCCTCGTTCTCCCCCGCCTCGGCCCCACCTTCTTCCACCCCATCCTCACCGAAGCCGAACCCAGCGCAGAAGAAGCCCC
>CAZCKC010000213.1:0-4318 GCA_964499235.1 uncultured Planctomycetales bacterium | reverse complement strand
CCCGCGCGGCCCCCGAGGCCGGACAGTCCGCTTCTCCCAAAACCCACACGCTAGGCATAGCTTAATGGAACTTGGCGACCTGTTGCTCATCACGTTTGTCGCCGCCTTGGTCACCGACCTCGCCACCGGCCTCGGGGCCGTCCCCTTCTTCTTCGTCCCCCGCCTGCCGGCCAGGCTCAACGGTGTCCTGATGGCCGCCGCGGCCGGCATGATGACGATCGCCTCCGTCCTCCAGCTCCTCGGCGAAGCCCGCCGCCGGGCCCCCGGCTTCGAGATCTGGGAGGTCGTCGTCGGCCTTCTCGCCGGCGTCGTCTTCTTTCATCTCGTCGCCAACTGGGTCAAGACCAGCGACGGGCTCGACGTCGGCCGGCTCCGCGAAAGCGGCGGCCTTGGCGCCCTGCTCATCGTCGCGGCCATGACCATCCACTCTCTCCCCGAGGGCATCGCCATTGGCGTCGCCTACGGCACCGCGGGCGAGACCGGTCAGACCACCTTCGGCTTCGCCGTCGCCCTCGCCCTGGCCGTCCACAACATCCCCGAAGGACTGGCCATCACGGCCGCCCTCCGCGGCAAGGGCGCGACCACGCTCGCCTGCATGGGCTGGGCCATCGTCAGCAGCATCCCCCAGCCCCTCGCGGCCGTCCCCGCCGCCTGGGCCGTCTGGCTCTTCCAGCCGCTCCTGCCCGCGGGCCTCGGCTTCGCCGCCGGCGCGATGATGTACCTCGTCGCCTTCGAGCTGATCCCCGAAGCCACCGAGAAGGCCGGCCGCGCTCCGAGCAGCGCCGCCTTTTGCGTCGGCCTCGCCGTGATGCTCGCCCTCACCGCCCTCGTCGGCATCACCGACGTCCAGCCCGCCTGACCCCAACGGCAAGCGGGTGCTTTTCGCGGACGCGCTCCGCTCGATGAACGTCCGGTTAAGCCGCAGCCCACCCGCTACCAAACACACGCACGAACCCCGGCAAGCTTAAGTACTTTCCACTAGGTCCGCGAAAAGGGGCTGATTTTTCGCTCCTCGCTCGCCTACCATGCTCCGGATTGGCTGCCGGGTTCAGACACAACACGCAGCTCAACTCATTTTTGGCTCCATGGGAAGAGCAAAGGGAGAGAACCGCATGATGCAAGACACGATGCGCGCCGCGAGCGGGACCAGCCGGGTCCCGCGGGCAACCGTTTGGGGGGGCGTTGCCCTGCTTAGCCTGATCGCGGCGGCCATGCCCGCCGCCGGCCAGGTCGTCGATTACGAAGACCTCACCGTCGGAGACTCCACGACCTGCGGCGCCCCGCCGCTCGTCAGCCAGGGCATCCCGATGTTCGCCGAGCCGTTCTTCTTCTTCGGCGGCGGCTCCACCTGCAACGATGCCACCGTCTCGGCCGGCAACGTCAACGGCACCCAGGACCTCAACCTCAACAACACCAACGTCCGCTTCCTGTTCCCCGGCGCCGTTACCAGCCTCGGCTTCGAGTACGCCTGGTTCGGCGGCAACCTCAACCTCCGCGTCAACGGCCAACTCGTCAACGTCAACAACCCCGTCGACCTCGTCGGCGTGTGGGGCTTTCCCGCTCTCGGCCAGGTCCAGGTCAACGTCGGACCGAACGCCATTTCGCTGACGCCTGTTTCCGGCGCCATTGTCGACTTCGCCGTCGGCGGGCAGGAGTTCTTCATCGACAACGTCCGCTACCAGGTTGCCGGCGGCCCCTGCCTCAACCCGACGCCCCCGCTCGCCGAGGTCGACGAACCCAAGAACGGCCAGTGCATCTGCGAGGAGCTCGAGATCTTCGGCACCGCCGACGACCCCGATGACGGCTTCGCCGGCTACACCCTCGAGTACCGCGCGCTGTTCGACCCCACCTGGACCGTCTTCGAGTCGAGCGCGACCCCCGTCGTCAACGGCCTGCTCGGCCTCTTCGAGCCGGCCGCCCTCGGCCTGCCCCAGGGCATCTACCTCATCCGACTCAATTCCAACAACGATTGCTTCCAGGACGAGGACGTCGTCATCGCCGTCTACTACGACAGCGGCCTCGACGAGCTCCGCCTCGACGCACCCGCGAGCGGCGACATCGTCGGCCGCCAGGTCTGCTTCGACGGCACCGTCCTCGACAACGGCTGCTTCGACGGCTATCGCGTCGGCTACCGGCCCGCGGGCAGCGGCGCCGCGTTCCAGCCCGTCGACCCGGCCAACCCGTCCTACACCGGCTCCAAGATCAACGAGGTCTTCGCCACGTGGGACACCGTCGGCCTCGGCATCCCCGACGGCGACTACGAGATCCAGATCGTCGCTTCCACCGTCTGCGGCTTCGAGGAAACGCTGCGGCTCGAGCTCACCGTCGACAACACCGCGCCCATTGCGGAGATCACCGATCCGACGAACTGCGATTCGGCCGAGGGCGAGATCAAGGTCGTCGGCACCGCCTTCGACGAGCACATCGCCGGCTGGACGCTCCAGTTCACCGGTGGCCCGTTCAACACCTGGCAGACGATCGCGACCGGCAACACCAACGTGATCGACGACGTGCTCGGCATCTGGGATACCAGCAACCTCCCGCCGTGCTGCTACACGCTGCGGCTGGTGGTCACCGACCAGGCGGTCCTCAACTGCAACCCGGCCCTCCGGCACCGGACCGAGTTCGAGGTCTCGCTCAGCATCAACGAGGAGCCCTGCCCCGACGTCTGCGACATCAACGGCGACGGCGTGGTCGACTTCTTCGACATCGACCCGTTCGTCGAGTGCGTCATCGGGCCCCGGTAACGCCTCCCGGCCCTGAGCCGGCCAGTTGACGGACGAGCAGACTTCGGTCATGCTCCTACAATCTCCAGGCCGCCCGCCTCTACCCCGGCGGGCGGCCATTTTTTTTACCCGGCGTGCCGCGCGCGAGCCGTCCCAAGGATGCCCCGCGCTGAACGTGCTGACGAGGAACTCCCATCGAGTCAAACCCCACGATCCGGTCGCCGCGACCGGCCTCAACAACCGAGCAAGTCGTCACCGCCGCCGTCGTGATCCTGCCCCTCGCCGGTCTGCTGACCGCCGTCCTGCTTCTCTGGGGCTCGGGCGTCACCTGGGTGTCGCTCACCGCCCTGGTCGGTATGTACACGCTCTCCGGCTTCGGCGTCACCGTTGGCTACCACCGCCTCTTCACCCACCGGGCCTTCGAGACCGTTCGCCCGATCAAATACACGCTCGCCATCCTCGGCTCGATGGCCGTCGAAGGACCGCTGTCCCACTGGGTCGCCACTCACCGCCGCCACCACCAGCACAGCGACGACGAGCACGACCCGCACTCACCCCACAAGTACGGCGGCGGCGTCGCCGGCATCCTCAAAGGCTTCTGGCACGCCCACCTCGGCTGGCTCTTCGCCCCCAAGGCCACCGACCTCAGCCGCTACGCCCGCGATATCGACGCCGACCCCGGCCTCCGCCTCATCAGCCGCCTCTTCCCCCTCTGGGTGGCCCTCGGAATCTTCATCCCCGGCGTTTTCGCGGGCCTGGTCACGCAAACCTGGGAAGGTGCCGCCCTCGGCCTGCTCTGGGGCGGCCTTGTCCGCATCTGCGTCGTGCACCACGCCACGTGGGCCATCAACTCCGTCTGCCACCTCTGGGGCCAGCAGCCCTTCGCCAGCCGCGACGAGAGCCGCAACAACTTCATCTGCGGCTTCCTCGCCTTCGGCGAAGGCTGGCACAACAACCACCACGCCTTCCCCAACTCCGCCCGCCACGGCCTGCGCTGGTGGGAACTCGACCTCAGCTTCGCCCTCATCCGCCTGCTCGAGCGTTTCGGCCTCGCCTGGCAGGTCCGCCAACCCAAGCCCGCCGCCCTCGCCAAGCGCCGCCGCGCCCAGCGCACCGACCCCGCAACGTCACCCCCCGCCCGCGCCGCGTAGCCGGCGCCGCGCATCTACTCACCCGTTCCCCTGGTCCCCCCTTGGGTGCCCCAGGTTTCAACTGGAAGACTGACATACCGCTCGCATTGAATCCCCGTCCCCGGACCACGTCTACTTTGCCCGCGCCCAACCACAAAAAACCGCCCACCCCGTGGCAACGGTGAATGCGCCACGGCCATCTTGGCCGTGGGCGAGGGGCAAACCCGCGCCCAATTCCACGCAACCGCAGAAGCCCCCGCGGGCCCACGATCGACTCGTTCGACATTCATCCGCATCACGCGAAAGGCCCCCAACAGCACCGCAGCGCGATGGGGCCGACCTGACCGCCCCATAAACGATCTACAAGCCGCACCCTGGCCGGTTGCGAGAGCAACGCTAATATGCCCCCATGCACGCCACCGACGTCACCCAACCGCCCCCCACCACCCCCACCCCTCTCCC
>CAZCKC010000212.1:0-4322 GCA_964499235.1 uncultured Planctomycetales bacterium | reverse complement strand
CGGCCGCCCCGCCGAAGACCTTGTGCCCGGCGATCGAGGCGTTATTGATGATGTGGCCGCTGCCGCGCTGCATCATCTTCGGGAAGACGGCGGCGATGCCGTACATCACGCCCTTGATGTTGATGTCGACCATCTGCTCCCACTCGTCGACCTTGGTCTTGTCGAGCGTCGAAAGGAGCATGACGCCGGCGTTGTTGAAGAGAATGTCGACGGGGCCGAAGGCGTCCTCGGTCTGGGCGACGAGGTTGTCGACTTCGCCGCGCTTGGTGACATCGGTGAGGGCGTACTGGGCGGTGCCGCCGGCGGCCTCGATCTCGGATTGGAGTTTTTGGAGGCGCGGTTCGCGGCGCGCCGCGAGCATGACCTTCGCCTCTGCGGCCGCGAGGGCCTTGGCGGTGGCGGCGCCGATGCCGCTGCTGGCGCCGGTGACGATGGCGACCTTGTTCTTGAGTTCGCTCATGAGTGAGTCCTTTCGCTGCGCGGGTGAGTGGTCATTCTTCGGTTGATGCACGACTCCCGCTTTTCAGGAGCCGCAACGCGTTGAGGATGACGGCGAGCGAGCCGCCCATGTCGGCGGCGATCGCCATCCAGAGGTTCGCAAAGCCCGGGACAGCCAGCACGAGGAAGATGGCCTTGATCGCCAGCGCGAGGCCGATGTTCTCGGCGATGATCCGGCGGGTCCGCTGGCTGTGACGCACGAGCCAGGGGAGCGTCCGCAGGTCGTCGCCCATGAGGATCACGTCGGCGGTCTCGAGGGCGGCGTCGGTGCCGGCCGCGCCCATGGCGACGCCGATGTTGGCAGCCGCGAGCGCGGGCGCGTCGTTGACGCCGTCGCCGACCATGGCCACGGCGCCGGTCTGCTGGCGGAGCTCCTCGACGGCGGTGACCTTGTCCGCGGGCAGGAGCTCGGCGCGGTAGGCGAGGTCGCCGCACGCGGCCGCGATCGCCTGCGCGGTGCCGGCATTGTCACCGGTGAGCATGACGAGGTGCGCGACACCCGCGGCGCGAAGCGCCCGGACGGCGGTGGCGGCCTCGGGGCGGACCTGGTCGGCGAGGAGGAACACGCCGAGCGGCTGGGTCTCGCTAGCGAGGGCGACGACGGTGTGCTGGCAGTCGGTGTGCTGTTCCACGACGGTCGCCAGCTCGGGGGCGTCGAGGCCGTGCTCGGCGAGCAGGCGGTGGTTGCCGAGGAGATAGCGCTGGTCGCGGTAGGTGGCGGTCGCGCCCTTGCCGCGGACGGCCTGGTAGTTTGAAGCGGTGGCGGCAACGCCGGGCGGCGGCGCGTGCGCTTCGGCGTAAGCGACGATGGCCTGGCCGATGGGGTGCTCGCTGTGGCGTTCGATGGCGGCGGCGGTGGCGATGAGCTGGTCGGACGCGGCGCCGTTAAGGGGGATGACTTCCTGGACGACGGGACGGCCGCCGGTGAGCGTGCCGGTCTTGTCGAGGGCGATGGCTCTGACGCGGCCGACGGCTTCGAGGAACTCGCCGCCCTTGACGAGCACACCGTGGCGGGCGGCGGCGGCGAGGGCGCTGACGACCGCGACGGGCGTGGAGATCACGAGGGCGCAGGGGCAGGCGATCACGAGCAGGACGAGGGCGCGGTAGAACCAGGCGGCCCAGCTCGCGCCGGCCAGCAGCGGCGGCGCGACAGCGATCAAGACGGCCAAGCCGACGACGACTGGCGTGTAGATGCGGGCGAACTGGTCGACGAAGCGCTCGACGCGGGCGCGGCGGCTCTGAGCCTGCTCGACGAGACGGATGATGGAGGCGAGGACCGTGTCGGCGGTGCTCTTTGTGACCTCGATTTCGAGGGCGCCGTCGTGGTTGATGGTGCCCGCGAAGACCTCGTCGCCGGGCTGCTTGGCCAGCGGGACGGACTCGCCGGTGATCGGGGCCTGGTTGACGGTCGACTCGCCGGCTTGGACGACGCCGTCGAGCGGAAGCTTTTCGCCGGGGCGAACGCGGAGGCGGGTGCCGACGGTGACGGCCGTGACGTCGACGAGCTGCTCGCTGCCGTCGGGAGACAGCACGCGGGCCTGTTGTGGACTCTGCTCCATCAGGTCCTGGATGGCGCGGCGGGCGCGGGTGACGCTCCAGGTCTCGAGCAGGTGCGAAAGCAGGAAGAGGAACGCGACGGTGGTGGCTTCGAACCACTCGCCGAGGCCGATCGCGCCGAGGACGGCGATCGTCATCAGGACGTTCATGTCGAGCTGACGCCGACGAAGGGCCGCCCAGGCTTTCGGCAGGACGTAGCGCCACGCGGCCGCGATCGCGAGCAAGTAGAGCCCGGCGGCCGGCAAGGTCGTGTGGTGCAGCGCGGGAGCAGGCAGTTGGGCGATGAGGAGGCCGAGGATGGCCGCCCCACCGCTGAGCATGGTGGCGCGCAGCGGGCCGCGGCTGGCGGGTGTCGCGATGGCCTGGGTGGCGCCGGCTTGGTCGGCGATTTTTGCGTTGAGGCCGGCGCGGGCGACGTAGGCCTTGAGCCGGTCGAGTGGTGCGCGCTGCGGGTCGTGGGTGATGGCGACGGTGCCGCGGAGGAGGTTGAAGTCGAGGTGCTCGACCCCGTCGGCGTCGCGGAAGGCGGCCCGCAGGGCAGCGATCTCATCGGGGCAGTCCATGCCCGCGACTTGCAGCGTCGTAACCTGTGCCGGGTTGTCGGACGTGGTCATCCTGCTCCCAAGAGGCTTTCCACAGAAGCTTTCCACAAAAGCTTTCCACGTTGGCAACGGACTAGGCCCCCTGCCGTGGTGATAATAGTGCGGCGTGATGGGGGCCCTGCCCGCGCGGGTTTCCGATTCGCCGCCGCGTAGTGGCCGCGGGAGCGGGGGCGTGTTAGGCTCAGGTGTTGATAATCGGAACCGCACCTCACGGTCGGGAGGAGATCATGATGCGCGCATTGACTGGGCGGCATTGCGGCTGGCTCGGAGCGCTTGGGCTGCTTGTCGCGGTCGTGCCGGCCGGCTTGGCCGAGGAGCCGCTGGAATGGCGGGTCCTGCAGGGGCTGAGCCAATCGGCGGACATGATCGTGCAGGCGACGGTCGAGCGCGTGACGGAATTGAACCGTGAAGGCGACGCGGCGGTCGCGCGTCCCGCGACGGTGCGGATCGTCGCTCGAGCGAGCGCGGTTTACCTGGGTGATCCGGCGCTCGAGGACCAGCCGCTGCTGATCACGGTTGAAGGCGACAGCCCGATCCGCTACCGCTCGACGCAACCGCGGCTGCTGTTTCTCCGCGAGACCGAGGACGGGCTGAGGCTGGTGCGGTGGGATATCTACGGCGTATTCGCGATCAAGGACGGCTTCGTGCAGGCGTGGTGGGAAGGCCGCGGGCGCGAGGACCGGCTCGCGGTGCGGGACGTGTTGCTGAAAGTGCGCGAGTACCGCGCGGCGCGGGTTGACCTGCTTGTGGTGATCACGCGGGCGGCGGGCCGGCAGGATGACACGGTTGAGATCGCGTTCACGTACCGCAACCGCGGGGACGTGCCGGCGGAGATCCTGCCGCCGAGCTGGTACCAGCACGCGATCCGCGCGACGCGGGTCGTAGGGACGGGGGGTATTGACGGGCGCACGCCCAACGTGTCGCTCGGCAACTGGGACTTTCTCGACGGTGAGGAGGCGTCGCTGACGCTGAGCCCGCGGGAGAGCGCGACGTTCACGTACCCGGTGCCGTTGAACGCGATCGGGGCGAGCGAGCGCGGGGTGTACAAGCTGCGGGTGTGGCTGCGCGGGGCGCGACTGACGCCGGCGGCGGAGACGGCGCTGGGCGAGCGCGCGGTGGCGGACATGTGGCTGGGTAACTTCGGGCCGTTGACGCAGCGGACGGTGGTCCGCTGATCAGCGGGCCGGCTGCGAGAGGAGTGGCTTTGATGGCGAAGCGTTTTGGTTGGCTGGTCGGCGGTTTGGCGGTGGTGGTCGTGCTGGGCGGGTGTCAGCACACCTCGATCACGGGCTCGGAGAGCATGCACGAGCGGACGGTCCAGGGCGACCTCGGGATTGCGGGCGAGGACATCCGCGTGACGCTGCTGGCGGGCTCGGACGTGCCGAAGCTCTCGATCATGGGTGAGGGCAACACGGTGGTCGTGGGCGACGGGGCGACGGTGAAGAAGGTCGAGATCGTCGGCGAGGACAACGAGGTCTCACTGCCGCCGGGGCTCGAGGTGACGTACACGGAGATCGGGGAGTCGAACCGGTTGAAGTATCGGTACGAGTAGGTGGCGGTTCTATGGGCCGCACTGCTCGAGCGCCGTGGCACCCGGCGGTGCCACCGGGCACTGCTCGGGCGCGGGGGGCACCGCAGCGCACCGGCACACGCCTGGTCGGGTAT
>CAZCKC010000211.1:0-4349 GCA_964499235.1 uncultured Planctomycetales bacterium | reverse complement strand
CGAGGGCTTCGATGTCGTCCTTGTCCCACTCGATGACGGTGCGGTCGGGCATGGCGGCGTTTTCGATCGGGACGAGGCTGCTGAGCGGGCCGCGGGTCATGACGAAGCCGCCGACGTGCTGGGAGAGGTGGCGGGGGAAGCCGACGAGGGCGGCGACGAGGTCGATGAGGAGCTGGACGGTGTGGTCCTGCGGATCGAAGCCGAGGTTGGCGAGCTGCGTCTGGACGTCGCCGCCGCTGGTGGGGACGAGGGCGCGGTGTTGCCAGCGGTCGACGCGCTTGGCGATGCGGTCGACGGCGTCGAGTGAGAAGCCGAGGACCTGGCCGACGTCGCGGATGGCGCTGCGGCGGCGGTAGGTGATGACCTCGGCGGTGAGCCCGGCGCGGTGGCGGCCGTACTTGGCGTAGATGTACTGGATGACCTCTTCGCGGCGTTCGTGCTCGAAGTCGATGTCGATGTCGGGGGGCTCGTCGCGCTCGCGGCTGACGAAGCGTTCGAAGAGCAGGTCGATGCGGTCGGGGTCGACGGCGGTGACGCCGAGGCAGTAGCAGACGGCGGAGTTGGCGGCGGCGCCGCGGCCTTGGCAGAGGATGTCGCGTGAGCGGGCGAAGGCGACGAGGTCGTGGACGGTGAGGAAGTAGGGGGCGTAGTTGAGTTCGGCGATCAGGGTGAACTCGTGCGCGAGTCGCCGGGCGACTTTTTGCGGGATGCCGGCGGGGTAGCGTTCGCGGGCGCCCTGCCAGGTGAGCGTCTTGAGATGGTCCATCGGGCTGACGCCGGGGGGGCAGGTTTCATCGGGGTACTCGTAGCGGAGCTCATCGAGGGAGCACTGGCGGGCGCGGTCGGCGATTTCGATCGTGCGGGCCAGGGTGGCGGGGCAGTCGGCGAAGAGGCGGGCCATCTCGGCCGGGGGCTTGAGGTAGCGCTCAGCGTTGGCGAACAGGCGGCGGCCGGCGTCGGCGAGCGTGCAGCCGTGGCGGATGCAGGTGACGACGTCCTGCAGCACGCGGCGCGGGGGCGCGTGGTAGTAGGCGTCATTGACGGCGACGAGCGGGATCCGGTGGCGGTCGGCGAGGGCTTGGACGCGATCGCCGCGACGGGCGTCGGCCGCGTCGTAGCGCCGCGTCAGCGCGAGCGAGAGGCGGTCGGCGTCGAAGGCGGCCTGCAGCGGTTCAAGCATGGCGGGGATCAACGTGTCGAGCGTCGGTGGCGGCAGGATGACCGCGAGCAGGCCCGCGCAGTGGGCGACGAGGTCGTCGAGCGTGAGGTAGCAGGCGCCCTTCGGTGCACGGCGCTTGCCGACGGTGAGCAGCTCGCAGAGGTTGGCGTAGGCGGCGCGGCTGGTGGGGTAGACGAGGACGGCCAAGTCGGCGGGGTCGATCAGCACGAGGCGGCAGCCGACGAGCAGCGGGATGTCGGCCGCCTTGGCGGCGACGTGGGCGCGGACGATGCCGGCGAGGGTGTTGTGATCGCTGAGGGCGATGGCGTGGTAGCCGAGGTGGGCGGCTTGCTGGACGTACTCGTCGGGGTGGCTGGCGCCGGTGAGGAAGGTGAAGTTGCTGGTGACGGCGAGCTCGGCGTAGGGTGGCGTGCCGTCGGCGCGCGGGCGATGTGGCGGCGCGGGCTGACCGGCGGCGCGGCGGGTCAGCGGGTGGGCGTGCTCCTTGAGATCGGGACGTTCGGGCATTGGCGGAATCCTCAGGCCCACTCGCCGTGGACGAACCACTGGCCGGTGTCGGGCTCGCGAAAGATCCACAGCCAGCGGCCGACGGCGGTCTGGACGCGGAAGTAGTCGCGGGTGGCGAGCGGCTGCGGCTCCCACCAGGGTGGGGTGATGCGCTCGGGGCCGACGCTGGCGATGATTTCGTAGGCGGCCTGGTGCCATTGCAGCCAGGCGGGCGGGCCGTCGGGAAGCAGGGCCAGCACGCGGAGCGGCTCGGGCGGGTTCAGCAGGCGCGACGGACGCTCGACGGCGGCCGGCAGGACGAAGCGGTGCGCCGGGCGAGCCTCTGGCTTGACCCGGCGGAAGGCGCGCTCGGGGACGTGGGTCGGGACGGTGGCGACCTGCATGACGGCGCGGGGGCCGAGCTGGGTGACGAGCTGATCGACGAGCTCGCCGAAAGCCGCGGCCTGGTCGGCGGCGGTGTCATCCTGCCAGAAGGTGGGCTGGGTGTCGGCGAGGGGGCTGGTCTGTTGAGCTTGCAGGCGGATCTCTTCGATGCCGAAGCCGAGGTTGACGCGCTCGACCTTCGGGGCGAGCAGCGACCACAGGTGGTCGACGTGGTGGCTGGGGTAGGTGAGGTTGAGCGTGATCGTGGCGGGGGCACCGCGGATGGGCTTGAACTCGGCCTGGAGGACCTGGACGCCGTGGCGGCGGTGGCGGAGCTCGGCGGCGAGGGCGGCGAGCAGATCATGCGTGACGGTGGTGATCGCGGCGAGCAGGGTGACCGGGGCGTCGAACGCGTGGGTGCGGGCTGGTGGGTGGCTCAGCGTGACAGGCTCGATCGTTTCGGCGGCGTGGCCGAGGGCCTGGTCGAGAGCGGCGGGGAGCTCGGGGCTGAAACGGGTGGCAAGCTCGCCGCGGGGCAGCGGCAAGAGGGCGCCGATGTGGGTGAGGCCGACCTCGGCGAGGGCGACGCTGGTGGCGGGTTCGATGCGGAGGGCGTTGACGGGCAGGGGGGCGAGGGCGGTGGCGAGCTCGTCGGCGGAGACCAGGACGGGGGTTCGCGGGCTGTAGCGGGCGAGGGCGTGGGCGCCGGCGAACGTCGGGGCGGTGGCGATCCGGGCAGTGAGGCGGAGCTGCTCGCAGGCGGTGGCGAGCTTGGCGACCAGGCCGGCGTCGCCGCCGTAGAGGTGCTCGCAGCCGTGGATGTCGAGGAGCAGCCCGTCGGGCGGGTCGGGGGCGACGGTGGGGGCGAAGCGCAGGGCCCAGCGGGCGAGGGCGTGGAGCTGCTTGGCGTCTTCTTCGGGTGCGAAGGGGAGCTGTTGCAGGGCGAGCTTGGTGACCAGCGAGCGCGCGTGGGCGAGGCTCATGCCCGGGCGCACGCCGCGGCGTTCGGCTTGCTGGCAGCAGGCGGCGACGATCTGGCGGCCACGCTCGGTCGTGACCAGCAGCGTGGCCGACGTGTCAGGCCGGTCGCGCGCGGTGGGCGGGCGGTCCGGGCGGGGCTTGCGTTGAGCGCGCTGGATGGCCCAGCGTGGCAGGTAGATTGAGAGCGCCCGTATCACCGTTCCACTCCAACAACCAGGGGCCCTGTAAACGTTCGAGCGGCACGCCTTTGCACCGCAACAGCTCGACTTGCCAACGGGGTTGCGCCCGGGGCGGCGGGTCGACGGCGGGTTCCCAGCGGAGCAGCCAGCGGCTGTGGGCGGCGGAGAGCTCGGCTTGTTCCTGGGGCGGCCGCACGAGCAGCGCGGGTGTCTGGTGGCGTTGGGCGAGGAGTTGGAGGCGGCGGGTGGCGGGCATGGAGAAGCCGCTGCCGTCGGCGATCACGGTGCTGATGGCGGGGGAGCGCAGGGCGAGGTCGGCGGTTAAGAGGCGGTGGTCGGCGGTGCGGACGGCGACGAAGAGGGAGCGCTCGAGCAGGCGGCTGTCGGGGGCGGCGGGTGCGTTCGGAGCAGCCGGTGCGTCGGTGGTGAGGTTTTCGGCGATCAGGCCGCGGACGAGCACGTGGGGATAGGGGAAGCAGCGGCGGCCGACCCAGACCACCCAGCCGGGCTGCGAGTCGGTGTCGAGGGCGCGGTGGGCGAGGTGGACGAGGACGCAGGTGGGAGGGCGCCAGCGGGTGCGCTGGGCGCGGGCGGCGGGAGCGGTCTTGGGTCGGCTCTTTTCGGTGGCGGCGGGCGACGAGGTGTCGGTTGCCGGTGGGGTCGGGCCGAACCACTCATGGAGGGCGTCGCGGCGGAGTCCGCCGGCGAGGGCGGCGTCGATGGCCGACCAGCCGGTGGTGAGCGGCGGCGCGGGCTCGGCGGGGCCGAAGCTCGCGGTGCTCAAACGGTCCAGTTGGGCCGCCAACGCCCGGATTGTTGCTGCGCGCGTCATCCCCCGACTCGCCTCACCCCTGATGCGTGGTCGTATTCTGGGCCAAATTGTTTGGTATATGTTAGGTATTCAGGGTCGAGGCGTCAAGGGCCGCTTGCGGGGGCTTTGGCGTGGTCGGTGCCCTGGATCGGCTGGCGGTGCGGTGATGGTGATTTTCGGCTGATTCGCGTTTTTTACGGCGCGGTGAAGCAGGTCTGGAATGTGCGGATGTCGGCGAGGTCGATGTCGCGGTCGAAGTCGGCGTCGCCGGCACGGCAGAGGTGCGTCGGGGCGAGCAGGTTGTCGGGGCCGGTGAGGCAGAAGGCGA
>CAZCKC010000210.1:0-4350 GCA_964499235.1 uncultured Planctomycetales bacterium | reverse complement strand
GGTCAAGTCCGCCCCCGCCCAGGGCAGCACCTTCGCGTTCTCAATCCCGAAGTCATCCGCCCGACGCCCCCACGATGCGCCACGCGAAAAGGTGTGCCGTTAACGCCGCCGGCGCCGGCGCTTTTTCTTCTCGTCCCGCCGCGGGTTGTACTTGGTGGAGCCCTTCTTCGGCTTCGGCATCCCGCCGCCACCCATCCCCATCTGCGCCATCGCCTGCGTCGCCTTCAGCCGCTGCCCCATGCCCATGCCGGCCATCTGCTTCATCATCGGCCGCATGCGGACGAACTGCTTCACCAGCCCGCTGACGTCCTGCTGCTCGACGCCGGCGCCGCGCGCAATCCGCCGGCGCCGCGACGCCTCGATCACGTCCGGATCCCGGCGCTCCTTCGGCGTCATCGCGTGGATGATGCCCCGGAAACGGTTGAGCTCCTCCTCCGGCAGGTCGACGTCCTTCAGCGCCTGACCCATCCCGGGGATCATCTTCAGCAGCGACTTCATCGAGCCCATCTTCTTGAAGCTCTCCATCGTGCTGAGAAAGTCATCCAGCCCGAACGTCCCCTTTGCCATCCGCTCCTGGGTCTTCTGGGCCTCTTCCTGGTCGATCGTCTCCTGCGCCTTCTCGACCAGCGAGACCACGTCGCCCATGCCCAGGATCCGGCCGGCCATCCGCTCGGGATGAAACTCCTCCAGCGCGTCGAGCTTCTCGCCCACGCCGATGAACTTGATCGGCTTGCCCGTGACCGCCTTCACCGACAGCGCCGCCCCGCCGCGCGTGTCAGAGTCGAACTTCGTCAGGATCGCTCCGTCCAACTCCAGCCGCTCGTCAAACGCCTTGGCGGTGTTGACCGCGTCCTGGCCGGTCATCGCGTCAATCACCAGGTAAATCTGGTGCGGCTTGGTCGCGTTCGCGACCTGCGCGATCTCCTTCATCAGCTCGTCGTCGATCGCCAGCCGGCCGGCCGTGTCGAGGATCACCACGTCGCGGTCGAGCTTGCGGCTCTCGCGGATCGCGTTACGGCAGACGACGACCGGGTTCTGGTGGTCGCGCTCGGTGTGCACCGGCACGCCGGCCTGCCCGCCGACGATCTCGAGCTGGTCGATGGCGGCCGGGCGCTTCAGGTCGGCCGCCACCAGCAGCGGCTTCTTGCCCTTCTTCAGGCAATAGCGGGCGAGCTTGCCGCAGGTCGTCGTCTTGCCCGAGCCCTGCAAGCCCGCCATCAGGATGATCGTCGGCGGCTGCGAGACGAACGGAATCCGGGTTTCGATCGGGCCCATCAGGTTCACGAGCTCGTCGTGAACCACCTTGACCATCACCTGCTCGGGCTTGAGCGTCTTGACGACCTCCTGCCCGAGGGCCTTCTCCAGGCAGTCGTCGCAGAACTGTCGGGCCACCGGCAGGCTGACATCAGCCTCCAGCAGCGCCGTCCGCACGTCGCGCATCGCCTCGCGGACGTTGTCCTCGGTGATCCGTCCGCGCCCCCGCATGTTGCGGAACACGCCACCCAGTCGATCGGAGAGTGCGTCAAACATAAGACCACGAGTGTAGCGGCCGCTGCGGGGAGGGGACAGGGGCGGGCGCTCCAAGGGTAGCGTGGGCGCCTTAAGCGTGGGGCGAGCGCTCCAAGGGTGGGGCGGGCGTCGCGCCCGCCGTACTTCACCTCGTCGCCGTGGGGCGAGACGCCGGACCTGCCCGATTGAGCAGGCGGATCGCCGCCGTGAAACCAGAAGAAGATAGTGCTTAGGATTCTGGATCAGGCCAGATGCACGATGTGAAGCGGCGCTACCCCGTGATCTCCGCCACCAGCACCGTCACGTCGTCGGCCGGGTGCAGCGACCCCTCGGCGTTGTCGAGGAACTTGCTCATCGCGGCCACCATCTGCCGCCCCTCCAGCCGCGCCCACTCCTGCAGCTCGGCCGTGAAGACCGTCTGCGTCGGGGTCGAGCGCTCCGGGTCGATGAAGTGGTCCTGGATCCCGTCGGAGTAGAACACCACCTTGTCCCCCGGGTCCAGCCGCACCCGGCTCTCGCCGAAGTCGGCCGGCAGTCCGGGCACGCCCAGCAGCCCGCCCGGCGCCGGCAGCTCGCGAATCTCCCCCCGCGCGGTAATGCGGAGCGGGTGCGGGTGCCCCCCCCGCGCCACCCGCAGCTCCAGCGTCTCGGTGTTGATGATCCCGTAGGCGGCCGTCACGAACTGGCAGTTCGGCAGCTGCTGCCGGACGAGGCAGTCGTTGAGGTTCTGGATCGCTTCCGGCGGGCTCACGATCTGGTACTTCCGCCCCGCGATCCGCTTCGCCACCAGCGCCTGGCGGAGAAACATCGTCAGCAGGCCGGCTGCAATCCCGTGCCCCATCGCGTCCGTCAGGAACATGCCCACCCATTGCTCGTCGATCCGGAACGCGTCGTACATGTCGCCGCTGACCCACGTCGCCGGCCGATAAAGCGTCGAGAACGTCAGGGGCGGCACGTGCGGCAGCCGGGCCGGGAGGAAATCCTGCTGGAGTCGGCCCGCGAGCCGCAGCTCCTGGTCGATCTCCTGGAAGTAGTGCTGCATCTGGTTGGTGATCCGCTGGAGCGTCTCGAGCTCGCCCTCGAGCTGGCGAACCAGCGGGGCGTAACGTCCGAGAACCGCCAGCCGGGCCACGACTTCCTCGAGGCTCGCGTCCGCCGCCACGACGTCCAGAAAGTCCCCGCGCGGGGCGCCGGCCTCGGGCGGCATGCCCCAGATGACGGCGGGCACGCCGGCCGCGGTCAACTGCTCGAGCGCGGTGAGTACCCGGTCGGCGTGCGGCAGCGTCTCGTGCGGATCCAGGACGAGGAGCGCGACGCCGCGGGCCTGCTTCACGCTGGCATCGCCGAATCCGTCCAGCGGAGCGTGCTCGAAGGCGACGCCGCGTTTCTCGAGGACGGCGGCGACCCGCTCGCAGAGGCGCGGCGCGTCATCCAGGAGCAGCACGGGCGTGGCGGACATCGCGGCTCACTCGGGCGAAGGTCTGATAAGCCCCGCCCGGCCGGCTTCGGCCCGACCCGCGGCGGCTCACTTCCCTATTCATCGTCCGCCGCCGCCGCCCGCATTACGTCGTCCGCCAGCGTGATCGTGTCACCGACGTCGATCCCGAGCCGCTCGAAGGCCCCGGCCTTCATCTCGAGGGCGAACAGGGCGGGCTCGGTCGAGAGGAAAGATCGGAGCGTCTGGGGCGGCATTTCATGGATCGTCACGATCTCGCCGTCCGCCCGGGCATACGCGATGTCCAGCGGGATGAACGTGTTCCGCATCCAGAAGCTCAGCACCCGCTCGCTCTCGAAGACGAACAGCATGCCCTCGTCGCCGCCGAGATCCTGGTCACCGAGGTGCATCAGGCCCTCCTCGCGTGTGGGTGGCGTCGTGGCCAGGTAGACCGGGATCGTCGCGCCGTCAATCGTGATGGTCGCGGTCGGAAGCGTGTCCAGCGGAAACTGCCGCCGCGACGGATCCGCGTCGGACACGCTGGTCTGCGTGCAGCCGCTCACCAGCCCGGCCGGAATCACGATCGGAACAAAGCTCAACAGCATCGCCACTCGCATCATTCGTCGCACTGTGCATCCCTCGTGCTGACACCGCGTCGCCGATCGGAGTATAACTCATGGGAACCGGGGCGGCGGCGACCGTTTCCCAAGTAACCCAACGTACTCCAAACTGTAGCACCGGCGTCTCGCCGGTGAGACCCCATCGAATCTCATCCGGAACCAAGTGGACGGCCTGCTCAACACCTTCAAGCCCCTCGGCATCACGAGCGCGAAGTTCCTCTACCGCGTCCGCAAGGTGACCGGGCTGCGCAAGAGCGGCCACGCCGGCACGCTCGACCCAGCCGCCGACGGTGTCCTCCTGATCGGCGTCGGCAAGGGCACGAAGCTGACCGAGACGTTGATGGACCTGCCGAAGGTCTACACGGCCTCCGCCCGCCTCGACGTCACCAGCAGCAGCTATGACAGCGACCGCCCGCTCGAACCCGTAGCCGTTGCTGAGATCCCAACGCGCGAAGACATCGTGACAGCCGCGCAGGACTTCGTGGGGGCGATCGCGCAGGTGCCCCCGGCCGTCAGCGCGTTGAAGGTCGGCGGCCGCCCCGCGTATAAGCAGGACCCCGCGAAGATGGCCGAGCGCCTCGCCCCGCGATCGGTGCAGATCTATTGGCTGAAGGTTGCGCGCTACGACTGGCCAACGCTCGAATTTGCTGTCGCCTGCGGCCGCGGCACCTACGTCCGGGCGCTCATCCGCGACTGGGGCCAGGCCCTTGGCACCGGCGGCTGCCTGACGAGTTTACGCCGCACCGCTGTCGGCCCGTTCGCCGCCGCTGACGCCCTGACGCTCGA
>CAZCKC010000209.1:0-4353 GCA_964499235.1 uncultured Planctomycetales bacterium | reverse complement strand
CCTCCAGGCGCTTCACCGTGGCGGCGATGGTCGAAAGCCGGCCGCGCTGATCGCGCAGCATGCTGTGGATCGTGGCCACGCGCACCAGGCTAACGCGGTTGTGGAGTGGGCTGTCGGGCTCCATCGCCGTCTCGATCAGCGCGTCGGTCAGGCCACGGGTGAGGGCGGTCAGGGCGGCGTCGAAGTCGACCTGCAGCGTCGCCGCGTCGTAGTCCAGCGCGTTGAAGCGCTCGCGCAGGAGGGCCAGGTCCGGCTCGCGGTCCGCCAGTGCCAGGTCAAGCAGCGCGTCGGCGACGCCCTCGGCACGCACGAAGTCGCGGAAGAGGTCATCGAGCAGATGGGCCTGATCCTCTTCCAGGTCCACGGCGACGTCGTCCAGCATCGCGCGGAAGGCATCCTCCCAGGCGCGGCGCATGGCGCGGGCCTCGTTGTCGCGCAGGTGGGCGGCGCCGCGCAAGACAAGCTCGGCGGCTAGGTTGACGGCGAGGTCGGCGAAGAAGGTATCGGGTGATAGCATAGTTACTCCAATGAGTTAGGTTGCTGTATCGTTGCACCGCCGTCAACAGGCGGTGCTGGAATGAGCTTCTGTAGGGGCGATTCTTTGGGCGAATCAGTCGCCCGTGACTGTCCCCTCATTCCAGTCCCGGCAGGCCCCAGCCGCGCACCATCTCGGTGACGGCGGCGCGGGTGGCCTCGGCGCTGAAGCCCCAGGCCAGCAGCGCGAAGTAGTCGCCCCAGACATTGGCGCCGAAGGATGCGTTGGCGACGTAGAGCTCGCCGAAGCCCGCGCCAGCCAACATAACCACGGCGATGGCGTAGCTGGTCAAGGTGAACAGCCGCAGGCGAAGACCCGCGTCGGTCACGGCCTCAGCGGTGATCTTGCGGGTCGAGGGCGGCCGCGCAAGCAGCTTGAATCTCCCAGAGCTCAGACCCCGCGCCGTCGATTCCAGCTCAGCCTTGGTCACGTCCTGCTGCCTTGAAACCTCCTGAGCCAGTTTAGCGATGTCCTTTTCTAATTCGCCTTGCAGCGCTTTATAGGCTTCATCGTCGCCTGGGTCCAAATCATTCAAGCGACATTGAAAGGCTTGCGCTTTGAGCCGCCATCGTTCGGCCTTATCGTTTTGCAAACGGTTGCGCAACTCGTTGAGCTCGTCCAGTTGCCCCTGGAGCCGGACGTAGCGGTTGATCTGCTGGACTATCTCGTCCAGGCGCTTGCGCAGCTTGTGTGGCTCCTCCCCATCGAGTGCCTTGCGCAGCGCGTCCTTCAGGTCCCCGCGTAGCATCTGGATGTAGCGCACGTCGGGCTCATCCTGAAGCCGCTGAACCAGCTCGATGTGATAGTCTAACTGCGCCAGCCAGTCGTCGCGACTCTTGCGCCAGTGCTTCCATATCTCCTCGGCCTTCTTCACGGCCTGTTTCGCTTCCTTCCAATCCTCGGCTTTGAGCGCCATTTCCACATCCCAAAGGTGGTCGTCGATCCGTGTCTGAAACGGTTCGGCTAGCTTGTCGTCGCCGCGCATTTGGGCCTGGAGTTGTCCCATGCGCGTCAGCACCCGATCGCGCGGGCGGCCTTGGGCGCGATAGGCCGAAATGGTCACGCTCAGCCCCACGCCGACGAGCAGCACCAGCAGCGGCAGCGGACAGCGATCCTTGACCGTCACGCTCAGCGGCAGGCTCAGGGTGCCGCCGTGATAGCGCACCAGCAGCTTGCCGCTGAATTTGCCGCTGGGCACGCCTTGCAGATCGACGGTCAGCGGGACGGTGAGGGGGGCATTGCTCGCGATCTCATCTGAAGTAAGCTCTACCTGAATCGCGCTTGCTGGCAACACCGTCTCACCGTCGGCACGATGCAGGTCGAGCGGGATGATCTGCAGGTCGGTGATTGGATCGGTGGCCTGCAGGAGCACGGTGCGCGTCTCGACGGCGGCGCGCGTGCCCGCGACGGTGATTTGATCCGGCGTCGGCGTGACGCCACCCTGTGCATTGACGCCTGTGATCAACAGCAATCCTAACAGCGTTACAAGCAATCCCACAGCGCATAGTTTCAGCTTGTTCATCGTTACTCCTCCTCCCTTTGTAACACCCAACGGCGCATCAGTTCGACCGTGAAGCGCCAGCGACCATCTTCCTCTTCTTCGACGACATCGTGGCGCGCCAGTGTCTTCAGAGCACCCTCTACCTCTACGAGCGAGCGTTCAGTTCGCCGAGCGATTATCTCTACCGGTAATCCGGTCTTCACCTGTGCCAACACGCCCAGCACCACGGTCTGGCTCAATGGCGCGCTCGTCTCGGCCTGCCGCCAGACGCCGGTAAAGTAGGCGTCGCCGTCGCGGTAGAACTCGGGCGCAGCGACGACCGCCTCGACGTCCACCAAAGTCAAGCGCTTCTCAAGTCCAAACGAAATAGGAAAAGCTGCTGGAAAGGTTAATCCGACATCCATGCCTTCCTCGAATGCCCGGCGATTGTAACGAGTCACCAAACCGTGGCAGATCAGTTGCACCAGATACGGTTGGCCGTTGGTGAGGGCGATGATGCGCTCGACGGCGTCCTGATCATAGTCCAGCGAAAAGTCGAGGCTAGGCTGGGTGATCAACCGCCGGGCCGCCTCGCGGTTGAGGAAGCTGACCGGGATGCCGAGCACGCTCCCGTAGAGGGGATGCCAATAGTCGTGGGTCATCTCCTGGAGGGTGTGCAGCCCGGCAAAGGCCATCACGAACCAGGGATAGGTCTGGATCAGGCCGCGCCAGAAATCGAGCAAGCCCGGCTCCAGCTTGCCGTTGGCGATCAATTGCTCGATCAGCTCGAACTCGTCCACGGTGACGATGAAGCGGCGCTCCCCCCGGACCCGGTCGAGCCGCTTGAGGAAGCGGTCGAAGGCGGTGGTGGGGTTGTGGTCCAGGAACCGGTCCTCGCCTGGCTCGGCCAGCCGCCCGGCGGTGTCCGTCTCCTGGAGGATTTGGGCGTCGTACAACGCCAGCGCCAGGTTGTAGAGCAGCTCGCCGGTGCTGCTTACCAGCCCCACCCGCTGCATGTTAAAGTCCACGACGAGGGTGCGGGTCCCAAAACGGGCCCCGGCCCCCAGGTTGTGCAGGATGGAGGACTTGCCCATGCGCCGGTGGCCGTAGAGCACGACCGAGGGTTTCTGCCCCGCCCCGCTCCATAGCTCCTCCAGGCGGCGCAGGATGTCCTCTCGACCGACGAAGATCTCACCGATGACCGGGTTGCCGGCGACGTAGGGGTTGGCGACGGGGCCGGCCTGCTCGATCCGCCCCACCGCGCCGCCGACCTCACTGACCAGCCGCCGCCACTGGCGGATGACGCGCCGCAGGATGTATTGCTCCGGAGCCATCACCGCCGCCTGGACCATCTCGTCCAGGTCGTCGAGGGCGTCGGTGGCGCGGGCCAGGGCGGCCAGTTGGTTGACCCGGCTGGTGGCGTCCTGGTAGGTGGCGATCTCCTCCCCGACGCGGCGTAGGCCGTCCAGCGCGGCCAGGACGGTGGGGCGGATACCCTCGTCAGAAACCAGGTTTTTACCAAAAACCTGGTTTCTGGAAGCCACGGCGCGCAGCTCGGACAGATCGGCGCAGGCGAGGAAGGCGGCCATCGTCTCGAACTTGTTGGCGATCTCCGCGCCGCCGGGATAGTCGGTCAGGCCGGTGTAGACGTCGGCGTAGGCCGCCAGGTCGAAGCCATCCGCCTCCACCGCCTCCTCGTCTAACAGCTCGTAGAGCATGCCGGCGAAGCGGGTCAGGGGGGTCTGGCGGCGGTCGCGGAACAAATAAGTGAGCGCCCAGACCAGCCGTTCGGCCACTCGGTTCATCAAATCGTTGCTACAGTCCACCCACCGTCCATCGAGTTCCCCTAACAGGAGCCGTCTGAGGCTGGGAACCCGCTGCCAATCCCCCTCCATCACCGGGGCAAAGACGTACTCCGCCAGATCATCTCGGGCGAGCATGGTGTAAATAAAACGGAGCGGCACTGACTGCGAGTGCACGTGGGCGTGCAGCGCGGCCTGGGCGGCCCAGCGTTGAAAGGGGTTGCGGGCCACCTGAACCAGGAAGCGCAAGCCCACCGTCTCATTCCGCTGCAGCCGTCGGGCCAGCGCGCGCCGCGCGCCCGGCAGGGGCAAGACGGTCAGCTCATCCCATTCCAGCGGATGCCCCCCTCCCCAGAGCGCGCTCCGGAGCGCCGGTATGATCTGGAAGGGGTAAAAGACAACGCGTAGGGCGCCCACGCCGAACGCCACGCCGAACGCCACGCCGCCCACCACGTCGAACGCCACGCCTAACGCCACGCCTAACGCCACGCCGAACGCCACGCCGCCCACCACGTCGAACGCCACGCCTAACGCCA
>CAZCKC010000208.1:0-4366 GCA_964499235.1 uncultured Planctomycetales bacterium | reverse complement strand
CACCATGTCGCCCGCATCGGTCGTCGCGCCGTAGCCGATCACCTCGGCATAGATCCGCGCACCGCGCTGCTTCGCGTGCTCGTATTCCTCGAACATCAGGATCCCGGCGCCCTCGCCGAGCACGAAGCCGTCCCGGTCCTTGTCGAAGGGGCGCGAAGCCCGCGCCGGGTCATCGTTCCGCGTGCTGAGCGCCTTCATCGCCGCAAACGCCGACAGGCCCAGCGGCGTGACCGCCGCCTCCGCGCCGCCGGTCATGACCAGGTCCGCCATCCCCCGGGCAATCGCGTAGTAGGCGTCGCCCATCGCGTTGCCGGCCGACGCGCAGGCCGTCACGACCGTCGTGCTGATCCCCTGGAACTTGTACTTGATCGCCAGGTGCCCGGCGCTCGCGTTCGCCATCAGCTTCGGGATCGTGAAGGCCGACACCTTGCTCGGACCCTTCTCGATCAAACGCCGGTGCTGCTCCTCGATCTCGAACAAGCCCCCGATCCCGGTACCCAGAATCGTGCCGGCCCGCTCGGACTCGTAGTTGCCGTTCAGCCCCGCGTCCTGCATCGCCATCTCGCCTGCGCCAAAGGCCAGCTGCGCGAAGCGATCCATCCGCTTGAGATGCCGGGTCTCAATGTACTGCCGCGGGTCGAAGTCGATGCACTCGCCCGCAATTTGCGAATCGAACGCCCCCGGTTCGAACGAGCCGATCCGCCGCGTCCCCGACGCGCCCGCAATCAACCCTTCCCAGGATGCGCCGAGGTTGGCGCCGAGCGGCGAAATCGCGCCCATGCCCGTGATGACGACACGGCGGTCAGTCATGAAACGCGGATCCTTCCCGGCTAACTGCCAGCATTCGCGCTGTCGAGATGCTTCTTGATGTACTCGCTCGCCTGACCCACCGTCTGGATCTTCTCCGCTTCCTCGTCGGGAATGCTGAGCTCAAACTCGTCCTCGAGCTCCATCACCAGCTCAACCGTGTCCAGCGAGTCCGCGTTCAGATCGTTCACGAATGAGGTCTCCGGCGTGATCTCCTCCTCCGATACCCCCATCTGCTCGCTCACGATCTTGCGCACTTTGCTTTGGATCTCTTCCAGTTCCGGCACGAGCCGCTCCTCCGTGTAGACCGCCATCACCCCCGCGGCCGCGCGGGAGCTCAACGCTACACCTGGTTCCAAGTCGATTGTCTTCTACGCCATCGAGTCGGGCGTCTCAGCGTTCCTGATTCCACCCACTTCGGCCTCTCAGGGGGCTTACCGCGCAAGCCAGCCGACCGCTCCGCTTCAAGTCGGCTGATATTAAGAACTCCCTCACAAGTTGCCAAGGCCCCAAAACCCTCCTCCTTATTTCCGGGAGCGGTTCAAAACGACTTTCCCGACTACCGCTGCCACCTCCGCCCGCCTATCATGCCCCACATGGAGGCCGAACTCCGCCAGGCGATGGTCGACATCGGCCGCCGGGCCTACGCCCGCGGCCTCGTCGCGGCCAGCGAAGGCAACTTCTCCGCCCGCCTCGAACGCGGCCGGATCCTCTGCACCCCCACCTTTCAAAGCAAAGGCCGCCTGAACCCCGAGACGCTCTGTATCCTCGCCGCCGACGGCCGCCAACTCGCCGGCCCCCACCCGCCGAGTTCCGAAATCCGCATGCACCACGCCATCTACGCGGCCGATCCAAGCGTGCAGGCCGTCGTCCACGCCCATCCGCCGTTCGCCACCACTTTCGCCGTCCTTGAGGAGCCGCTGCCCCGCGGCATCCTCCCCGAAGCCGAGCTGCTCCTGGGCGAAGTGCCGATTACCCCCTACGCCACCACCGGCACGCAGGCGCTCGCAGACGCCGTTGCTGCGGCCGTCCAGGACCACTCCGCCACGCTGCTCAGCCATCATGGAGCGGTCGCCTGGAGCCGCCGCGATCTCGAGACCGCCTATCACCTGATGGAAGCCCTCGAGGCCGTCGCCCGCGTCGTCTACCAAGCCCGCCAACTCGGCACCCCGCAACCGATTCCCGACGCCGAGCTGGTCGTCCTGGCCGAACGCCGCCGCCAACTCAAGCTCTGACGGGTAGCCAATGGGGGTGTGTAAGCCGCTCTCGCAGGATGGTCCGGGCGTCCCTCAACGGTGGGGCGGGCGTCCTCGCCCGCTGGAGAGGGCGTTTGAACCAGCCAACTACCCCACCAGCTCCCGCAACACCGTCTGCAACACCCCGCCGTTGCGGTAGTAGTTCACCTCGACCGGCGTGTCGATCCGGCAGCGCACCTCGAATTGCTTGGAATCCCCGCGCTCCGGATCCTTGGCGGTCACTTCAAGGGTCTGGCCGGCCTCCAGCTCATCGCTGAGCCCCGGAATCGAGAAGACCTCCCGCCCGGTCAGCCCGAGCGACTCGCGGTCCTCGCCCGCCTTGAACTGCAGCGGCAGCACGCCCATGCAGACCAGGTTCGTCCGGTGGATCCGCTCGTAGCTCTTCGCGATCACCGCCCGCACGCCCAGCAGCAGCGTCCCCTTCGCCGCCCAGTCGCGCGAGCTGCCCATGCCGTAGTCCTCGCCGGCCAGCACGACCAGCGGCGTCTGCTGGGCGTGGTACTTCTCGGCCGCCTCGAAGATCGTCATCTGCTGATTGTCCGGCAGGTACGTCGTCCAGCCGCCCTCGGTGCCGGGCGCCAACTGGTTCCGCAGCCGCACGTTTGCGAACGTGCCCCGCGTCATCACCCGGTCGTTGCCGCGACGCGAGCCATAGCTGTTGAAGTCGCTCGGCTTGACGCCCTTGGACTGCAGGTACTGGCCTGCCGATGAGTCGGCGTTGATCGAGCCGGCCGGGCTGATGTGGTCGGTTGTCACGCTGTCGCCGACCATCACCAGGCAGCGGGCATCGGCGATCGGCGAGATCGGCTGCGGCTGCGGCGCGAGGTCAACGAAGAAAGGCGGCTCCTGGATGTACGTGCTCTCGTCCTTCCAGTCGTACACGTCGCCGCCGCTGATCCCGATCGCCTGCCAGTTGTCGTCGCCTTCAAACACGTTCGCGTACTGCGACCGGAACATCTCCGGCGTGACGAAGTCCTGCACCGCCTGGTCGATCTCCTGCTGCGTCGGCCAGACGTCCTGCAGGTAAACCGGCTGACCGTCCTGATCGGTGCCCAGCGGCTCGTTCAACAGGTCGATGTCCGTTGTCCCGGCCAGCGCGTAGGCCACCACCAGCGGCGGCGAGGCCAGGTAGTTCGCGCGGATGTTCGGGTGGATCCGGGCCTCAAAGTTGCGGTTGCCGCTCAAGACCGATGAGACCACCAGGTCGCCTTCCTTGACCGCCGCCTCGATCGTCTCTGGCAGCGGCCCGCTGTTGCCGATGCACGTCGTGCAGCCGTAACCGACCGTCTGGAAGCCAAGCTGGTTCAGCGCGGCGTCCAACCCACTTCGCGCAAGGTAGTCGGTCACCACTCGCGACCCCGGCGCCAGGCTCGTCTTCACCCATGGCTTCGTCGCCAACCCGCGATCGATCGCCTTCTGCGCCACCAGGCCCGCCGCCAGCATCACCGACGGGTTGCTCGTGTTCGTGCAGCTCGTGATCGCCGCGATCACCACCGCGCCGTGCTTCAGCTTGAATTGCCGGCCGTTCATCTCCGTCGGGATGCCGTCAAAGCCCGCGTCGGCCTGCTCGGCCACGGCCGTCGCCGTCGCCGCTTGCCCGCCCTCCGACATCCAGCTCTCGACCGTTGAGCCCCCGCCCGGCGACGACTTGCCGAACGTCGTGCTCAGGTCCTGCCGCCACTGCGACTTCATGGCCGACAGCGCGACGCGGTCCTGCGGGCGCTTCGGTCCGGCCAGGCTCGGCTCGACCGTGCTGAGGTCGAGCTCGAGCGCATCCGTGTAAACCGGGTCCGGCGACTGGTCCGTGCGGAACAGGCCCTGCGCCTGGCAGTAGCGCTCGACGAGGTCGAGTTCCTCGTCCGAGCGGCCCGTGAAGCGCAAATAGGTCAGCGTCTGGTCATCCACTGGGAAGAAGCCGCAGGTTGCGCCGTACTCGGGCGCCATGTTGCCGATCGTCGCCCGGTCCGCCAGCCGCATGCTGCTCAGCCCCTCGCCGAAGAACTCGACGAACTTGCCGACCACGCCGTGCTTGCGAAGCATCTCGGTCACCCGCAAAACCAGATCCGTCGCCGTTGCTCCTTCCTGCAGTTGCCCGGTCAGCCGGAAGCCGATCACCTCCGGCATCAGCATGTAGATCGGCTGGCCAAGCATCGCCCCCTCGGCCTCGATCCCGCCGACCCCCCAGCCCAGCACGCCGAGCCCGTTGATCATCGTCGTGTGGCTGTCGGTGCCGACCAGCGTGTCGGGCACGGCCACCGGCTGGCCGTCGACCTCGCGGCGAAAGACGACCTTGGCGAGGTACT
>CAZCKC010000207.1:0-4460 GCA_964499235.1 uncultured Planctomycetales bacterium | reverse complement strand
CCACCCGACCCCACTGGACCGGCACCGGAGCGGATCTTTGACAACTAAATCCCCGGATCAGTGCCGGGTGCCACTGTTCTCAAACAGTGCCCCCGCCACCAAAACATCCGCGGCACCAACGAACTAGCCCCAACCGCCGCGCCGCCCACCGCCCCTCAGTCCAGCCGCCCATGCCGGCGCAAATACTCCACCGACGCCGCGATCCGCTCCTTCACCAGATCGGCCGTCTTCTCCTCGCCCTCGATTCCCTCGATCTCCAGCGTGTACGGCCCGGTATAACCCGCATCATCCAGCATCCGAAACACCGACGGAAAGTCGACGATGCCGCGGCCCAGCGCCGGAAAGTGCCAATCGCGATACTGGCCGTTGGTGTCCTTCAAATGCACCGCCCCGACATGCGGCAGCATCTGCTGCAGCTGGCTGACCGCGTCGACGCCGTGGTTGTAGAAGTACACGTTGGCCGTGTCGAAGTTGATCCGCACGTTGGGATGATCGACGGCCGCCATCGTCTCGAGCGCCACCTCCGCATTGGTGAACAGGTCGGGGTGCGTCTCGATCACGATCGTGACGTCATCTTCCGCCGCCGCGTCGCCGGCCGCCCGCAGCCGCTCGTACGCCGTCACCCTCGGCGTATCGTCCGCCCGGGCCGAGACGAACAGCAACTTGACGCCGAGCGCCTTGAGCACCGGCAACTGCGCCCGGACGTGCGCGGCGCAGTCGGCCTCCCGCGGATCGCACTCACCGTGCACCGTCAACGCCGTGAGCCCGTGGGCCTGCAGGTCGGCGAGCGTCTGGTTGACCTGCTCCGGCGGCGGCAGCGGGATCTCGACGTAGCGGAGCCCGAGCTCCTTCAGGTGGGCGTAAGCCTGGTCTTCAAAGTCACCGTAGCTGGCCCGGCGGCAGGAAATCGCGTTGGCGGGCATCACCGTCCCCTTTCAGCTGGCAGCCGATGTTTGGCCGGCGCTGCCGCGCGCAGCACCGCAGCGGCAGTGTAACACGCCCCGGCGCGGTGTCGTCGGGTCTGGTCGATCACCAGGGTGAAATGGGCGGCGACGCGGCGGCGGCGGGTCAGGCCGACTCTTTCTGGGCGGTGGTCGGATCGAGCAGGTCGTCCTCGCCACGGGCGACGCCGCCGGTGACGGCGTAAGGGGCGGTGTGCTTCTTCTCGGGGAGGTCGAACATGTAGTCGAGCAAGATCTCCTCGAGCACGCCGCGCAGGGCGCGGGCGCCGGTCTTGCGCTCCATCGCCTTCTGGGCAATGATCTGCAGCGCCTCGTCCGTGAATTCCAGCTCGGCGCCCTCGAACTCGAAGAGCTTCTTGTACTGATTGACGAGCGCGTTCTTCGGCTTGGTCAGGATGCTGACCAGCGCGTCCTGGTCGAGCGGATGCAGCGGGGTGATCACCGGCAGCCGGCCGATGAACTCGGGGATCACGCCGAACTCGATCAGGTCGTCGGGCGTGACCTGCTGGAGCACGTCACCGAGTTCCTGGATATCGCTGGTCGTGGTGGTGACCGTGTTGAAGCCGATCGACTTGCGCCCGATCCGCTTGCGGATGATCTTGTCGAGGCCGACGAAGGCGCCGCCGCAAATGAACAGGATGTTGGTGGTGTCCATCTGGATGTACTGCTGCTCGGGGTGCTTGCGCCCGCCCTGCGGCGGAATGTTGCTGACGGTGCCCTCGAGCATCTTGAGCAGCGCCTGCTGCACCCCCTCGCCGCTGACGTCGCGGGTGATCGAGACGTTATTCCAGGTCTTGCCGATCTTGTCGATCTCGTCAATGTAGACGATGCCCCGCTGGGCGGCCTCGAGGTCGAAGTCCGCGTTCTGGAGCAGGCGGAGCAGGACGTTTTCGACGTCCTCGCCGACGTAGCCGGCCTCGGTCAGCGTCGTCGCATCACCGATCGCGAACGGCACGTTCAGGACCCTCGCCAGCGAACGGGCCAGCAGCGTCTTGCCGGCCCCGGTTGGGCCGATCAGCAGGATGTTGCTCTTGTCGATCTCGAGGTCGTTCTCGTCGGCCTGGTCGGCGTGCGCGAGGCGCTTGTAATGGTTGTGGACCGCAACGGAGAGGCACCGCTTGGCGACCTCCTGGCCCACGACATACTGATCGAGAAACTCGTAAATCTCGAGCGGACGCGGGATCGTCTTCAGCAGCGTCTTGCCGCGGCTGGTCCGCCGGCGCTCTTCCTTGATCAGGTTGTGGCACAGCTCGATGCACGCGGCGCAGATGAAGACGTCGTTGGTCCCCTCGACCATCGGACCGGCGTCGCGATGGCTTTTGCCGCAGAAGCTGCACGTATTGGTCCGGCGGTTGCGGTTGCCGGAGTTTCCGCGGGTGCCCGTCATGCACTACCCTTCAGCTTGGCGTGAGCGTCTGCGCCCGCGCCGCATGACGCGGTGGCACAGATATTCTGTCGTCATTTCCGACTCCATGGCCTGACCCAATTCTAGCGGCCGGCCGGTCGTTTTTGCAGGTCCGCCAAGCATTCTGCGGGCCGCCACGCGGGTCAATCGGATTCCTCCCGGCCGTCGCGGCGTTCGGCCTCCGGGTCGGGAGCGTCGTTGTCCGGCTGGCCGGGTGAATCCGGGTGTTCGCCCCCCTCCGGCGGGTTGTGCCCGGGGATAGCGCGGTCGTGGCGGCCGAGGATCATGGTCCGCATGGCGGCGTACTCGGTCTCGTCGATGTCGCCGCGGGCCCGCATTTCGCGGAGATCCTGCAGCGTGAACGGGGTGGCGGCGTTGGGGGCATCTCCGCCCCGCATCCAGCGGCGGGAGAGCAGCACGACCGCGCTGCCGACGCCGATCAGGACGATCGTGAGGATTACCAGGATGACCATCGGGCCGAGCGCGTCGCTGTTGCCTTGAGCCAGGGTCATAAGGGGATGCTACCGCGGCCGCCCGGGTGGGAAACCGCGGCCGACGGGATTTCGTCGGGCTGAGCGGCGACCTGAAACCGCTCCCGGACAAAACGGGCGTACTTGGAGGCCTGTTGGCTGAGCATCGGCGGTGGCGGTGGTTGCGTCAGTTCAGGGCCGAGATGGCGGCCTCGAGGCGTTGCATGCTGTGGCGGATGAGCGGGGTGTCGGCGCTGCGCGGCTCACGTTCGAGGAAGAGGGCGAGGTGGGCGTAGGCGCGTTTCATGTTGCCCATGCGGGCGTGGAGGGCGGCGAGCTCGCAGAGGTGGCGGCCTTTGCGGGCGTCGAGGGCGGCGAGGCGTTTGAGGACGTTTTCGAGGGCCGGCCAATCGTTGTTGATCATGTAGACGGTGCGGAGGTTATTGAGCATGCGTCGGACGATGGCGCGGGTGTCGAGCGGTGCGAGGTACTCGGGCTTGAGCTTGGTGGGTCGCGGCGACTCGTCGAAGGCGTCGCGGGTGTCGTCGAGCAGCTGGCGGCAGTCGTCGAGCGAGAGCGAGCGGCCGTCGTAGAACGGGTCGGCGATGACGAAGCGATCGCGGTCGTCGAAGCGGATCAGGAAGTGCCGCGGAAAGCCGATGCCGACGACCGGCCAGTTGAGGCGCTGGGCGACGGCCAGCCAGACGACGGACAGCCCGATCGGCACGCCGATTTTCCGATCGAGGATGCAGTTGAGGTACGAGTTTCGGGGGTCGTAATAATCGTCGGCGTTGCCGTGGAAGCCGTGGTTTTCGACGAGCACTTCGCGCAGCGCTTCGTAGCGCGCGATCGCATCGTTGGCGGGGCGCAGCTTGCGGACCTCGTCGGCGTACCAGTCGAGTTGGGTGAGGTAGCGGTGGAGGTTGAGCTCGGGGTAGACGTCGGTGGCGAAGTGCAGTGCGGCACAGTCGAGCTTGATGTAGGCGGTATCGAGTTGAAGTAGCTGATCGAAGGGGTGCCAGCGATTGCTCATGGTCCGCGTCCGTGCGAGGCGCCGGTCGACATAGCGAGCAGTTCCTGCTCGTGCACGCGCATGATTACAAACCACGGGCCCCGAACGCAAGCAGGAAAAACGCTTATCCACTTATCAGACACGGGCGGCGCGCGGCGCTTCCGGCACGGTTATGACCGCGTCGACGCGTCACGTTCAAGCGGCGCGCCGGCGGGCCGGGGGGAGCGGGCGCGTGCCGTGGGCCGCTGGCTGCAGCGATGGAACGAACGGGGCTGATAATGCCGCCGAATCCGCGCAAAGATTGCGCTCCCGGCTTACGTGGCCGGGCGCGGGGCGCGCGTCGCGGGGTGTGCGGCGCGTCGCGTTGCTGTCGCGCGAGGTCGAAGACGCTATGGTTCGCCGAGCGGCATCAGCGCGCGACGGCCCTTTCGCGCAGCTTGCGCGGGGCGTCCCGCGCCCACCTTTTGTGGGCCCGGCGGCGGGCGTAACCAAACGCGGACTAGACGACCGGCTTGACGACCAGCACGGCTAGATTTGCCAGCTTTCGCTTTGCCGCCTTCGTCTTCTTGCCGGTCACGTGCGCATGCGCGGGATTGTCGAGCTGCGGCGCG
>CAZCKC010000206.1:0-4493 GCA_964499235.1 uncultured Planctomycetales bacterium | reverse complement strand
GCGGTGTTATCCCTATTAATGTGCCTGCCCCTGCTCCCACTCTAGCGCTCCCCTGATTGGCGGTCCACCAGCCGGGGGAGTGGTGTGTTTTTTAGGGGCGCTGGGGCGGTGCGGCACGAGGGGACCGGCCCCGTTTCAGGGACCGGTATAATCGGATCAAGCCAAGGAGGGACATATATGAAGAGTCGAATCGTCATCACGGGAATGGGCGTGGTGTGCCCGCTGGGTCACGACGTGCCGGCGACCTGGGAGGCGCTGGTTGCCGGACGGGGCGGCGTGGGGCCGATCACGTGCTTTGATACGAGCGACCTGGACGTCAAGATCGCCGCCGAGGTCAAGGGTTTCGACCCGCAGGCGCTGTTTGGACGGCGCGAGGCGCGCCGCAACGACCGCTTTACGCTGTTTGCGCTCGAAGCCGCCCGCCAGGCCATCGCCGACGCCGGGCTAAAGTTTGAGAACGGGCTGGCGGGGGCCACCGGTGTGCTGATCGGGACCGCTATCGGCGGCATCCTGACCCTGCTGGAGAATTATGACGTGCTCAACGCGTCCGGGCCACGCCGGGTGAGCCCCTTTATGGTGCCCATGATGATGCCCAACGCGGCCTCGGGCACGGTCGCCATCGCTCACGGCCTGCGTGGCCCCAACCTGTCGCTGGCCTCGGCCTGCGCCACGGGCTCGCACGCCCTGGGCGAGGCGGCCGAGGTGATCCGCCGTGGCGACGCCGAGGTGATGATTGCCGGGGGCAGCGAGGCCGTCATCGCGCGGCTGGCGCTGGCCGGCTTTAAGAACATGGGCGCGGTCTCGACCCGCAACGACGCGCCGCAGCGCGCCTCCCGCCCCTTTGACGCCGAGCGCGATGGCTTTGTGATGGGCGAAGGCGCCGGCGTCCTGGTGCTGGAGCGCCTGGCGCACGCGCGCCGGCGTGGCGCGCGGGTCTATGCCGAGCTGGTCGGCTATGGCGCCACCGCTGACGCCTTTCACATCACCGCGCCCGAGGAGGAGGGGACCGGGGCAGCCCAGGCGATGCAGATGGCGCTGCAGAGCGCCGGGCTGGCTCCGGAGGATGTGGATTATGTCAATGCCCACGGCACCAGCACCGTGCTCAACGACCGCATCGAGACCAGGGCCATCCGCGCCGTCTTTGGCGCGCACGCCGAGCGCCTGGCCGTCAGCTCGACCAAGTCTATGACCGGACATCTGATGGGCGCGGCCGGCGCCGTCGAGGCCATCGCTTGTGTCAAGAGCCTGGAAACCGGCTGGGTGCCGCCCACCATCAATTACGAACACCCCGACCCCGAGTGCGACCTGGATTACGTGCCCAACCAGGCGCGGCAGGTGGCGCCGCAGGTGGCGCTCTCTAACTCTTTTGGCTTTGGCGGGCACAACGGCTGCCTGATTTTGCGCCGCTGGGAGGGGGAATAGGCCATGACGCTCTCGGCACACGTTATCGGCTGGGGCAAGTACGTGCCGCCGCACGTGCTGACCAACAAGGATTTGGCGCGGCGCATGGACACCTCGGACGACTGGATCCGTAGCCGGACCGGCATCGGGGAGCGTCGCATCGCCCAGGATGGCGAGACGACGGCCAGCATGGCCATTCGCGCCGCGCAGCAGGCGCTAGAGGTGGCAGGGCTGCCCCCGGCGCAGGTGGAACTGGTCGTGGTCGCCACCGCCACGCCCGATCATGCCTTTCCCTCTACCGCCTGCCTGGTGCAGGACGCTGTGGGCGCCGTCCACGCAGCAGCCTTTGACCTCTCGGCGGGCTGTACCGGTTTTGTGTACGCGCTGAGCGTCGTGGCCGATATGATAAAGTCGGGCGCGTATGCCAACGCGCTGGTCATCGGCGCCGAGATGCTGTCCTGCATCGTGAATTGGGATGATCGCGCTACTTGTGTCTTGTTTGGCGACGGGGCCGGCGCGGTGGTCGTTCAAGCCAACGGGGCCGACGGCGGCGTGCTGTCCAGCGTCCTCGGCGCCGACGGTTCGGGGGGCGACTTGTTGCGCCTGCCGGCCGGCGGCAGCTGGGCGCCGGCCTCCCATCGCACCGTGACCGATGGCTTGCATTACCTGCAGATGAAGGGGCGGGAGGTGTTTCGCTTTGCGGTGCGCGTGATGCCCGAAGCCACCCGCCAGGTGCTCGAAAAGGCCGGCTTGGCCGTGGCGGACGTGAGTCTCATCGTCCCGCACCAGGCCAATCAGCGCATCATCGACGCGGCCGCCCGCGCCCTGGATGTCGCGCCAGAGTTGGTGTTTAGCAATCTGGCACGCTATGGCAACACCTCTGCCGCGTCGATCCCCATCGCCTTGTGTGAGGCGGTCGAAGCGGGGCGCGTCCAGCGCGATGACCTGGTGGTGTGCGTCGGTTTCGGCGCGGGGCTGACCTGGGGCGCGACGGCTATCCGTTGGAGCATGCCGCTGCCCCCAACGCCGCTCCCGCGTTGGAAGCGCGTCGGGTACCGGCTCATCTATCTCCACGCGGCGCTGCGCTCGTGGGTGCGCCGGCTCTTGCGGCGGGTCTTTGCGCTGCGCGTCAAAGAGTGGGAGGACGATGTCGGCCATGAAGAATGATCAGCCATCCCCCGGCCAAAAGCTGACACACATGCGCGCCCAGGCGCGCCAGGGCGGCGGCGCCGAGCGCGTCGCGCGCCAACAGGCGCGCGGCAAACGCACCGCCCGCCAGCGACTGGACGACCTGCTCGACCCCGGCACGTTCTGCGAGCTGGATGAGTTTGTCACCCACCGGGCGACCGATTTCGGTCTGGACGAACGGCGCGCCCTGGGTGACAGCGTCGTCACCGGCTGGGGCCAGATCGAGGGGCGGCCGGTTTACGTCTTTGCCCAGGACTTTACCGTGCTGGGCGGGTCAGTGGGGCAGGCGCACGGCCAAAAGATCTGCAAGTTGTTCGACCTGGCGCTAGAGAACGGCGCGCCCGTGATCGGGATCAATGACTCGGGCGGCGCGCGCATCCAGGAGGGGGTGGACGCCCTGGCCGCTTATGGCGACGTCTTTTATCGTAATGTGCTGGCCTCCGGCGTCATCCCGCAGCTCTCGGTTGTTATGGGGCCGTGTGCCGGCGGCGCGGTCTATTCTCCGGCGCTGACCGACTTTGTCTTTATGACGGCGGGCACGGGCCGCATGTTTATCACCGGCCCCGACGTCATCAAGGCCGTGACCCACGAGGCGGTCAGCCCCGAGGAACTGGGCGGCGCCGAGGTGCACCACCAGCGCAGCGGCGTGGCCCACCTGGTCGCGGCCAGTGAGGCCGAGACGCTGGAACAGGTGCGGCAACTGCTGGCCTATCTGCCCGCCAACAATGCCGACGATCCGCCCTATATCGCGCCGTTTGACCCGCTGGACCGGGAGGACGAAGCGTTGGACACGTTGGTGCCGGACGACCCGACGCAGGCCTACGACATGCGGGAGGTCGTGCGGCGGGTCGTGGACGAGGGGGCGTTCCTGGAGGTGCAGGAGCGGTTCGCGTCCAACTTGATCGTGGGGTTTGCGCGCGTGGGCGGGCACGCGGTGGGTATCGTGGGGCAGCAGCCGGCCGTGCTGGCCGGCGTGCTGGATATCGACGCCGCCGACAAGGGCGCGCGCTTTATCCGCTTTTGTGATTGTTTCAACGTGCCGCTGCTCACGCTGACCGACACGCCCGGTTTCCTGCCCGGCGTGGCGCAGGAGCACGGCGGCATCATCCGCCACGGCGCCAAACTGATCTATGCTTACGCCGAGGCCAGCGTGCCCAAAATCTCGATCATCACCCGCAAGGCTTATGGCGGGGCGTACATTGTCATGAGTTCCAAGCACCTGCGCGGCGATGTCTGCCTGGCCTGGCCGGGCGCCGAGATCGCCGTGATGGGGCCGCAGGGCGCGGTCAATGTCATTTTCCGTCGCGAACTGGCGGCCGCCGATGACCCGGACGCGCTGCGGGAGGAACAAGTGCGCGACTATCGGGAAAAGTTTGCCAACCCCTACGTGGCGGCGGCGCGAGGGTACCTGGACGGCGTGATCATGCCGCGCGAGACGCGGCCGCGGGTGATCCGCGCGCTAGAGATGCTGCGCAACAAGCGGGTGCAACGTCCGCCGCGCAAGCACGGAAACATCCCATTATAGGAGGAGAGAGACCTCTGAGGTTTGGGCGTTGGTTCAGGTCGAAACCTCGGAGGTCTTGAATGGAGGGAACGATGCCGGATAAAGTGTTGGTGGCCAATCGCGGCGAGATCGCGGTGCGCGTCTTGCGCGCCTGCCGTGAGCTGGGGTTAGCGACGGTGGCCGTCTTTTCCGAGGCCGACCGCGAGGCGCCCCACGTGCGTTACGCCGACGAGGCCTATCTCATCGGCCCGCCGCCGCCGCAGGAGAGTTACTTGCAGGGGGAGCGGATCGTGCAGGTGGCGCTGGAGGCCGGCGCGCGCACCGTGCATCCTGGTTATGGTTTTTTAGCCGAGTCGCCGGACTTTGGCCGCGCCTGCGTCGCGGCTGGGTTGACCTTTGT
>CAZCKC010000205.1:0-4501 GCA_964499235.1 uncultured Planctomycetales bacterium | reverse complement strand
TCTTCCGATCTGGGCGGTGGGCGGACTGCCGGCGGCCGGGGCGCCGGCCGGCGCCGCCGCGGGCGAAGAACTGCTCGAAGATGCTCGAGAGGTCGTCAAAGCCGCCGAAGCCGCCCATGTCGACGTGGGTGGCCGTGTGGCGGTTAAAGGGGCTGCCGCCGTCGCCGTGTCCGCCCCACTGGGTGAAGTCGGGGGTGGGACCGCCGGCGCCGAACTGGTCGTACTGGCGGCGTTTCTCGGCGTCGCCGAGGACCTCGTAGGCGGCCTGGACCTCCTTGAAACGGGTTTCGGCGGCCTGGTTGTCGGGGTTGCGGTCGGGATGGTGTTGCTTGGCGAGCTTGCGGTAGGCCCGCTTGATCTCGTCCTGCGAGGCCGACCGCGACACGCCGAGGATTTCGTAGGGATCCTTTTGACCGGTCGTGGGCATAAGCACCTTTTCGCCGTCTGCGACGATCTGTGTCCTGGTTCGCCCAATTCTACGGCGGCCGGGGGGGAGCGACAACGCGAAGCTGGCGAGACGCTCACGGCCAGGCGGATTACACTCGCCTGCGTCAAGCCCATGGGAGGCGGTAGATGGCGGCGGCCGCGACGCTCACGCTGGACTCGATCCACAAGTCGTTCGGCGCCGTGGAGGTGCTGCACGGCGTGTCGCTGACGCTGCGCAGCGGGCAGGTCCATGCGCTGGTCGGCGAAAACGGGGCGGGCAAGAGCACGCTGATGAAGACGCTGGCCGGGGCGTATGCCGATTACTCGGGTCGGATTCTGGTCGACGGGCGGCCAACGGTGGTCCGCACGCCGCGCGACAGCGAGGCGGCGGGCGTGGCGGTGATCCACCAGGAGCTCTCGCTGATCCCGGCCCGGTCGGTGGCGGACAACCTTTTCCTGGGGCGTGAGCCGACGGGACGGCTGGGCTGGCTGAAACGCGGCACGATGGACCGGGCGGCGCGGGCGCTGCTCCGCGATCAGCTCGACCTGGATATTGATGTGCGGCAGCCGGTGGAGGCGTTACCACTGGCGTGGCAGCAGCTGGTCGAGATCGGCAAGGCGCTGTCGCGCGAGGCGCGGTTCGTCGTCATGGACGAGCCGACCAGCGCCCTGAGCGACCACGAGACGCAGCAGCTCTTTCGCGTCATGCGCCGGCTGCGCAAGCGCGGTGTCGGCCTGGTGTATATCAGCCACAAGCTCGAGGAGGTCTTCACGGTTGCCGACGTGGTGACGATCCTGCGCGACGGCGCGGTGGTCGAGCACCAGCCGATCGCGAAGCTGTCGCCCGAGACGGTTGTCCAGCGGATGATCGGGCGGCCGCTGGAGCAGGCGTTTCCCGAGCGGCCGCCGCGGCGGGGGCAGCCGGTGCTCGAGCTGAAGGACGTGGCGGTCCACGATCCGCGGCACGGGCGAACGCTGGTCTCCGGCGTGAACCTCGCGTTGCAGAGCGGCGAGATCGTGGGCTTGGCGGGGCTGGTGGGCTCGGGGGCGAGCGCGCTGCTGCAGGGCTTGTTCGGGGCGCAGGGCGTGCTGACGGGTTCGGTCGCGCTCGGCGGGAGGCGCCTGACGCGGCCGACGCCGCGGGCGGCGCTGCGACGGGGGCTGGCGCTGTTGACGAACGATCGGCAGGCGACGGGCATCGTGGCACCGATGAGTGCATTGCGGAACGTGAGCCTCCCGATCCTGAAGCGCTGCCGGCGGCTGGGGTTGCTCAGCCCGACGCGGGAGTTTCATCAGGTGCGGCCGTTTATCGACCGCATGAACGTCGTGGCGCCGTCGCTGGACTTGCCGGTGGACACGTTGTCGGGCGGGAACCAGCAGAAGATCCTTTTGGCGCGGTGGCTGGCGACCGAGCCGCGGGTGCTGCTGCTGGATGATCCGACGCGCGGGGTGGATGTCGGCGCGAAGCGGGAGATCTACCTGTTGTTGCAGCAGCTGACGGCGATGGGGATCGGGATCGTGATGACGTCGAGCGAGCTGCCGGAGCTGCTCGGGCTGGCCGACCGGGTGGTCGTGCTGCACCGCGGGTCGATCCGCGTGCGGTTCGAACGCCGCGAGGCGACGCAGGAGAAGGTGTTGCACGCGGCGATGGGTGGTTGAGGCCGCGCTGCGGGCGGCGAGACGGGCGGCCGCGGCGTGACATGCGGCCGCAAGGTTGAGGGGAACGCGTGGCGCGAGCGCCGCTGGCGAAGAAGCTGAACCTGTTTCGAGCGTACGCGACCGGGCGGCCGGTGTGGTGCGCGTGGCAGGTGAACTACCGCTGCAACTTCCACTGCGCGTTCTGTCATTACTGGATCGATCCGCAGGGGGATGCGCCGGAGCTGACGGTCGAGCAGTTCCGCGCCGGCAGCGAGAAGCTGAGCCGGCTGGGATCGCTGCTGGTGAGCCTGGCGGGCGGCGAGCCGCTAATCCGCCCGGACATCGTCGCGATCGTGCGGGCGGTCGGGGAGTACCACTTTCCGTTCCTGACGACCAACGCGTGGTTCGTGACGCCGAGCCTGGCGGACGAGCTCTTTGCGGCCGGGTTGTGGGGCGTCTCGGTGAGCATCGATTACGCGGATGAACAGCAGCACGATCGCCGGCGGGGGATGCCGGGGGCCCATGCGCGGGCGCTCGAGTCGTTGAAGCTGTTCAACGCGGCGCGACGGCATTCGTGGCAGCGAGTGAACTGGATGAGCGTGCTGCTGGACGACAACCTGGACCAGCTCGAGACGATGATCCAGATGGCGGCCGAGCGCGGGGCGTACTTCATGGTGCAGCCCTACGGTCATCGCAAGACCGGCAGCCGGAAGTTTCAGCACGACGGACCGGTCAGCGCGCACCTGCTGGCGCTGCGGAAGAAGTACCCGAACTTTTTGAGCAACCCGTACTTTCTGTCGCGTTTCGACGCGGCGGTGGGCGATGGGGTGCCGGGGTGCCTGGCGGGCAAGGGGTTTTTCAACATCGACTCGGGCGGTGCGATCTCGGTGTGCGTGGAGGAGAAGGGGCGGCCGGTGGCGAACCTGTTTACCGATTCGCCGGGCGCGATCGTGCGGCAGCTGCAGGCCGATCCGACGCCGCGGGATTGCAGCGCGTGCTGGTACAATTGCCGGGGCGAGATCGAGGCGCTGTACCACCCGGCCGGCCTGATGATGAGCCTGCCGACGCTGCTGTTTGATCGCGGGCGGGCGCCGGTGGTGCGGGCGGGCGGCTCGTAGGGGGCCCGGAGGCAGGAGCGGCGATGCCGGATGAGCAGCTCCCTTGGACCGAGGTGGCGTTGGGGCTGACGCCGATCATCGGACTGGTCGTGATCGCCAGCGTGGGGATGGGCGGCGGGCACGCGACGAGCCAGCCGTTGCTGCTGGTGCAGCTGATGCGGTTTGTGGGGTGGATGCTGTCGGGGCTGTACGCATTGCTGGCGGTGAAGTACCTGGGGCCGGGGCACAACCCGCCGCCGGGGCAGTTGATCTTGTTTTTGGTGATCTACGTGCCGATCCTGTTTGCGCTGAGCTACGCGGTGTGCGTGGTGGCGTTGACGGTGGGCCTGCAGCGGGCGGTGCGGCGGATCGACACGGCCGGCGAGACGATCCGCGGCAGCGAGGACGCGGAGCGGGTGAAGCGGGCGGTGGTGCGCTATCCGCAGCTTGATCGGCTGGTCAGCGGGTCGGCGGCTGAGCCGCTGAGCGCGGTGGTGGCGCGGGTGTGTCCCGCGCGGCGGGTGCTGCGGGAATCCGAAGAACTCTGAAGCGCTGCGGCTAGAGGCCGCTGACCGTGTGGGCGATCGGGTTGCCGCCGTCGATTCGGACGGTGACCTCGCCGCTGCCGGGCGTGGCGTTCGAGAAGGCGATCTCGAGCTGGGCCCCGCTGAAGACGAACGAGATCGAGCCGACCGCGGGGGCGAAGGTGTCGAAGGTCACCGGATCGGACTGGACGTTGTCGACGGTCAGGCCGTAGGTGGCCTGGCCGATGGCGGTGACGGCGCCGTCGAGCGCGAGCGGGCCGCTGTCGAGGATCTGGATGCCGATGGTGCCGTCGATGCTGCCGACGGAGGCAAAGCTGACGTCGCCGGCGCCGATGAACTGGATGCCGCCGGCGATGTTGCTGAGCGTGGCCGTGAAGCCGCCGTCGACGGTGACGCCGGCGATGGTGAGGTTCTTGATCGTGAGCGGGCCGGCGGTCAGGAAGAAGTCGACCTCGGCGCCGCGGGTTGCGCGGTCGACCTCGATCTGAAGCGGTCCCTGGTAGAGCAGGCCGGCGGTGAGCGCGCTCGTGCAGCCGCCGTCGCCGTAGAGCAGGTCGCCGGCGAGGGTCGTCGAGTTGGAGACGAACTGGCCGCTCGGGCAGGCGCCGGTCGGCGTCGGGAAGTTGGTACCCGGGGGGTTGTCGACGTCGAACTGCGGCTGGGTGAGAGGGTGCAGCGCCGCGAAGGCGGCCTGGGCTTGCGTCACGATCAGGACGACGTCGTCGACGGCATCGGCTTGGGCGCTGGTCAGGCTGCCATTGCCGTCGTCGTCGCCGTCGTCGCCGCCCGTGTCAC
>CAZCKC010000204.1:0-4520 GCA_964499235.1 uncultured Planctomycetales bacterium | reverse complement strand
AGTGGTGCTCTGGTCGAGCGTTACGTCTACGACCAGTGACCTTCAACGGCGGGCGGCCGGACGGTGATCGAGCGGCCGAACGGCACCGGCGGCTGGACCTTAACTGATTCCGCCGGCGACCCGTGGGCGACCTCCGCTTACGACAACCCGTTTATGTGGACGGGCCAGCGTTCAGCGGCGAGCGCTAATGCGAAGACCCGAACGATGCAGCCGGACGGGTGACCTGTTTACGGGTCCGGCTGGCTGCGTCGGGCAGGTCGGCCGTCGAACTCGCGGCGGAGGGCCTCGAGGTCTTCCGGAGTGATCTGCTCGTCTTCGAGCAGGCGTTGGAGGAGGGCCTTGGGCGAGCCGCCGAAGAAGCGGTGCAGCATGGTCTGGAGCGCTTTGCGTTCGGCCGTCGACCGCTTGACCGTTGGGCGGTAGCGGTAGGCCTTGCCATGCTGCTCGAAGGTGACGTAGGCCTTGTTCTTCAGGACGCGGAGCTGGGTGCGGACGGTCGAGTCGTGGAGGTTGTTGGCGAGGGCCTGGCGGATCTGGTCGGCCGTCAGCGGCTCGTTTTCCGCCCAGAGCACCCTCATGATTTCGGCTTCGCGGGGCGTCAGCGGTTCAGTGGGGCTGCGCGACATGCGGTTCTTCCTGTTACATGAATAACGTACACAAAGCCGTCCGCAGGGGCAAGCTGGGCGGGGGAATTTCGGATGAGGACCGGTTTCCCGACGCGGAAAGCGGATTACGGACAAGTTGCTACCATGCGGGCTTTCAGCACGATGAGAAGGCCCGAGGCTCGCTCCGAAAGGATCAGATGACCGCCACCGCCACGACCGCCCTGCCCCTGTTGGACACCGTGATCGCGGGTGGCTACTGCGTCGGCTGCGGGGCCTGCGCCAGCCGACCTGAGGCCGGCTTTCAGATGCAGTTTGACGACTTTGGTCGCCTGCAGGCCCGCCCGGTCGGGGATCCTGACCCGACGGCGGCCGAGGCGGCCGCGGCGGTCTGCCCCTTCGCGGACGGCGTGCCGAACGAGGACGCGCTGAACCAGGCGTTCTTCGGGCCGGACCTGCGGGCGCACGACCAGATCGGCCGGTACCTGAAGACCTATGCCGGTTACGTAGCGGAGGACGATTTCCGGGCCCGCGGTAGTTCTGGCGGGATGGGCACGTGGATCCTGATCGAGTTGCTCAAGCGTGGGCTGATTGACGGGGCGGCGGTGGTGGCGCCGCGGCGTCCGACGGAGGACGATCCGCGGCTGTTCAGCTTCACGCTGGCGCGGAGTGCCGAGGCGATCCGGGCGGCGGCGAAGTCGCGGTACTACCCGATCGAGATGTCGGAGGTCGTGAAGACGATCCGGGAGACGCCGGGGCGCTACGCTTTTGTGGGTATCCCGTGCTACGTGAAAGCGGTGCGGCTGCTGCAGCGGCAGGACCCGGTGATCCGCGAGCGGGTGGCGTACTGCGTCGGGCTCGTGTGCGGGCACCTGAAGAGCACGGCCTTCGGCGCGATGCAGGCGTGGGCGCACGGGATCCCGCCGGCGGCGCTGCGGGAGGTTGATTTCCGGCACAAGCTGCCCGATTCACCGGCGAACCGGTACGGCTTTCGGGCGGTGGGGCTGTTGGAGGCGCAGGAGGCGGAGCGCGTGGCGGCGGTCGCGGACACGTACGGCACGGACTGGGGCATGGGCTTTTTCAAGTACCAGGCGTGTGATTACTGCGACGATGTGCTGGCGGAGACGGCTGACTTAGTGGTGGGGGATGCGTGGTTGCCGGAGTACGTGGCGGACAGTCGGGGGACGAACGTGGTGGTGGCGCGGCGGGGGGAGCTGGTCGAGATCGTCGAGGCGGCGCGCGCGGCGGGGCGGTTGGCGCTCGAGGAGGTATCGGCGGACGCGGTGGCGCGGTCGCAGTCGGCCGGCTTGCGGCACCGGCGGGACGGGCTGGCGTATCGGCTGCACCTGGCGCGGAAGCGCTGGCATCCGCCGAAGCGGGTGCGGCCGGACCCGGCGTGGTCGCGGCCGGCGTTTCGCAAGCAGCACCGTTTGCGGATGAAGCTGGCGGCGGAGAGTCACGTGGCGTTCAAGCTGGCGAAGGCGGCGGGTGACTTTGCGGTGTTCACGCGGCGGATGGATCCGTTGATTGCGCGGTATCACCGGGCGCGGGTGGCGCCGTTGTGGAAGCGGGTGGGGTCGCGGGTGAAGCGGGCGGTGCTGCGCCTGGCGGGGCGGGGGCGGTGATTTTGATTGGCGTCACGCGGTGACGGCGGCTTCAGTCGCCGAGCGTGTTGCGGAGGACGGTGAACGAGCCATAGGTTCCGACGACGATGTCCGGCCAGCCGTTGGCGTCGACGTCGCCGATCGCGATGTCGTACGCCCCGAGTGGGTAGCGGAGTTGTGGCTGAAAGGTGCCGTCGCCGTTGCCGAGCAGGACGCTTACCTGGCTTGCTACGATTCCTACCAACGGGTCATTCGCCACGACCACGTCGACGTAGCCGTCGCGGTTGAGGTCGCCCGCGGCCATGGCGCCGGCCTGTCCGACGGCGATCGTGGTCACGGGCGGCGCGAAGGTTCCGTCCCCGTTGCCGAGGAGGACGCCGACGATACCGGTCCGATCAAGCCTGTCAGCGGCTACTGCGACGTCGAGCCAGCCATCGGCGTTGAAATCGGCCGTCACCAGTTGGCGCCCGCAGATGGCGCCGGATGACCCGGGCGGCTCGAGAAAGCCGCCTGTGCCGTCGTTGAGCAGCACGCCCACCGTGCTGCAGCCGAGCAGAATCAGATCGGGATGCGTATCGTTGTTGACGTCTCCGACGGCGAGCGGGTCGTCGTTATCGTCCGCACGCAGCGTAAGCACCGGCTCGAAGGTACCGTCGCCGATGCCGAAATGGATGAACGGGCCGTTGTCGCCGTTGACGACGATGTCGAGGGCCTGGTCGGGGTTCAGGCGAGCAAGCTGGACGTCGGTCGTCCAGTATTCGCCGGGGAACGTCAAGTGCGGTGTGAAGGTGCCGTCGTCGTTGTTGAGGAGAACGGAGACGTCGCCGGTTATCTCGTTATTGTTGGCCGTGACGATATCGAGTGTCCCGTCGCCTTCGAGGTCGCCGAGCGCGATCGACTGGGGCCGGTCGCCAGTGGGAAAGGTCGGGGGGGAATTCATGCGGCGACTGCCGCTCAGGAAGACATCAATGCTGCCGGACCCGGACCCGATGGTCACCCCGAAATCGTCGTGCCCGTCGCCGTTGAAGTCGCCGACCGTCGCGTCTCTTGAAGGCCCGGAAACCGGGATCTGCTGAACGGGAGCGAACGTGCCGTCGCCGCAGCCCAGCAGGAGCGACACTTCGTTATCGAAGAAGCTTGGCACAAAGGCGTCGAGGTTGTCATCCCCATCCCAGTCACCGAACTGCAGGCCGTAGGGGTAGGCGCCGACCGGGAACCGCGACTGCGGTAAGAACGTTCCGTCGCCCTTTCCGAGCAGGATCGAAATTTCGCTGCTTGTGTTGGTGACGCCCAGGTCAAGCGAACCGTCACCGTCGAGATCGGCGGCGGCGATCGTCCCGGGCACGTCACCGACGGCGTAGCGCTGAACCGACTCGAACGCGCCGTCGCCGGCGTTCAGTAGGATCGCGACCTCGTCATTGCTCAGATCCACGACGGCCAGGTCAGGCCGCCCGTCGTCGTCGAAATCGGCCGCGAGCACGTCGTTGGTGAAGCCCAAATTGAGCGGCAGTGGTTCGGCACCGGAGAAAGTACCGGAACCCGTTCCCAGCAGGAGGTAGAGGCCGTCGTAGGCAGAACCGACGGCGAGATCCGGATGCCCGTCGCCGTTGAAATCCGCGATCGCAGCGGCGGTTGGGAAATCGCCAACCGCGAAGACCTGCTCTGGTCCGAACCCGCCGTCCCCCTGATTCAGGAGGACGATGACCGAGTCGAACCGCGCCGCCGTGATGACGAGATCCGGTGCACCATCGGCGTTGAGGTCGGCGGCTTCGACGGTCAGATCAGAGCCGGCTGCGAGCTGGCGCCGCGGCTTCGATTCGAAGGTGCCGTCGCCGCGGCCGGGAAAGATCATTAGATCTCCGCGCGCGTTGACTGCCGCCAGGTCGAGGGCTCCGTCCCCGTCGAAGTCGCTTGATACCACGCTTACGGTCGCGCCAAAGACGCGGATGGGCGCTTCGAAGATCCCGTCCCCCATGTTCTTAATAATGGTCACTGCCGCATTCATCATCCCGGCGACAACGTCAAGGTCGTTGTCTTTATCCATATCGGCCAGCGCGACGGCCGTGGCCGAAGCCGGGAGGGCGTAGCTGGTCGCAGCAAACAGCGGCGGCGGGGCGCAGGCGGGGTCGAAGGCGGCCTGGAACGCGGCGTAGTCGCCTAGGTCGGTGTCGGCGTCGCCGTCGAGGTCGGCCGCGTGGCAATCCTCGTCCCCGGCGTCGGCCGTTTCGACGAGGCAGCGCTCGATGACGCGGAAATCGAACCAGTCGAGCTGCGTGTTGGCGTCGAGGTCGCCCGGGCAGTCGGCGGCCGCGGG
>CAZCKC010000203.1:0-4576 GCA_964499235.1 uncultured Planctomycetales bacterium | reverse complement strand
GGCGCCTCAAGGCAGTGTGCGACATTGTTCGACGCGAGACGCAGGAGCAACCGGTGATCCCACCCGAGTACCGGTCTCCGACAGCCGCGAATCCCTACCTTCGGCGGTCGTTCTATGCGGTCTCACCGCTCGAACCGAAGCTCGATAACGGCTGGCAGGACCTCGACCGCCATCTGAACCGACTTGGTCGCCGTGCCGTGATGCACGCGGCCTTCGAGCACGCAGAGACCACTGGACCGCGGGCGGCCGCCGCCCGCTACAAGTCTGATCTGAATGCGGTTGCGCGTGGGTGGAGCGACGAGGAGGACGCCGAACGGGCCCTCCACGAGTACGGCGACTCGAGTCGCGCCTGGACCGACCAGCTTCGGACCCGGCTCCGCGTTCCCCGGGCTGCTGACTTCGTTCAGTCCACGGCAGCGTTGCAGGAACGGCTGTCCGAACCGAATTTGCGTTTCGGTCTGCGGGTATTCGCCCAGGGGGAAGGCGACGCCTTTGCCGTCGCCGCCCAGGTCGCCCGTTGCAGCTTTGAAGGCAGCTGCTGGCAGCTCGCCATCCGCAGCACCGATACCGCCGAGAGCACGGCACTTTTCGCCGACTGTTTGGCCGGGAGAGTTGTCGCCGGTGCTTCCTCGCTCGAGAGTCAGTCGTTTGGTCGCCCGCCGCTCGACCTCCCACTCGAAAACGTTGCCTGTCTCGCCACCCCCCAGGAGCTATCGGGGATCTTCCGTCTCCCGGCTTCGCACGACCGGTGGCTGGATTGCATGCACCTCTACCCGCCTCACGAAAACCGGACGTCCGGTATCCGGCTCGGTGACGCGCTGAACTGGCAGGCCCCGATTTTCACCGATCCCCATACGAGCCGGTCGCCCTTTCGAATCGCGAAGCAGGCATTGCTTTACGGCGGCAGCATCTTCGGCCAGCCGGGATCGGGAAAATCGTCGGCGCTCCAGTCGCTGTTGTCGCGGGCCGAGATCGATTTCCTGTTGCTGGAACTGAAAAAACGCGAGTGGCGCGGCATGGTTCTCGAGCAGATCGAGCGTGGCGTCGACGTCCGGATCTTCACCCCCGGAAACGACCGGGTGTCTCCATACCGGTTAAATCCCTTCGAGTTGTTCCCCGGGGAGACGTTCGAGTCCATCCAGCCGTGGATCCACGAGACGCTGAGTGCCGGGCTGGCCCTGGATCAGCCCGGCCCCGCGGTCCTCCAGCAGGCGGTCGACAACTGCCTGCGCGAGGCTTCGCTGGACAAGCCGCCGGTGTTGGCAGACGTCCGCCGCGAGGCGGGCAAAGTCGTCACCGAGATGGGTTATGACACTGAAACCCGCGGGAACATTCGAACGATGATCGACAACCGCCTACATCCGCTCACCGCCGGGACCGCCGGACGGGTGTTTCAGTGTCGCCAGAGCAATCCGCCCATCGCCGAACTCCTCGCCGGCCGGACGCTGATCGAGATGGACGACATGGCTGAGGAGCACGCGGCGTTTCTCGCCTTCGTGCTGCTGCGGCTGATCGAGCGTTATGTCCGGAGCCAGCATCATGGCTGACAAGCAACCCGATTTCTTGATCGCCGTCGACGAGGCTCGGCGCCTGCTCCGCACCAAAATGGCGACGCGCCCTGGGGAGCAGCACGCCGACCCGCGCAGCCACCTCCAGGACCAAATCGCGGAGGCCCAGGCGACGTTCCGGACTGCTGGCAAGGCGCTATGCTTTGCGACCCAGAACGTGACCGACATCCCGGACGACATCCTGAAGAACATCCCCACGCTGATCACCTTCCGGACAACGCACCAGGCTGAGCGCGAGACGATCACTGACCACGCTGCGCTGCTGCCAGGCCAGACCGAGATCCTGCGCACGCTGCCGCCAGGTCACGGGTTCGTTTCCACGCCGGCCGAGCCTTATCCGCAGCTGGTACAGTTCGACCTCCCCGACGTTACGCCAAAACCGAGGGTGAAAAACGCGGAGTTGGCCGCTGCATTGAACCTCCGGCCGTGGTTTCGCAGGCACGAGGCCCGTCGTGTCAAGCTTGAACTCGAGCAGCTCGGCGACGTCCTACAGACGCTCCAGGACGAGCTCGCGTCGAGGCTCACACGCTTGGGGGCGGTGCTGGGCCCGACAACGCGGTCGGCGGAGCGCCTTAATGCCGACCGCATCGTTGCACGCCTCCTCGCTGAACGGGACCACCTGCGGCGCTGGTTCGAGGACCGTGAACGGTATTCCTGCCATCCGTTGCTGCCAAGCGACGCCAATGTTGCGTTCGAGGAACCGACCCTGGCGGAACTGCGTTCGCTCCTCTTGGAGCAGCTCGGTGGGCTGCGGCAGCGGGTGGCGTCAGCTTGTGAGCGGCTGTCGTCAGCCGCAGGCCGCTACGCGACGATGAATATCACGGAGGACGTCGATGGCGCAACGTAAGTCCCGCAACGAAATCGGCCACAAGACCAAGCAGCGGATCCGCGAAGCCGGTGAACGCGTCCAGCAGACGCAAGAGCGCGTCGAAGATACCGAACACCTCGCACAGCTTCGTCACGAACTCGCACGCCGCGAACTCAGCGAAGAGGCCCAGCGTGAAGTCGACGCCGACGCCGTGGACGCCCGGGACCTCGCCGCCTTTGATGCTGAACGTGAGGGTGAGATGCTGGAAGCGCATCAAGCCGAGTCTTCCGAATACGCCGGCGAGCTGGGCGAGTCTTCAGAGGAAGGCCGAGAAACAGCGGAGCGCGTGAAAGACGCCGCCCGCGAGACCCGATCCGAGGCGCCGAAGGACAAGCTCGCCGGCGCGGAACGCGCGGCGCGCCGAGATCAGGAGTTCTTCAGCGAGCAGGCCCAGGAGATCCAGGCTGCCCAGCGGGATACGAACGACGCACTCGCGCAACTGCTGCGGCGGGTGGAATCGGCGCTGCGAGACTAGGATGAGCCAGCCGGTGAACAGCGGAGTGGCAGGCACGCCGACCAGCAGCGTCTGGTCCGCAGATGCTGTTGTCGTCGTTGGCCTGGGCGGTGCAACGCCGGGGCTCGCGCTGCTCGGGGCTGCCGGTCGTCAGCACCTCGAGCCGCTCCGCGAGACCCCGGCGTCGGTCTACTGCCTGCAGCTCAGCGTTGAGCGCGACCGCCTGGCGGCCCTTGACCGAGCAGGTCGCTTGGTCATTATCGCCCTGGGAGAGCTGCTGGCGGATTCTGCTGCAGACGGGCTCGCGGTGCTCGACTGTGGGACGGAGAGCATTGCACTAACATGGCTCGATAACGAGACTGTTGCGATCGGGGATGCGACCGGTCACGTGTGGCGCATACCGATCAACGGTCCGCCTCCGGCCGCCCCCGTCGCCACGTTGCGTCCCCCGATCGCCGCGGCCCGACGGGTCGCGGATGAAGTGGTGGCGCTGCACGCCGATGGCAGTGTGTCGTTGCTGACGTGTTCCGACCTTCGCGCGCACGCGCGCTTTGCGGCCCCAGCGCCCGCGGGACCGTTGGCGCTGGCGATGCTGCACGACGGCCCGGATGGCCAAAGCGTCTTCTATGGTGGCGCAAACGGTACGCTTGTCCGCATCGATGTGGCCGCGCGTCACGTGGCGACGCGGCCGCTGGCCGAAGAGCCAGTGAGGGTTTTGGCCGCGGGTGATGGTGGAATGCTCACGGCCGGCGGCGCGGCGGGTGTGATCCACACGACTACGCCGGATCTCGCCCGCGTCACTGCTCACGGTTCCCTAGGGTTCGAAGTCCTTGCCGGCTGCGCCGACCCTGCTGACGCTAACCGCATTCTCGTGATCGACCGAGCGGGCGCGTTGCAATTGGCCGTTCGAAGCGGTGGACATTGGCCGGCGGTCATGGTGACGGGGTCGAATGTCCGGTCCGTTGTCGCGCTGCCTGCGGAGACCCTCCGGGCGGAGCGGGCACGTCGACAGCAACGCCGAATCCGCTCGGCGATGAAGGTGATCCGCGCGAACGATACCCCGGCGACGGAACGTGCCGCTGCGCACGTAAGGCTGCGCGAGCTGGGGCGGGCAGACATCAGCTGGCGTTTGTCTGCCGACGCAGCACAGGTGGCGGGGGACGCCGCCGGGGAGTATGCGAACTGGATCGCCCTGTTGAAGGCGTTGCCCGAGAACCCAGCTGCTCGGCGGACGCTGCTTCGTTGTACAGAAAGACTTCTGGCGCTGGGTTGCTTCGTTGAGGCCGCCGCCGCGGCGGTACATGCGAATGCTTTGGATCAAGCGCCAGTACCCTCCCAGCTGACCCACTGGGCACGGCTGTCCGAAGCGCAGCGTTTGATCATCACCGATCCCGAGACCCCCGCTCCGCCGAACGCGACCTTCGCTTGGCGACTCGGTGAGCGAACGACCGTGTACTACCCGTTGCGTAAGCAGCCCGACATTGTTGTTATCCGCGAGCTCACCGAGGAGGCGGGTGCGACGGTCCGGGGCGAAGGGGAGACCGAGACACTCGTGCTCTCCCACGCCGGCTGTCAAGCGGTGCCAGGTCTGCTGCTGCACGTCACGGACGACGTCTGCGATCAGCCGCATTGGATCACCTGGACCCCGACGGAATCGGTGTCTTGCCTTTTCTTGAGCCGGTTGCA
>CAZCKC010000202.1:0-4595 GCA_964499235.1 uncultured Planctomycetales bacterium | reverse complement strand
ATTCCCCCCGCCGCACCGCCTGCCCGTCACGCACCCGCGGCTCTGCCGGCGCGCCGATGTGCTGCTGCAGCGGCAACACCACCCGCCGCGGCGCCGCCCCCGCCGCCGCCAGCGGCCCCGTGTTCTCAAAATGCTGCAACCCCACCTTGTTGATCAGCCGCTTGATCGGCACCCGCCGGTTGTCCAGCATCAACTCCGCCCGATACGGGTGCGCCGCCACCTGCCACTTCCGCCCTTCCGCCGCCAGGCGCCGCTTGTTGTGCGTGCAGACGTTCTTCGGATCCAGGTCCTCCGGACACGCCATCATCGTGCACAGGTTGCACTCGCAACAGAACTGGCTGCCCACCACCGTCGGCTCGCGATCCTCGACAAAGCACAACGACCGCATCGCCTTGTGCGGCTCGATCGGGTGCCCCAGCAAGTACCGCGGGCAGAACTCCGTGCAGAACGAGCACTGGTCGCACGCGCTCGCCCCAATCCGCGCGACCGCCTGCCAGTCCATCCGGTACCGCCGCATCACGAAGTGATCGTCCGGCAGGATCAGCGCCCCGCCCGTCGTCTTCGTGATCGGGTCGTCCCACCCCGCCAGCCGCCCCATCATGATCCCGCCCGCCAGCACGTAGCTGTTCTTCACCGTCGGCCCGCCGCACCGCTCGACCGCTGCCCGAAACGTCGTCCCGACCGGCACCCGCAGCGTCAGCGGCGTCCGCACCGCCCCCGCCACCGTCAAAAACTTGTCGACCACGCCCCCCGCCTGCGCCAGGTTGTACGCCGTCTCGACATTCAGCGAGATGCACCCCACGTGCAGCGGGATCCCCCCCGGCGGAATGATCCGCTTCGTCACGTCATACACCAGGATGAACTCGTCCCCGCTCGGATAGCTGTCCGACAAGGACACGATCCGCATCGTCCCCCTCAGCAGCAACCGCAACTGCTCGATCACGTCCGCGTACTTGCCCTTGATCCCGATCGCCACGTCCGTCGCGCCGACCAGCTCCCCCGCCAGCGCCAGCCCCGCCAGCACCTCCACCCCGAAGTGCCGCAGCATCTCCTTGTCTTTGTGCAGCAGCGGCTCGCACTCGGCCGCGTTCAAAATGACCGTGTCCGCCTCGCCACTCAGCTTGACGTGCGTCGGAAAGCCCGCCCCGCCCGCGCCGACCACGCCCTTCGCGCGAATCGCGTCGATGGCCGCCGCCTTGTCCGTGGCCGTCGCGATCATGCCCCGTTCCCCACCCCCCGCAGCCGGCTCCGGAAGTACTCCAGCCGCTGCTGGCTGGACATCGCGGCAATGTCCGGCCGCGCGCTCCGCGCACCGTTCCCACCGATCGCCCGCGGCACACGCACCTGCCCGCCACCGCCATAGCTCATCGACTGGTCCGTGAGCTGCAAATCATCCTCGAGCCGCCGGTACGGCCGAATGCCCAGCTTCGCCAGGATCGCGTGGTACGCGTGCACCGCCTCCGTCGGCGTGATCTCACCGTTCACGATCCGCCGCAGCATCGCCACGAACGCCAGCTGGTGCTCGGCGTTGTTGATCTTCCTCCCGAACAGCGCCACCCGCGCCCCGTGCTTCTGCGCCTCCGCGATCAGGTTGAACGCGTCAAATGTCGTCCCCGACGAGCCGCCCAGGATCCCCACGATCAGCGACGGGTCATAGCTGACCAGCTCCTCCAGCGACTTCGGACCGTGATAGACGATCTTCAGAAACAACGGCCGCCCGCTCTGTGGCACCCCCGCCAGCGACCGCACGATCATGTCGTTAATGAAGTCGCCCAGCTTGTCGTCCGCGAGCGCGTTCCGCGGCGCGTTCGGGTCGAACACCTCCAGGAAGTGCCGAAAACCCTTGCGTTCCGCCTCCAGCCGAAACGCGCTGTAGCGCTCCAGCGTCTGCATGTCGAGCTTCAGGTCGTTGTTGAACGTCACGCTGTATAGCCCGAGGTTCGCCCCGCGCCCGCGCTCCTCCGTCCCACAGTCCAAGTGCCCGCATTGAATGTGATCGATCGTCGCCGTCGCGAACGGCTGCGACGGTTCGGCCCGGTAAACACTGCCCCGCGCCACGTGAATATCCGTCGTGTCGTTCGCCCGCGCCGCCGGCGTCACCGGCGACTGGTCAAAGAGCCGCTCCTGGATCGCCAGAATCGAGCTCGTGTGCGCCGACATCAGCATGATGTCGACCTCGGCCTGCTCGACCACCTCGCGAATACACTGGCGGTACTCCGCCAGCGCGCGAAAACGCCCCTCCTGCGCGTGCATCTCCGGACTCTTGCCCGGCGCCGCGATCCCGAACGCCATGTCGGCGTCCTTCGCGTCCGCAATAATGAACGCACCGCAGTCATAGTCCGCGTGCAGCTGCTTCAGCTTGACATCCAGCGACTTGTCCATGCCGCCTCACCCTTTCCAAAGTCAGTCCGCCACGTGCACGTGGTCCAGGATCGCGCTCACGTAAGCCTCGATCGGAACCGGCCGCCGCCCGAACGCCGCGGCCGCCTCACGCCCCTCCGTGAACGCCACCCGCGCCCCCAGCCCGGGGTTCAGCTCGTCATACGCCACCACCGGCTTCGCCGGCGAGTCGTGCTCCCCCCGCAACGCGCCGAGGTCCTGCGGCCAGATCACCAGAAACCGCCCGCCGGCCACGTTCTCCAGCCGGTGCGCGAGCGTCACCCGCCCAATCACCGTCCCGATCCGCATCCGCCGCCCCTACAGGTGACACCACTGGCAAAAGCACGCCTTGCCGTCGAGGGCGGCGCACTGCTGCTCCAGCGCGGCCGCCACGCACGGCTCGGTCCGCGGCCGCGCGCGGAAGAAATCGTTCATCAGCGCCGCAATCTGCCGCACCGCCAGCTGGCGCGTCTCCAGCACCAGCAGGTTCGGCCCGAGACACTGCATGATCCCGCTCAGCGCCGACGGCCGCTGCACCACCGCCGCCCGCACCTGCGGATGCCGGTTCGCCACCGCGCTCACCACGCTGCCATCCGCCACCAACACCACGCCGCGCCGCTGGTCACACTCCGCCAGCCCCTTGCACACCGCGCACAGGTGCTGCAGGCAGCAGTCCAGCCGCCCTTGGCACGACCGAAAGTCCAGCTTCGCGTGCTCGCGCTCGAGCTGCGGCAGCAGCGTCGCCACCGTCGGACACTTCGGATCACCGATCACGTACCGCGTCGGCGCCTTCGGCGCGGCCGGCGGCGGCGCATCCGCGCTCTGAACCGTGACCCGGGCCGTTTGCAGCCAGTCCCGCGCCGCTGGTGTGATGATCGCATCCGGCGGCAGCATCAGCGGCTCGCCGTCACGCACCTGCGCCAGCAACGTCTTGACCGTCACCAGCGGCCGGCTCATCCGGTCACCGCCTCTCGCACCGCGGCCGGCTCTTCGTCCACCCGCCCGATAACCACCCACCGCGCCGGCGTCTCCGCTGTCCCGACGAACTCCCGCGCCCCCTTACCATCGCTCGTGATCATGACCCAATCGCCCGGCGCCACCCCCAGCCGGTCCAGCACCAGCAACGGCTCGGTCGTCCGCGACCGCGCCGGCATCACCAGCACCAGCCGGAATCCCACTAGCGTGGGGTGCTTGATGCTGGCGGTCGCGTGGCCACAAACCCGGGCAAGCAACATCGTGGGCGTCCTGCTCCTAGTGAATCCGTAACTGGTCAACGATCGCCGCCCGGCGGTACCGCGTGAACGTCAGCGGGCTCGTCACGCCATCCCCCGTCGGCGTCGCCGTCGAGAACGAGGGATAACCCTGCCCGCCGACCGCCAGGCCTGCCACGCACGGCCCGTTCGCGACGAAGATCGATACATCGCTCAGCCGCGCCATCTGCGTCAGCCGGTCCAGCCGCTGCGACCACATGATCGCCGTGTGCTTGAACCCGTGCTCGAAGTGCACCGCCTGCCGGATCGCCTCGTCGACGTCCGGCACCGCCACCACCGGCACGATCGGCATCATCTGCTCGCACGGCAGCAGCGGGTTCGCCAGATCCGTCTCGCCAAACAGCAGCTCTGTCCCCGCCGGCAGCGTGATCCCCAACGCGCTCGCCAGCACCTGCGGGTCCTGCCCGAGGAATTCCTTTTTCGGCAGCCAGTGCCCGCTCTTCTCGTCCCGGTGCAAAAACGCCTGCGCCGCCGCCTGCATCTGCTTCGGCGTCAACCGATAGCCCCCCTGCCGCCCCAACGCCTGCAGCAGCCCCTCCGCAACCGACGCGACGACGAACACTTCCTTCTCACCGATGCACAGCAGGTTGTTGTCGTACGCCGCCCCGAGAATGATCCCCCGGGCCGCCGCGTCCAGGTCAGCCGTCTCGTCAACCACCACCGGCGGATTCCCCGGCCCGGCCGCAATCGCCCGCTTCCCCGCGCTCATCGCCGCCTTCGCCACCCCCGGCCCCCCGGTCGCCAGCAACGCGTTCACGTCCGGATGCGCAAAGATCTCGCCGGCCGTCGCCAGCGTCGGCCGGGCGATCACGCAGACCAGGTTCTCGATCCCCGTCTGCTGGTAGATCTCGTGATTCCACCGCCGCGTCGCCTCGACGATGCACCGCGCCCCCGACGGATGCGGGTTGCAGACCAGCGCGTTCCCCGCCGCCACGATCATGATCG
>CAZCKC010000201.1:0-4616 GCA_964499235.1 uncultured Planctomycetales bacterium | reverse complement strand
CCGGTTGTAAACGTCCCGTTCGACGCGGTTGCTGGGGGTTAAGTGTCGGCACCGCGGCCGAGGGCGTTCGCCACACCCGTTGCGGTCCGGCCCTTTCGCGGGCGGGATGCCCGCCCCACCCTAACGAAAAGAAACCAGCGTGCGGCGGCCGTCGGTCCCGCTACTCCGCCGCGATGATCAGCAGGCCGTACTCGGAGGGGTCGATCCAGGAGGAGCCCGACCCGCTCCAGGCCAGGCGGTTGCCACGCGACACGCCGGCCGGCGCGAAATCGTCCTCGTCGAGATCGTTGAGCTGGAAATCGAGCGCCAGAACGTCGCCCGGCTCGACCGCGGCCGCCGCGAGGTTCAACGCGCTCAACGGAATCGCCGCCTCGATCGCGTAGCCTTCTGGCGTCTTTTGCGACGCAATCCGCGCGGTCTCGATCACCTCGTCGAAGTGAAACCGGAAAACCGTGCCGGACCCGTCACTCTTCGGCTGCAGGCCGATCTGGACGTCGCAGGCCTTGTTGATGACGGTTCGCGACGCCGGGCCGCAGAAGCCGACGAAGAGCTCCACGCTGTCACCGCGCCACATCTCACCCGCGTCAAACGGGTGATGGAGGGGGTCGTCATCGGTGACGGCAACGGCGACGTAGAGCGTGTCGGGCGTAACCGCGACTCTGGCGGCCGCTGACGCGTCGGCCGGCGACCAGGGCGTGCCCTGGTGGAACACTTGTTGCTTGCGATTCAACTCGGCGGCGGGATGGTTGGCCCACTCAAGCAGATCACCGTCGATATTAAATGAATCTTCAGCCATCGATGAGACGATGATCGGTAGCGCGCGGCTGGGGACGCCGTCGAACTCCGCTCGCCAGCGGACCGCCGCCGGCGGCGTGGGCAGGGCCCGGCGCGGCAGGTCGATCGCGGTCCGGCCGGTTTCGCCAGCGCTCAGCGACAGCGGCCCGGCATTCGCGACGCTCGCCTCGGTCGCGTCGTTCACGAGGCGAACGGGGGCCGACACGCGGGCGTCGGCGTGGTTCGTCGCGTGAACCTCGAAGGCGAGCTTGTGGTCGGTCACCTGCGGGACCAGGCGGACGGTGGCGGCGGGGATGACCTCGACCTGCGTCGTGCAGGTGACCTCGGCCGTCTGCGGCTCGCCGTCCAGCTCAAAGCCGACCGTCAGCGTCGCAGTGACGGGATAGCGGCCAGGCGCAACGCCGGCGGCCACGCGGATCGTGTTGGTCCCCGGATCGAAGTTGACGCCGTCCGGCACCTCGACCTTGGAGGAATGCACGCTGATCGGGTCCAGCGCGGCGTGGTAATTGAGGGACAGGCTCGTCGATTGCCCGGGCGAAAGAATCGTTAGCGGGGCCGCCCAGTCGACGCCGACGGCGGGCAGGTACGTGGCGGGATCGACGCCCTCAACATAGATCGGCGACCGCGACGCCCGCAGCCCGAGGCGCATCCCGTCGGGCGTCTGGGCGGCCGGGCGCTTCGCGTCGCTACCGAGCATCTCGGTAACGGTCGCGAACGGCTCGGCACACAGCACCTCGACCGGCTGCGGCTGTTCCTGCGGCGACCAGATCGCCAACGAGTAGACGTCACTCTCACGGTCGCGATAGAGCACGGCGTAAATATCGTCACCAAAGCCGCGGTAGAGGCCGACGACGTCGGTGAAGTCGAGCTGATCGACGAGCGTCTTGTAGGCGGTGAAGGCTTTCTTCGGCTGGCCGGCGGCGGTGACGAGGCCGAGCTGCGACGCCCAGTCGTCGGGCGTGTCGTCGGTCCAGTTCTGGAGGTCGAAGTAGTAGGCCCGCTGGATCCCAAGCGCAAGGACGAGCAGGTGGTTGCGCACGACCAGCTGCGCCTGCTGAAGCTCGGGGTCGGGGCCCTTCATCGCCAGCGTCGAGACGCCGAACTCGCTGATCTGCAGCGGCTTCTCGCCGCCATAGCGCCGCATGACCGCGCGGATCTCGGCGATCTCGTTGGGGACCTCGTTCTCCGGCGCGTGGTTGCGGTAGTAGTGGTAGTCGAAGACATCGAAGAACGACGCCGTGCCAGCGCGGTACATCGCCTCGACGAACTTGCGATCCCATTGGCCGAGCGGCGCGATCGCCGGCGCGCAGACCAGCGCCTGCGGATCGACGCGCTTGATCGCGCGGTAGGACGCCTTCAGCAGCCGGGCGTAGGCCTGCGGGTCGGGCTCCGGGCTCCAGAACTCGGCGATGTTGGGCTCGTTCCAGACTTCCCAGAACGGCACTCGGCCGCGGTAGCGGTCGACGGCTCGCTCGACATAATGCGCGAAAGCCGCGAAGTGCGCGTCCTCGAGCGGCGCGGTGTGCTCCTGGTGGTACCAGGCGGCGCCGTAGCACAGGATCGGGTACCACTGGATGCCGTGCTCGGCCAGCGCGTTCAGCACGAGGTCGGCCCGGCTGAGGTCGAACTTGCCGGGCTCGGGCTCGACAATGTGCCACCAGAGGTCGCTGCGGTCCCAGGTGACGCCGAGCTCCTTCAGCCAGGCGATCCGCTGGGCGACCGCGCCGTCGACCTGCTCGGGAACGTGGAAGAACTTCGTGCCGTTGAGGCCGAAATAGCTGCCGCCCAGCCGTGGCCAGCGTTGCTCGCGCAGCTCGACCTTCTGCGGCGCCGGCTGCGCGCTCGCGTCGGCGGCCAGCAACAACCCGATGACGGCTCCCATCCACCCGCTGATTCGCAGCATTGCGTCCGCTCCGTTGAGACCCTCACCCACGGCCGCACCGCTGCAGCACGCGTCACCGGGGTATACTACCAAAATCGCCATCCGTCGCAGTTGCAGGAGCTTGCCATGGCTTTGAACGGCTACCAGCGCACGCAGCGTCAACTCCAGGGCGCCAGCATCGACCGCTTGCCCACGCACCCCCTCTTCATGCGCTACGCCGCGCAGGCCCACGGTGTGACCTATGCCGATTACACGCGGGACCACCGCGTGCTCGTCGCGGCGCAGCTGCGCCTGGCCGAGGCGTTTCCGCTGGACGTGGTGTCGTGCTGCTCGGACGCCTGGCGCGAGGCGGCCGACGCCGGGGCGGAGCTCCGCTTCCCGGACGACCAGCCGCCCTTCGCCGAGCAGCCGGTGCTGGCCGCGCCGGAGGACCTGCCGCGTCTCGAACCCCCGAGCCCGCATGCCGGCAGGCGGATGAGCGACCGGCTGTCCGCGGTCGCAGCGTTCGCGAACGCGGTCAAGCACGAGCGCGTGATCCTCGGCTGGGTGGAGGGCCCTCTGGCGCTAGCGGTCAACCTCTACGGCATGACGCCGCTGATGAAGGCGATCCGCCGCGAGCCAGGCTTCGTGATCGACCTGCTCGACTGGTCGCTCGGCGTGGGACAGCAGTTCGCGCTCGCCCAAATCGCGGTGGGCGCGGACATGATCGGCATCGGCGACGCGGCCGCCTCGCTCGTTTCGCCGAAGTTCTATGCCGAGCACGTCGCCCCGCGCGAGCGGACGCTGGTCCAGCAGATCCACGCGGCCGGCGCGACGGCGAGGCTGCACATCTGCGGCAGCGTCCAGGGCAAGTTCGCCGCGCTGGCCGGCACCGGCGCGGACATCATCGACATCGACTTCCCGCAGACGATTGGCGACGTGCGGGCCGCGGTCGGTCCCGACGTCTGCCTGGCCGGCAACCTCCACCCCGTGGAGGTGCTGGTCAACGGCACGCCCGTGGACGTCCGCGCGGCCTGTGCCCAGTGTCATGCCGAGGCGGGCGCCCGCTACCTGCTGGCGGCCGGCTGCGAGATCGCGCCGGAGACACCGCCCGCCAACCTGGCCGCGTTCTTCGATTACGCCGTGACGGCCGCCGTGGCGACGGCCGCCCGCTGACGGTGCGGCGCAGACCGCGCCCGATTCGAGGAACTCCTTGCAGCGACGCGGGCCGCGAACGAACGGACCCGGGCGCAGCCGCCGAACGGGTCAGAGCGCGCACGCTGAGCAGCCGCGCCGCCCCGTGGTAGACGCCCGGACGCGGCTGCCTTAACGTCTCCCGACCCGCGGGCAGCGCGTTCGCCCGCACGGTCGGAGGTGCGTCATGCCGGATGTCGCGCTGCTCGTCGACAACCTGCTGCAGCCGCCGATCCTGTTCTTCGTGCTCGGACTGGTCGCGGTCTGGGTGAAGTCCGACCTCGACATCCCGCAGCCCATCCCGCGCTTCCTGTCGTTGCTGCTGCTGGCCACGATCGGGTTGAAGGGCGGGGACCAGCTCGCGGAGACGGGGCTCGACTGGCGGGCGGCCGGCACGGTGGCGGTGGCGGTGGTTTCCAGCTTCCTCACGCCGCTGTACGCGTTCGCGCTGCTGCGGCGGCGGTTGAGCGTGTTTGACGCGGCCGCGGCGGCGGCGGCGTTCGGCTCGGTGAGCGCGATCACGTTCATCACGGCGGTGGGATTCTTGGAGCGGCTGGAGATTCCGTCGGGCGGTCACATGGTGGCGGCGATGGCGTTGATGGAGTCGCCAGCGATCATCGTGGGACTGCTGCTGGTGCGGCGGCACACGAACCAGGAGGCGGTGGGCGCGCCGCCGTGGTCGCAGCTCCTGCGCGAAGCGGTCTGCAACGGGTCGGTGGTGATCCTGCTGGGCGGCTTTGTGATCGGGCTGGCGACGGCGGCCAGC
>CAZCKC010000200.1:0-4862 GCA_964499235.1 uncultured Planctomycetales bacterium | reverse complement strand
GAGCCCGCCCAGGACCAGGACGTCGTCATCGAGGCCACCGGCAACGCCGACGGGCTGCGGCTCGCGATGCAACTCGTCCGCCCGCGGGGCACGCTGGTCATGAAGAGCACCTATGCCGAGCCCGAGCCAGTCGATCTCTCGCCGCTCGTCATCCACGAGATCCGCGTGCTCGGCAACCGCTGCGGACCCTTCCCCGACGCGCTGCGCTTCCTCCAGCAGGGCCGGGTCCAGGTCGAGCCGCTGATCACCGCCCGCTACCCGCTCGCCCACGCCGTCGCCGCGTTCGCCGCGGCCGATGAACCCGAACAGGTGAAAGTCCTCCTGGAACCCAACGCCCCCGCCGCCGGAGCCACCGGATGCTGATCCAGGTTGTCGGCACCCGCCGCTACCTCGTCTTCGAGCACCTCGCCCGTCACCGGGGGCTCGTCCACGCCTTCTCCACCCGCCCCTATGACATGGCGCTGCACGACCGCGAAGGGCACGAACAACGCGAAACCAATCGCCAGGTTTTCGCCGCCGACCTCCGCGTGGACGCCGCCGCGACCTGCTTCGCCGGCCAGGTCCACCAGACCCGGCTCGCCACGATCAGCGACCCCGACCAAACCGGCGTGATCCGCGACACCGACGGCCTGCTGACCCGCCTGCCCCAGAAGCCGCTGATGACCTTCTCGGCCGACTGCCCGCTGATTCTCGCCTACGACCCGCAGCAGCACGCGCTCGGCATGGCCCACGCTTCGTGGCGGTGCACCGTCGCCCAAGTCACGCGGCTGCTCGTCGAGCGCATGACCACCGACTTCGACAGCCGCCCCGCCGACCTCCTCGCCGGCATCGGCCCCGGCATCAGCGTCAAAGCCTACGAAGTCGGCGCGGACGTCCGCGAAGCCGCCCAGTCGCTCCGCGAGCCGGATCGCTTCTTCTCCGAGCGCGAAGAGCACCTCTACTTCGACCTCGCCGCCGCCAACACCGCCCAACTTGTCGAAGCCGGCGTCCCGGCCGAGCAGATCGAGCCGGCCGGGCTCTGTACCGTGGCCGACAACGACCTCTTCTTTTCGCATCGCAAGGAGCAGACGCCCCGCCGGTTCGGGCTGCTGGCCGCCCTCTTGCCCCGCTGAGCCGCCGCGGTTCTCATGAACCGATGGCCCCGTCATTGCTGATCCCGCCGGCCGCCCGCGTGATGCCCGCGCGGACCACCTTCCGCGCCGGCTTGGCGTACGTGCTGCTGATCTTCGCCGTGACCCGGCTCGTCATCTGGAGCGGCGCCTACGCCGGCGCGTTCATGGATTTGCGGCTGGCGTTCAGCCTGACCAGCCCGCTCGAAAAACACCGCGCGCAGATCCGCACACCCGAGTTCGTCGCGATCGCCGGCAGCGCAGAGTACCTCGGCAACCTCAAGCCCGTCGCCAAGTGGGACGGCTCGCACTACCGCGACATCATCGAGAATGGCTACCAGTACCGCGTCCCCGGACCCGACGAGCACCTCCAGCAGAACATCGCCTTCTTCCCGCTCTACCCCCTGGTCACCTGGCCGCTGGCCGAGGTACTCGGCAACACGCCGCTCGCGATGATCCTCGTAGCCAACACCACCAGCCTGCTGGCGATCGTCATCCTCTATACGTGGCTCCGCGCGCGCCTCGGCCACCCAACCGCTCTGGCAGCCGCCGCGCTCGCCTGCTGCTTCCCCTCCGCCTGCTACCTCGCGTTCGCCTACGCCGAGTGCTTGATGTTCCTGGGAATCGTGCTCATGGCGCTGCTGATCGACCGCGGACGCTGGCTGCCGGCCGCGCTCGTCTGCGGAATCACGACGGCCGCCCGGCCCACCGCGATCGTGCTCGTGCCCGTCCTCCTGCTCGCGTACTGGTTCGCCAGCAACAAGCCACCCGAGCGACGCCTGGCCGGCATCGTCGGCCTCGGCCTCCTCGGCGGCAGCGGCATCGCCCTCTATGCGCTCTACCTGACCCTGGAGTTCGGCTCGCCGTTCGTTTACTCCGCCAACTTCGAGAACGGCTGGATCCACGACGAGCAACGCGCCAGCTGGCTCCAGTACCTGACCTTCGCCCGCGTGTGGGACCAGTTCAAATACTTCGGCCGCGCACTCGCGCTCTTCCCCGCCGGGCTCGTGAACCTCACGCTGCCGCAAGCCTGGAACATCCCGCTGTCGCTGTTCATGATTTTCATCAGCCTCGCCGCGTGGCCGCAGGTCGCCAGCCGCTGGCGCCCGCTGCTGCTGATCGCCCCGCTGATCTTCCTCCAGGCCTACTTCGCCTCCGGCGGCGCCACCTTTGGCATCATCCCGATCGCCCGGTACATGAGCATGGCCGTCCCGACCCTGATCGTCCTGGCGAGCTGGATGGTCCACGGCTGGCAGAGCGGCTGGAAGGCGGCCTTCTTCGCCTGGCTCGTGCTGGTGCAGTTTTTCTGGGCGTTCTCCTTCGGCCTCGACGAGTGGCCGGGGTAATCACCCGACTTGCGGCGCGCCCGCGAGCGTGCTTCAATGCGCGGCGCGTTCTTGGGAGGCCTCCTGATGCCTACGCTCTCGCGTTGCCGGCCGATTTCGCTACTCGCCGCGGCTCTGCTGTTCACCACCGCTTGCGACAGCGGGACGGATAACCTCGACCTCGCCGTGCGTCCCGAGCCCACGCGGCTGACCCGCAGTGACGATGCCACCCTCCGCGTTCCCGCGGCCACGCCATTTTCGATCACCGACAGCAAGTTCCAGACCAACCGCCCCGGCACGGGCGGCGGCGACGCCAACGCCCAGGTCGACGACGGCGGCAGTGCGGCCGCCACCACCACCGCCAGCGCCGGCGGTTCGACCAGCGCTTCCTTTCAACTCGGCCACAGCATCCGCAACGCCACCGACGAGCAGGCCAGCGTCACCGTCACGGCCGAGCTCGCCTACACTTTTGAGGTCCTGGCTGAGCCCGAGCTCGGCCTGCCGGATGCGAACGTGCGCCTCGATCTGGTGATCCGCAATCGCCGCACCCGCGCCCTCCGCCGCGCACCGCTTATCGCCTACGCCAGCGACAAGTACAGTGGCCGCCAAGAAAGCACCACCACCTTCACGACCACGATCCTCACCCCACCCGGCGACACGGTCGACGTCTTCCTGGCCGGCACCGCCAGCTGCAACAGCGGACCCGACCGTGCGGCGACGGCGACGCTCGATGTCAACGACGTCACCCTCACCTTCACCGGCGACTTCGCGCCGGCCGTCGAAGCGGACGACGCCGCCAGTCGGTGACGCCATGGCGAAATCGGCAGCCAAACAAATCGAGGAGCTCCGCGCCGAGATCCGTCGCCACGATCGCCTTTACTTTGTCGAGCACGCCCCGGAGATCTCCGACCAGGCCTACGACCGCCTGATGCGCCAGCTCCAGGAGCTGGAGCAGGCCCACCCCGAGCTCGTCACGCCCGACTCGCCCACGCAGCGCGTCGGCGAGCAACCGCTCGAAGCGTTCGAATCCGTCACCCACACCATCCCGATGCGCTCGGTGGACAACACCTACTCGCCCGACGAGCTGCGCGACTTCGATCGCCGCGTCCAGCGTGAGCTCGGCCACGCCGACTACACCTATGTCGTCGACCCGAAGATCGACGGTGTCGCGGTCTCTCTCCGCTATGAGGACGGTTCCTTCGCCCGCGGCGCGACCCGCGGCGACGGCACCACCGGCGACGACATCTCCCAGAACCTCCGTACCGTCCGCAGCGTCCCGCTGTCGCTGGCCGGCAAAGACCAGCCCGCCGTCCTCGAGGTCCGCGGCGAGATCTTCTGGCCCCGCCGCAGCTTCCAGGCCGCCAACGCGCGCCGCCTCAAGCAAGGCCAGACCCCCTTCGCCAACCCGCGCAACGCCACCTCGGGCACACTCAAGCAGCTCGACCCACGCCTCGTGGCCGAACGCGAGCTCGCCTTCGTCGCCCACGGCTTCGGCGTGATCGACCCACCCCCGCGCGACGCTGCGACGCAGAGCGCGCTCTGGGAACACCTCCACCGCTGGGGCATCCCCACCAGCCCGCTGATCCGCCGCTACGACGACATCGAGCAGGTCATCAACGACCTCGACGACTGGAACACCAAGCGCTTCGAGCTCGAGTACGAAATCGACGGCCTCGTCATCAAGGTCGACCAGCTCGCCCTCCGCGACGAGCTCGGCGCCACCAGCAAGGCCCCCCGCTGGTGCATCGCCTACAAGTTCGCCGCCGAACAGGCCCAGACCACCCTCGCGTCCGTCGACTTCCAGGTCGGCAAGCTCGGCACCATCACCCCCCGCGCGACGCTGCGACGCAGAGCGCGCTCTGGGAACACCTCCACCGCTGGGGCATCCCCACCAGCCCGCTGATCCGCCGCTACGACGACATCGAGCAGGTCATCAACGACCTCGACGACTGGAACACCAAGCGCTTCGAGCTCGAGTACGAAATCGACGGCCTCGTCATCAAGGTCGACCAGCTCGCCCTCCGCGACGAGCTCGGCGCCACCAGCAAGGCCCCCCGCTGGTGCATCGCCTACAAGTTCGCCGCCGAACAGGCCCAGACCACCCTCGCGTCCGTCGACTTCCAGGTCGGCAAGCTCGGCACCATCACCCCCCGCGCGAACCTCGAGCCCGTCCAGCTCGGCGGCACCACCGTCAGCCACGCCACATTGCACAATTTCGACCAGGTCCAGCGCCTCGGCCTGCACTACCACGACCGCGTCACCATCGAGAAAGCCGGCGAGATCATCCCCCAGGTCGTCGAGGTCGACGCCCGCGCCCGCCGCCCCGATGCCCGGCCGGTCGAGCCTCCCACGCGCTGCCCTGCCTGCGACGGTGAGGTCGCCCGCGATCCCAACGGCGTCTACCTCCGCTGCCTCAACCCCCGCTGCC
>CAZCKC010000199.1:3809-4932 GCA_964499235.1 uncultured Planctomycetales bacterium | reverse complement strand
GCCGGGATGCCGGCCCTCGACGACCTGCTGGACCAGCTGGGCCTGACCGTCGACGACGTGGATGCGAGCTGACGCCATGCCCGACCCGCTGACCAATCCCACCGACATCCGCCGCTACTCCAACGTCCTGCGGCGCATGAGCGAGACGCGCATGGCCGGCCTGACGCAGCGGCTGCTGGATGGCGACCTGGACCTGGCGGGCTGGGTCGCGGACATGAAGGCGGAACTGCGGCGGGGCAATTACGAGCAGTTCGTGGTCGGCAAGGGCGGCGACCGGTCGCGCATCGACCGGCGGGAGTATCTCCAGTTGGGTCCGGAGCTGCGCCGGCAGTACGCCTACCTGGACCGCTTCGCGGCGGACATCGAGGCGCGGGCCGCCGGCGGGAAAAGCCTGCAATTTGCGCTGGAGCGGGCGAAGCTGTACGCGCGGTCGACGCAGGCCATGATGTGGAAGAGCGCCATTCCAGTCAAGCTGCCGCAGGTGCCGCGCGACGGCCAGACGCGCTGCCGGACGAACTGCAAATGCCGGCTGGAGTACGACTACGAACGCGGCGAGGAAGGAGCGATTACAGCGGTGCTGGTGTGGTGGAAGCTCAATCCCGCCGAGCACTGCGCGGACTGCCTGACGCTGGCGCGGACGTGGAACCCGAAGCGGTTCCCGGTCGATGTGGACGAGGCCGCGCCGCTCGACCAGGCCGTCGACCTGCTGGTCCTGGCCGAGCATTGGGAGGCGGACGCGCCCACGCTGCGGGCGATGTGGGGCATCGAGGCGCGCGGCGCGGTGGAGGGTTGAGCCATGCCGTATCAGGTATCGAAGAACGGATTTTGAAGCATTAGCACATTGACGTGCATTGGAGGTGAATGTGAACAAGATACGACAGTGGGTCGCGGAGGCCGGCGGCAGCCTGGACGACCAGGTGACGCGCGTGCGGGATGCGTTCCACACGTGGTACAACGACGGCCTGTCCTGGGAACGTATGGCCTGGGCGCTGGACGTGTTCGAGGGCTACATCATGGTGAAGGCCGGCGAGAAGGTCTTTCGCGTGGACTACACCGATGCCGAGGAGTCCATCACGTTTGCAGACCCGCCCTGGCCGGTCTACACGCTGCGCTACGTGCCGGC
>CAZCKC010000199.1:0-3709 GCA_964499235.1 uncultured Planctomycetales bacterium | reverse complement strand
GAGGCAGCGGACGCGGTGCACGAGGCCATCCGGCTGACCGTGCAGCTGGCCGAAGCCGCCCACGACCAGGCGGGGCTGTATCCCGGCTCCGTGATCGTCGTCGAAGGGCTGAGCGCCAACCACAACGAGTACACGCGGGCCGCCCTCGAAAGCGGCATCGCGGTCTTCGAGGGGGCCAAGCTGGTGGCCGACCACGAGCTTGAAGAGGGCGACACGGCACGTCCCGAAGGCTCGATTCACGACGTCATCGGCAAGGTGACAAACGTGCAATTGGGCGAGCGCGACGGCCAGACGGTGCTGGTGGGCGACGTGTTCATCAGCGAGTCGGAGACGAAGATCCGCACCAAAGTCGACGAGGACATCCTGGGTGACCTGTCGATCCGCGCCTGGGGCGTGGGGACGCGGGGCGAGGATGACCGTTTCGTAGTCGAGAGCTTCCAGCCGCACCCGTACACCAACATCGCGATGGTGACGGTCGGCGCGGCAGGCGGCAGGCTGGTCTCGGAGAGCCGGCAGACGCCGGAGGTCGAGGAACCAGCCGACAGCGAGACGCCGGAAGTCGAAGAGCCAGCCGGCAGCGAGACGCCGCCGTCCACCGCTGACCCCGAGGACGCTGCGCCGGTGACCGAAGCGCCGCGTCGCGAAGTGCGTGCGCTGCGCGAAGCGGAGCAGGCTGAACTGACCGAGGTCATCGCGGAACGCGACCGGCTCCTGGAGGAAAACACGCAGTTGTTCCGCCAGCTGCGCGCGACGCAGGCCGAACGGCAGATCGCGGAAGCCATCAGCGGGACGAGCGACCTGCCGCAGCCCACCCTGGCGCGCATCGCCGGGCGGACGGCGGCGCTCAAAGAGGCGTTCGCCACGCACGGCAGCCAGCAGACGGTCGCCGAGTTTCGCCAGGCCATCGACGAGCTGGTCGAGGCCGAGCGGGCGTATCTGGCCCAGGTCGCGCCCAACGGCGCGGTCACCGGCCTGACGCCGCACGGTGACGGCGCGCCGGTTGAAGACATCCTGGTGGAAGCGTTCAAGGACATCGTGCCCCCCGACCAGGTCGCGGTGGCCGTCCGGGGACGCGGATAACGACAGACGAGTGCTAAGGAGAAATCAGCATGGCAACCAACATACGGTACGACAAGCGGTCAGGCGTCCGGCTGGAACTGACCGTCGGGGCGAGCCAGTCGTCCGGCGACGTCATTCTCATCAACGAGATGCCGGTCTTCTTGCTCGAAGACAGTGACGCCAGCAACAACGCGACGGTCGAACTCATCGGCGTGAGCCTGGTGGTCGAACTGGCCGTGACCGGCGCGAACAACGCGGGCAATATTGCCGTCGCCGCCGGCCACGCCATCTACAAAGATGGGGCCGAGTTCAACCGCGATGCGACCGATGGGACGCCCATCGGCTACGCGCTGGGCGCGGTGACCAGTGGCGCTACAGCAACGATTCAGGTCGCATTGGCCGCGCTGACCCCGTAGGGGGGCGCGCCATTCAGATCCATGTGGAGAGGACATAACATCATGCCAACAGACGACATCACGCTCCAGGCGTTGGAGCAGATCGAAGAGTCGGCGAGCGAGGCCATCAGCCACCCCGCCCCGCCGGATGGAGACGACGGGGCTGTGCACGCACGCCAGCCGGAACCGGACGCCACACACGCGCCGCTGGACGAGCTGGACAGCTACGAAGGCGAGCAGGTCAATTCCGAGGTCATCTTTGCCCACGAAGGGCTGAACCTGACCCAGAAGCGCCCGATGACCCCGCAGTACGCGCGCGGGCTGGCCGCAGCGGCCCGCTTCTACCGCCGCGCGCTGGAAGGCCGCGTCACGATGCGCCAGGTGCAGGAAGCCATGATGAGCAGCGAGTTCTCGGTGCTGCTGGGCGACACGCTCGACCGCGTGCTGCTGGCCAAATACGCCACCTACGCCCCGACCTACCGCCGCTTCCTGCGCGCGCGCAGGGTGCGCGACTTCCGCGCGGTGGGCAGCGTGCGGCGCAGCACGGGCGGACGCCTGACCCAGGTGCCGGAGGGCGGCGACTACCAGCAGGAAGGGCTGCAGGAAGAGTCCTTCACCTATGCCGTCAAGAAGTACGGCAAGGGTTACCCCCTGACCTGGGAGATGATCATCAACGACGACCTGGACGCCTTCACCAGCCTGCCCGACGACATGGCCGACGACGCGGTCCAGACCGAGATGTACCTGGCGTCGAGCTTCTACGTGGCCAACACCACGCTGTTTGCGACGGACCACGCGCACGAAGGGGCAACCTACAGCAACAAGGGCACGGCGGTGCTGAGCATCACAGCGCTGAAGGACGCCATCAACGCCATGCTCAAGTACCCCGGCGACAAGGACAAGCCGCTCAACAACATGCCGGTCTACCTCGTCGTCCCGCCCACCCAGATGATTGAGGCGGCGCGCATCCTCAGTTCGGAGTTTCTCATCGTCTCCGGCGGGGACGCGACCGACGGCGCACTGCCGGTCGCCCAGCCGTCACGGACGGGCGTCGAGGGGCTGCTGCAGATCGTGGTCGACCCGTACATCCCGGTCATCGACCAGACCAACGGCCACACGTCGTGGTACCTGTTCGCCGACCCGCGCCGCATCCACGCCGCCGAGTATGCGTTCCTGCGCGGCTACGAACAACCGCAGGTCTTCAAGCGCATGGCGAACGCGATGCGCCTGGGCGGCGGGCAGGTCGAGGAGGACTTCGACACCGACAGCATCGGCTACAAGGTGCGGCACGTGTTCGGCGGCAGCCACGCCAATGCGGCGGGCGGCTGGCGGGCGTGCTACTGGAGCGATGGCTCGGCCTAAGCCCGGCCTGAGTGAGTCCCCTGCCGGGCGTGGGTCCGGCAGGGGGTAGCAGAAAGCGAGCAACCATGACACAGCTGTGTATCAACTGTAACGCGCCGCACGTCCGGCGCAGCGGAGACACCTTCACCTGCGCGACGTGCGGGTACACCTGGGACGTGGCCCACGAGCAGGCCAACGCGGCCTACCTGGCCAGCCAGGGCCGCCGGCCCGCCGTGCCGACGGTTCCACCGGCAAAGGAACCGCCGCCTGCCGACGCGCGCCTGGTCGCGGCGCTGGGGCAGTACACCGTGCCCGACCTCGACCTGCTGGCCGCAAGTGCCGGGGTCGACCTCGGCCACGCCCGCCTGAAGGACGAGAAGATCGCGGCGCTGGCTCGCGCCGGCATCTTCACGCTGGACGACGACGGCGCGGTGGTCATCGCCGCCGGCGAGGACGGGTAACCGATGGGTGCCTACACCACCGGGGCGGCGGTGTTCGGGCTGCTGCTCGACCTGGGCGTGGGGCCGGTGACCCGCATGACCGACGCCGACGTCGAGGTCATCATCGCCGGGCTGGAGGCGGAAGTCGACGGCATCCTCAAGGCCCAGGGCTATGCCGCCGTGCCGGCGGTGGGCGCTGCCGACACGGCCCTGCTCGGCCAGCACGTGCGCATGAAGGCCGCCGCGCGGGTGTACGTCACGCTGCACCAGCCCCAGCGCTCGCCGGACTGGGTGCGGACGGCGGACATCGACTGGTCGGAGTTCCTCAACCGTCTGCGGCAAGGGCAGCAGCGGTTGGTCGACCAGGACCCGGCGGGCGAGGACCTGCCGTTCTTCGCGGTGGTACGCCACCCGACGCGCGACGACACCTTCACCGCGCGGCGCGGCACGACGGATTGGGACGAGTGAGCGAGG
>CAZCKC010000198.1:0-5023 GCA_964499235.1 uncultured Planctomycetales bacterium | reverse complement strand
TTGTCACGCCGGGAGTTGTTCGAATGGTTCTTCAGTCGGCGACGGCCGGTGCGGAGCGGGGGCGGGACGCCTGCCCCACCCTTTCGGGGCGGGCTATTCGACGAGGAGGGCGACGAAGGGGTCGATGTCGAAGAAGTTGACGGCGCCGTCGGTGTTGATGTCGGCCTGGGTGCGGGGGCAGTCGGGCTGGGCGGCGGCGAAGGCGGCGGGGTTGACGAGGGCGGTGACGAAGGGGTCGATATCGAGGAAGTCGACGGCGCCGTCGCAGTTGAGGTCGCCGAGGAGCGGGGCGAGGTCGACGACGGCGGTGGCGGCGGCGAGGGCGTCGATGAGGCCGGCGCCGGCGACGTTGTCGAAACCGGGGGCGGCGAGGTCGACAGCGGTGGCGGCAAGGAGGTCGTAGAGGGCGGCGGGGTCGAGCGTGACGCCGAGGTCGGCGGCACGTTGGAGGAGGAGGGCGGCGACGGCCGCGGCGTGCGGGGCGGCGGCCGAGGTGCCGAAGAAGTTGGGGTTGCCGGTGCCGTCGATGTCGGTGCCGAAGAAGGTGGTGTCGACGCCGTTGGTGGCGGTGATGTCGGGCTTGGCGCGGACGGCGTCGATCCGGTCGCCGTCGCGGTCGAAGACAATGCGGGTGGGGCCGCGGGAGCTGAAGGACTCGACGGTGGTGCTGTTGTAGAAGACGGCGGCGACGGCCTGGGCGCCGGCGGCGGCGGACTGGCCGAAGTTGGTGGGTGAGAAGGTGGCGTCATCGTCGCCGTTGGTGAAAGGGCCGAAGAGGGTGATCTTGAACTCGGGGGCGTCGGCGAGGACCTGGAAGCCGACCACGACGAGGCCGAAGCTGGCGTCGGTGGCGGCGGGGTTGGTCACGGCGACGAGTTCCCAGGGGTCGGCGCCGATGGTCTGGTCGCGTTGGCTGATGTCGACGATGCGGCCGCCGGCGTCGAGGACGGCGAGGTCGAGGTCGTTGGGGGGGCCGGTGACGGGGGCGAGCGAGGGGTAGCGGTCGTCCCACTGGAGGACGACGCGCACGAAGGCGCCCGGGGGGAGGGTGACGTCGAAGACCTCGTCGCCGCCTTCGGAGGCGTTCTGGTCGAAGTTGTGGAGGAGGTTGGGGCCGGCGAGCTGACCGTCGAAGGTGGCGGTGTAGGCGTCGTCACCGGCGTTGCCGGCGGAGGAGAAGTAGGCGACACCGGCGGCGAAGGCGGTGTCGGCGGCGGCGGCGGACAGGCCGTCTTGGAAGAAGGGCTGGGTGAGGTTGGCGACGTCATCGACGATGATGTCGGCGCCGGCGGTGCGGAGGGCGTCGATGGCGAAGGCGATGGACGCGTCACCGCCGCCGTTGTTGAAGGCGGAATGGAAGAGGAGGCGGGCGCCGGGGGCGAGGTCGTGGACGATCTCGGCCATGGCGCGGCCTTCGTCAATCGAGCTGGAGGAGAGGTCGTCGCGGAGGATGGTGACGGGGTCGGTGAAGCCGAAGGGGTTTTGAGGGCCGGGGAGGTCGCCGGTGAGGATGGTCGCGGGCTGGCCGCCGAGGGCGTTGAAGGAGTCGGAGATGATGCCGATGGTGATGCCGGAGCCGTCGAGGGCGAAGGCGTCGCGGGCGGCGGCGGACTGGAGGGCGCCGGGGCGGGTGTTGCGGCGGTCGTCGCCCTGGCTGGTGGCGGCACCGATGTGGACGAGGGTGGGGTCGACCCAGGGGATGGGGTCGGGCATGGTGCGCATGGACTGGGTGGCTTGCATGGCGCGCTGTTCGGCGGCGGCGCCGGTCAGCGGGATGGCGATCAGGGCGAGGGCCGTCGGGAACTGCCACGTGAAACGCATCGTTACCTCTCGATGGGTCACCGGGCGGCAACCCGTGGCTCGCGGCTCGCCTGCGGATTGAAGGTCGCTGGCTAGAGAATAGTTCTTAGGGCGGCTTGGACCAAGGAAAACGCCGTGGATGGGGTCAGGAGTGGGTGTGTTGGGGGGCTTGGGGACGAGGACGCCGGGTAAGCAGCGATTCGAGGTTAAAAAGCGGCAGGCGAGACGCCCGCCCCACCCTGGGGGAGAGCAGGGGAGCAGGTGAGCGGGTGAGCAGGTGGTACGGTTGGCGGGCAGTCGATTCTTGATGGCTGGGGTGCGGGTGGTGGTTGGGCCCGGTCGCGGGCGGGACGGCCGCCCCACCCTGGGGGGCAGCCGTGCTAGCCGTAACGGGTTGTGCTGCTATGGGGTGCTAGACGGTGAGGAGGCCGGAGGAGACGGGGGTGCCGAAGCAGCTGATCTGGAAAAGGGTGCCGCCGACGGTAACGGCGAGGAAGGTGATCCACTTCTGGGCGCGGCGGGTGGTCTTGTTCATGGTTGGCTCCTTACGAGGGATGCAGGCAATCGACTGGTGGACGCGCGACGGTATTGGCGCGTTCTTGGAGGCGGATTATCGGCCAGCGCGGTCACGGCGGCAAGTCGGTGGAGGCGGATTCCTGCGGCGAGTAGGCGGGGCGGGGCGGGCGGACGGCGGCGAAGCGTTCACGGGCGGGTGACGGGCGCGGAGCGTGTAAACAAACACGGGCCGGCGCCCCCGGTGAAGCCACCCCCAGAGCGTCGGTCCGCGTGGTCCAGCCGGGCGCTGCGCGGAGCACCCGCATGGACACCCCTCCCTCGTTCGGCCTGCGCGGCATCGGTGATGTTAGGTAGGCTGCACGATGCGACGCGGGGCCTGCGGTTGTGAGACGTGGTTGACGAGCGGCATTCGTGTCGCTGAACAACCTGACAGCCCAATGAATAAGCATGCCGCGCGTTTTCGGAACTGCCAACTTGAATCTTTCCAGTTAGTGTTAGTCCTGAGGGCCGGTACAGCGGCGGCCGCGGATTGGCCGGGTGGCGGGTGGCTGCCTACCATGGTCGGGCACGGCGAGCCGCGGGGCGGTTGGGGTGCTTGGGAGAGAGCTGGTCGCGCCGGGGGAGGCTCTCGGGCGGCGTGGCGGTTTGAGGACTCACGGAGGAGTGACGGTCACTGATGGCACGCAAGATCCTACCGGGCAGCGGTTATCCGCTTGGCGCGACGATTGACGGGCGGGGCACGAACTTCGCGGTGTTTTCCGAGCACGCGGAGGCGGTCGAGCTGTGCCTGTTTGACGGGCCGCAGAGCACGGGGCCGCGCGAGACGCTGCGGCTGCCGGAGCGGACGGACATGGTGTGGCACGGCTACGTGCCGGGGATCACGCCGGGGCAGCTTTACGGTTACCGGGTGCATGGCCCGTACGAGCCGTCGCGGGGGCACCGCTTCAACGCGAACAAGGTGTTGCTGGACCCGTACGCGAAGGCGATCGGGCGGGGGCTGCGGTGGGACGATGCGCTGTTCGGGTACACGGTGGGGGCGGCGGAGGCCGACCTGTCGTTCGACGAACGCGACAGTGCGGCGATCGCGCCGCTGGCGGTGGTGGTGGACCAGGCGTTCACGTGGGGGGAGGACCGGCGGCCGCGGATCCCGTGGAACGAGACGGTGATTTACGAGCTGCACGTGAAGGGCTTTACGCAGTTAAACGAGCGGGTGCAGCCGGAGCTGCGGGGAACGTACGCGGGGTTGGGCTCGGAGCCGGTGATCAAGTACTTGACCGAGCTGGGCGTGAACGCGGTGGAGCTGATGCCGGTGCACCATCACCTGGACGCGCGGCACCTGGTGGAGCAGGGGCTGTCGAACTACTGGGGGTATGACACGCTGGCGTACTTTGCGCCGGAGGCGCGGTACGCGGCGGCGCGAGAGCCGCGGGACGCGGTGCGCGAGTTCAAGGGGATGGTGGCAGCGCTGCATGCGGCCGGGATCGAGGTGATCCTGGACGTGGTGTACAACCACACGGGGGAGGGGAACCACCTGGGTCCGACGTTGTCGCTGCGGGGGCTGGACAACGCGGCGTACTACCGGCTGATGAACGAGACGCCGCGGTACTACATGGATTACACGGGGTGCGGGAACACGCTGAACATGACGCACCCGAAGGTGCTGCAGCTGATCATGGACAGCCTGCGGTACTGGGTGAGCGAGATGCACGTGGACGGGTTCCGGTTCGACCTGGCGGCGGCGCTGGCGCGGGAGCTGCACGAGGTGGATCGGCTGGGGGCGTTCTTTGACATCATTCACCAGGATCCGGTGCTGAAGCAGGTGAAGCTGATCGCGGAGCCGTGGGACCTGGGCGAGGGTGGCTACCAGGTGGGGAACTTCCCGGTGGGCTGGACCGAGTGGAACGGGAAGTACCGTGACACATCGCGGCGGTTCTGGAAGGGTGACGGCGGGGTGCTGTCGGAGGTCGCGACGCGGCTGTGCGGCAGCAGCGACCTGTACGAGAACAACGGGCGGCGGCCGTACGCGAGCGTGAACTTCGTCACGTCGCACGACGGGTTCACGCTGCACGACTTGGTGAGCTACAACGAGAAGCACAACGAGGCGAACGGGGAAGGCAACCGGGACGGGCACAACGAGAACCTGTCGTGGAACTGCGGGGCGGAGGGGCCGACAACGGACGCGGGGATCATCGCGTTGCGGGAGCAGCAGAAGCGGAACTTCCTGGCGTTTTTGCTGGTGTCGCAGGGGGTACCGATGCTCGGCGCGGGGGACGAGATCGGGCGGACGCAGAACGGGAACAACAACGCGTACTGCCAGGACAACGAGCTGAGCTGGCTGCACTGGGACCTGGATGAGCGGCAGGAGGCGTTGCTGGCGTTCACGCGGAAGCTGGTGGCGTTTCGGCGGGCGCACCCGAACCTGCGGCGGCGGCGGTTCTTCCAGGACCGGGTGATCCGGGGCGCAGAGACGAAGGAGGTGTTGTGGCTGCGGCCGGACGGGAAGGAGATGACCGACGAGGAGTGGACGAACGGTTGGGTGCGGACGCTGGGGATGCGGATGAGCGGGGCGCACCTGGACATGGTGGATGATGCGGGGGATCCGCTGACGGATCAGACGATGCTGGTGCTGGTGAACGCGCACCACGAGGCGGTGCCGTTTGCGCGGGCGGGGGTGGATGCGCAGACGGTGTGGGAGCTGGCGCTTGAC
>CAZCKC010000197.1:0-5031 GCA_964499235.1 uncultured Planctomycetales bacterium | reverse complement strand
TTTCCCCTAGAGACAGGCGGTTTTGGCAGTCTTTTGGCGGCGCGCCGCGGGGCTGGCACGCGGTTTGTATTGCTGGTTGTGTGCCCTGCGAAGGACGCGGGGCGTTGGAGCCAGAGACAAACTGCTTGCCGCTGGGGAGGCTCGTCATGTTGCGGAAGATTTCGCCGGTTCGTTCGCGTCGCTTGAATCCGGTTCACTTGCTGGTGGTTGGCGGGGTGTTGCTGGCCGGCCAGGCGGTTGCGCAACCCGAGCTGGGGGTCCGCCAGGACGGGGAAGTCCTGGCCAACCACGCCGACCTGGTCATCGCGGACACGCCGGTGGGCGAGACCACCCAGGTTGTCGTGGTGGTGCGGAACGAGGGCGACCAGGACCTCGTCTTCTCGGAGTCGCCGCCGGTGGCGCTGGCGGGCGGCTTTGCCGATCAGTTCGAGCTCGTCCAGCCGGCGCTGGAGGCCGGCAACAAGCTCTCGCCGAACGGCTCGACGGCGTTCGCGATTCGGTTCAGCCCGACGATCGACTTCGACAACCTTTACACCCATGTCTACATCTGGACCAACGCCTCCGCGTCGCCGTTTCACCTGGTGGTGAAGGGTACTGCGTTGGCGCCGATGCTGCGGGTGTTCGTCGACAGCTACGACTATGAAGACGACGCGATGGTGCATGACGGGATGCTGGCGGTCGGCGACGAGGTTTCCAGCGACGCTACCGTGCTGTTGCCGCATGCCGAGGTCGGTGACAGCAGCAGCGTGACGCTGGAGTTGCTGAACGCCGGCGACGCCCCGCTGAACCTGCTCGACGCGCCCGTCGCGCAGCTGCTGGACGCTGACGCGAGTGGCATGCTGATCGTCACGCAGCCCAGCGCCGTGATCGCACCCGGTGATTCAAGCTTCCTCATCATTCAATTCGCGCCGGCGGCGGCCGACACCTTCGCCGACAGCTTGAGCATGAGCACGAACGACACGGGCCTGACGGACGGCGTGTTCGAGCTGCTGCTCGGTGGTGTGGGGCTCGCGGTGGTCGAAGACGAAGCGGTCAATGCGGGTGAAGAGGAGAACCAGGAAGACGACCTGGACGAAGATGACCTGGATGATGTTGGGCTCGACGAGGTGATCATCGAGGACGACCTGCCGCTGATTCCCGGGGCGCCGTGCGGGCTGGGCGTCGGGATGTTCTCGATGCTGTCGCTGGTCTCGATGGGCGCGATGAAGCAGATGCCACGGCGGCGGCGCTAAGCAAGCGAACTGCTTCCTTCCTCCAAGGGGACGTGCGGATGGCCGGCCCGGCGTGTTGAGCGCCGGGTCGGCGTCTTTTTGGTAAGCTCGCCGCGCGACGTGGTGAGGGCTGTCTTGCGAGGAGGGAGGATCGATGTTGCGTTTGCTGTCGGCCGGGGTGTTGCTGGCGGGCGTGCTCGTGGGCTGTGCGACGCCTGACGCGCCAGGGCCGACCGAGGTCCGCGTACTGGCGTACAACATCAAGCACGGGCGGGGGATGGATGGTGCCGTGGACCTGGAGCGGATCGCGGCCGTGATCCGGGCGAGCGGCGCCGACCTGGTGGCGTTGCAGGAGGTGGACCGCGGGACGGCGCGGACCGACCGGGTGGATCAGCCGGCGCGGCTGGGCGCGCTGACCGGGCTGACGCCGGTCTTCGAGAAGAACATCAACTTCCAGGGCGGCGCGTACGGCAACGCGATCCTAAGCCGCTTTCCCGTGCTGCGGCACGCGAACCACCCCCTGCCGCAGATGCGCGCGAACGAGCAGCGGGGGTTGCTGGAGGTCGTGGTGGACGTCGACGGGCGCGAGGTCGTGTTCGCGGCCACGCACTGGGACTATCGCGGCGACGACGCGGAGCGCATGGCGTCGATCGAGGTGCTGCGGGAGCGCGTGGCCGCGCGTGGTGGGCGTCCCTTCATCGTCGCCGGGGATTTCAACGCCCTGCCGGAAAGCCGGGTGATGCGGACGACGACCGCCCTGCTGAACGATCCGTGTGCTGAGGCCGGGGCGGACGGGTACACCTTTCCGGCCGACAAGCCGTTGCGGCGGATCGACTACGTGCTTCACGCCGACGATCCGGCGCTGCGGGCGGGCGATTGCGTGGTGCTCGACGAGCCGCTGGCGTCGGACCATCGGCCGGTGCTGGTGACGTTCGAGCTGGCGCCGGCAAAGCGCGGACCGTGACGGGGCGGGGTCAGTCGGCGCGGGTCAGCGTTTCGATCCAGTGGACGGTGAGGCCGGACTCGTCGCCGGCCGCCCAGTAGGCGCCGGTCTTGACGAGGTCGTCGCCGTCGAAGAGGAACGTGTCGGTGAAGCCGTCGGAGTAGCGGATCTGGAGCACGAGGCGGCCGGCGGCCCGCAGCCCGGTCGCGTCGAGCGGCGTGGCGGGGGTGTCGGCGTCCTCGGGGGAATTGTCGGACTGAAGCGTGGCCTCGGCGGCGGTGAGCGCGTAGATAACGGCGTCGTCGCTGAGGCGCTGGGTTTCCTGGAGCGTGAGGACGAGGTGGGTGATGTCGCCGGCCTGCTCGGTGCCGCGCTCGAGGAGCTTGCCGCGGCGGGAGATGATCTCGAAGCGGAGGGCGGGTGGCGAGCTGTCGGGAATCGCTGTGATCTTGAGCGTGGTGTCGTAGGGTTGTGCGCGGGCGGCCTCGATCGCGGGGGCGAGGTTGCCGCTGTTGCTCGGCGTGTCCCACTGCGCGGCGACGAAGGTGCCGGTCCCCCGCCAGGAACCGGGGGTGAGCTCGGCCCGGGGCGGGGTGGCCTGGCAACCGAGCAAGGCAACCGGGGTCAAAAACAAGGCAAGTGCCAGCAGGCGTTGCGACATTGGCAGACCTCCTCTGATCAGTTTCTGATGGCCGGCGGGACGCCCGTCCTACCCTGCGTTTGCTGGCGGGCGTAACGCGCGCCCCCCTTTCGACGGGCGTTAGTCCTCGCCCTGGGCCTTGGTGAAGCCGGGCTCGCCGTCGAACTCTTGCAGCTTTTCGATGTGCATCCACTCGTGGTGGTGCGCGATCTTCTGGAGCAGCGCGATGATGTCCTCGTCGACCATCGAGTGGTCGTCGCGGACCACGAAGCGGCAGCGCCAGTGGTCGACCGGGTCGGTTACGCCAACGCCGTCGGGATAACGCAGCGTCCCGCGGTTCGAGATCATCTTCAGGCGCAGCGGCGTGCCCTCGGCCAGCTCCTCGAGGCTGTGGCCGAGATCGTCGGCGGCGAGGCCGGACTCGATGAAGATATCCGTGCCGACGATCTTGCGGGTCTCGGCCTGCGGCCAATCGGGCTGGCTGGGGACGCGGGGCAGCTTGATCGGCTTGTAGTCGCGGATGTGCCAGCGGTCCCACTGGCGGCCGAGGTTGGCGATGACCGCGTCGGTGAACTCGGTGGTGCCGACGGCGTGGTCGGGGTCGATGAGGTCGACGGTGAGGGTCTTGCCTTCCTCGAGGGTGAGGACAATCGCGTGCTCGATCTGGGCGGCCGCGTCGAACTCGCCGAGGTGGCGCAGCATCATGACGGCCGAGAGGATCATCGCGGTCGGGTTGGCGATGTCCTTGCCGGCGATGGTCGGGGCGGAACCGTGGACGGCCTCGAAGATCGAGCAGTCGTTGCCGATGTTCGCGGAGGGCGCGAGGCCGAGGCCGCCGGTCAGGCCGCTGGCGAGGTCGGAGATGATGTCGCCGTTCATGTTGCTGGTGACGATAACCTCGAACTGTTCGGGCCAGCGGACGAGCTGGTGGGCACAGTTGTCGATGATGATGTGCTCGGCCCTGATCTCGGGGAATTCGGGGGCGACGGCCTCGAAGGTGCGCTTCAGCAGGCCCTCGGTGAGCTTCATGATGTTGGACTTCGTCGCGCAGTGGATGGACTTGCGATTTTCGGCACGGGCGAGCTCGAAGGCGAGGCGGGCGATCTTCTCGCAGCCCTTGCGGGACATGAGCTTCAGGCACTGGGCGACGCCGGGGGTCTGCATGTGCTCGATGCCGGCGTAGAGATCCTCGACGTTTTCACGGACGGTGATGAAGTTGATCATCCGTCCGGAGTAGGGCCCCTGGATCCCGGGCAGCTCGATGGTCGGGCGGACGTTGGCGTAGAGCTCGAAGAGCTTCCGGAGGGTGACGTTGGCGCTTTTCTCGCCGAAGCCGACGGGGGTTTCGAGCGGGCCCTTCAGGGCGACCTTCGTGCGGGTGAGCGATTCGATTGTTTCCTTGGGGACACCGGACTTGAGGCCTTGCTTGAAGACGGCGGCGCCGGCGGCGCACTCGTCCCAGGCGATCTGCACGCCGGCCGCCGCGATCACGCGGCAGGCGGCGTGCACGACCTCGGGACCGATGCCGTCACCGGGAATGAGTGTGACGGGGGTCGCGCTTGCAGCCATGAAGTTGCTCTCCGCACCGAGGAAGCCCGCGAACGAATTTCACCGCAACCGATTGTAACGCTAGCGGCGGCTTTTATCGATGGCCGCTGCGCAGCAGCGGCGCGGCTTGTCAAGGCCTGGCTTGCATTTAAGGCTGCGCCCGGTTTGTCGCGGAAATTGAAACGCTGGTCACACAAGTTATTGTCACGAACGGCGAAGCGGCTACACTTCCCGACCACGACCGAAGGCACGGACCGGCGTGTCAGACCTGACCGCCGACTGGTCCGCTCAACTGAAAGGCATGGACGCTGTGCAGATTGGGCAAGCTGCTCCGGATTCTTATCGACTCATCGTCACGGTGGACGGATGCGCGGAGGTCGAGGCCGGCCCCCGGTTCGACTCGTTCGAGCGCGCCCAGACGCACGTGGCGTTTGCTGTCCGCCGCTGCCAGGCGCGCGGCGCGGTGACCGATGTGCGGCTCGAGCGCGCGGCCGGATGCGACTCCGAGCGAGAACCGCGTTGGACGCTCGAGCGGCGGTGGGATCGCGCGGTCATCGAGCGAATCCTCCGGCAGGAGCGCAGCGGTTCCGCCCGCCCGCGGCAGACACCCGCGGCCAGGCGCCCGCGCGAGTCGCGGCGCCGCGAGCCGGCCGAGCCGAAGCCGCAGGCGAAGAGCCCGAGCCGAAGCC
>CAZCKC010000196.1:2289-5046 GCA_964499235.1 uncultured Planctomycetales bacterium | reverse complement strand
GACGAAAAGGGTAGCTGGTAGAGCAGAGCAGAATTCACAGCGCCTTGACGCCGATCGGTCGCGGCGGCCGCACGCGTAAACCCCGCAGCGTTTCTGCTTACTTGGTGAACCGCAGTGCGCAGATCTGCCGCACCAGCGGCTGCTCGAAGTTCAGCAGCACGCGGTTGGCGTACGTCCGGCCGACCTTGGTCGCGACCAGGGCGACCAGCCCGACGCTCTGCAGGTAGCTCAGGTTCGAGTTGAAGTGCATGTAGCTGAACGGCGTTTCGCTGCGCTCCTCGCAGAGCTTGCCGTAAACCCGGTAAACGTCCTTGGCGAACTCGGTCGGGGCGACCTCGACGGCGCGCAGGATCAGCAGTGGATGATCGGCCAGGTCGTGGATCAGGTCGATGACGATGTCGCGCCGGGCCCGCTCGAAACACGCTTTCAGACCCGCATCCCGCTGCGTGACCAGGTAGTAGAGCGTCTTGATCGCCACGCGGGCATCGGCGTTGGTATCCCGCGTCGTCAGCGCCGCGATCTCGGCCAGGTGCGCCGCTTCGAAGTCCACCAGCCCGCGCTCGGCCCGGGCGGTCAGGATCGCCTGGATCTGCGGGGCGTCATAATTGCGAAAGTGCAGCGGCACCGGCTGCAGGCTGCTGCGGGTGGCCGGGTCGAGTTCCTTGAGCACGTGCGGGTTGTTCGAGAGCATCAGGACCATGAACGGCCGGTCGCTGCGGCTGAGCAAATACAGGATCTCCCGCCGGCGGTCCTTGGGGCTCATCAGGTCGACCTCGTCGAGCACGATCACCGTCTTCTGTCGGCACCGTCGCACCAGTTGGGTGAACAGCTCCGACAAACCCGTCCCGCGGGCGCTGACGCCGAGCAAATGGGCCAGCACCTTGAAGCTGGTGTTGTGCTCGCGGCAGTTGGCATAGAGGATCTCGAGCGGTACCTGGGCGGGCACCGTCTGCTGCAGGTACTTGAGCGTCAGCGTCTTGCCGCTGCCGCGGCTGCCGATGATCGCGTAGTGGGTGGGGATGCCGCTGATCTCGAAGCGCAGCAGGTCGTTGATCAGCTGCTTGGCTTCATCCCGCATCAGCGGCTGGTCGGGGATGTGATCGAAGTCGAAGACCGAAAAGTCCCGCACCTGCCGGGTCTCGGCGACGAGGTGCTCTTTTTGCTGTCGCAGATAGGCCGCGATATCCATCCCACGCATCAACTCCACCGGACGCGTAAGCCGCCGGTGATACATAAACCTTGCTCACCACTTGGCCGGGGCGACGCGGTAGCGCAACGTTTATAAACGAGCAGCGCCCCGCAACCGCCATGGACTGGCGCTGGCCCTTGGACGACCTCTTCGGCGGCGAGTTCCTCGACTCGCTGCTGGCTGATTTTCTGATCGCCTTCGCGTTCTTTACCGCTTTGGCCTACGCCGTCCTGGCCCGCCGGTTCGGCGAACAGCGCCCCGCGATCGTCATGTCGGCGGCGCTGGGCTTCGCGCTCGCGCTGGGCCTGGTCTGGTGGGAAGTGCAGACCGGCTGGTCGCTGCGGAACCTCGGCCCGATCGCCGCCGGTTTTCTGATCATGGTGCTGGCCGGCGTGCTCTATCAAGCGTTCCGGCAGGTCGGCGGCAGTTGGGGCGGGGCGGCGATCGCCCTCGGCCTGAGCCTGCTGATCGGCCTGTCGCTGGCGGTGGACTGGCCGTTTGATCTGCGCCTCCTGCGGTCCGTGGCGGTGGGGGTGATCATCGTCGGAGTTGTGTTGCTCCTCATGCAGCGCCACGGCCACCGCTGGCCCGTTGCCGGCTACGCCGGCGACCGCGTCGATCTCAGTGATTTCGCCGACCTCCGCCGCCGCGGCGCCGCGGTCAGCGACACGCTGGGCCGGGCCCGCCGTTTCGCCCGCCTGCTCGACGGCAAGCCGGACACCGCGCTGCAAATGCGGCAGTACCTCGACCAGGCCCTGCCGGCCGAGGGGTGGCTGACCGATCGGTTGGCCAGCCTCCGGGGGCGGGCCGAACTGCTGCGGGCCGGCAAGCTCAGCGAATTGCGGGAGCTCAAGAGCAAAGTGAGCAAGCTGTCCGGCCGCCGCCGCCAGCAGCTGACCAAGCAGCTGAAATTGCGTTACCAGGAGCTCGCGCTCGATGTCCGCATCGAGCGGCTCGACCAGACCGTCGCCGAGACCGAGCGCCGGGTGCGCGATGTTACCCAGCAGGCTCGCCAGGCACTCGACGCCGGCGATAACGTAAAAGTGGTCCAGTTGATCGACACCGCCCGCCACCTCCAAAAGCACGTCGACAAGCTGATCCGCGTGATCGAACGCACCGACCAGCGGGTCATCCGCGCCGCCCACGAGGCCACCGCCCACGTGAGCGGGGGCAACGCGCATGCGACTCAATGAGCTGATCGAAGCCCTCCACGAGCCCGACCGGCCGTACCGCTCCGCCGGCGAGCGGCAGCTGGCGCAACTCCTCGACGATCTGCAGATCCCGTATCGCTATGAAGAGCCGGTGCTGGTGCGGGCGGGCGATTACTGGCGGATCTGGTACCCGGATTTCACGTTGCAAACCCCGGGCCGGCCGCGGGTGGAGTATTTTGGGATCGATGGCGACCCGGATTACGCGGCCGCGCGCCGCTACAAGCAGCGGGTCTACGCCGCCAACCAGATCCCGGTGCTGGGACTGACGCCGCGCGACCTGGCCGATCGGACCGCGACCGCGGACCGGCTCTATCGCCTGGCCGGGCAGTCGCCGCGCAGCAGCCGCCTGCGATCCGG
>CAZCKC010000196.1:0-2189 GCA_964499235.1 uncultured Planctomycetales bacterium | reverse complement strand
TCCGGGGCCGCTACCGTAGGCGGTCGAGGCGCGTCGCGAGGATGTCCGTCAGGCCGTCCCGCAGGCCGTCGCTGAGGTGCGATGCGGCGATCATTGCGTTGAACGGGTCGTGCAGCGCCAGGAGGTCGGCGATTTTGCGTTCGGCATATTGGCGGGCGATCCCGTAATGGTCGGCGAGGGCGAGAAAATCAGACCGACGCAGGCGGCTTCTTTTGCCGTGAACGGTCAGGGCCAGTTCCGCGCTCTCAGCCGGGATGGCCAGGCGGGATGAGACCAGGTCGTAGGCCGGGCTCAGTGCGATCGTGCCATCTTCACTGGTCAAAAGCGAGAAGTTCTTGCGGTGGGCATCGCCATTGCCGATGGCAAAGTTGAAGATGGTCAACTCGAACAGCCGCTGGAGTTCGAGCGGGGGGAAGGTGCAGTGCTGACGAATGGCGGCGCCGATCTGCTCGTGGCTGCCGGCGTATTTGTCGGGGCCCCCGAGGATCTGGTGCAGGTCCTCGCAGGCGCGCTTTTCGACGCGGCGGCCCTGCTGATAGCGATCGAACCGCTTGACCACGTAGGCGGGGGCGCCGTCGGCCAGTTCAAGCAGCAGGCACGGTGCGGTGCGCAGCCCGAACCGTCGGGCCATCGACATGCACAGGTACTCGTTCTGTGGCAACTCGGCGAAGTCTTGCGTCTGCGGTTTGAGGATGAACCGGCCTTCGCGTGCGACCGGTACCAGTCGGTCACCTGCCAGCCGCATGGACAGCTTCGGCTGCACGCCGGAGATACTGAGCTTACCCGCCAACTTCTGGGCTTCGAGCGCGATCTCAGTCGATGACACGGCGATCGTCGGACGGATCGGTTTGCCGAAGATTGCCCGCAGCGTTTTGGCGTCGGCGTCAATCGGCATCGCGCGCCTCACGCACACTCACCGCGCCGATACAGTCCGCGCAGGTGTTTAAGAGCAGGCCGAACGTGTCGGACGCATCAACCTTGATCGTCGGCGCGACGATGCGGAGATACCAACCCTCCGGCACCAGCCCAGCAAAGAAGGGGAACAACTCGGACGACTCGAACGGCGCGGCCTGCAGCGGCAGCGTGAGCGCGATGGCGGGGCCGTCCTTGAGATACGCTTGGTCGTAGGCGAAGCGGTAGCCGCCCGTGGGCAGTTCTGTGAGCGTGCCCGCCAGCCGGTCGCGGTAGTAGACGTGGGCCTGGCGGGTCATCGCTTGGGCCTCACGTGCAGTGCGTGTCCGAGCAGGTCGAGCACCTGCTGCACCTTGTCGAGCCGCACCGTGGGCTTGCCCCGCTCCAGTTCGCGGACGAACCGCAGGCCGACCCCGGCCCGTTCGGCGAGTTCCGCCTGGGTCAGCCCAGCGGCCTTGCGAAGCCGCGCAATGTCGTCCGCGATCCGCATCGAATCGTCCTGATCGGGTACGTTCTAGTCTTACACTTGGCGATCATCGGCGAGCAGACGCCGAAAGGCAAGGGTAAATATACCCGATCGGGCCCTTCAGCGCTGTCGGTTTGGGGGTCGAACCCCGGGACGCTTCTGTCGCCGGGCCGGAGGGCCGGTGCCGTTAAGAAGAGCGGTGCCATTAAGAAGATACGTCTAGCCAGCTGAGCTGGGTGACCGGGACGGGCGGGGTTGCGGCCGCCAGCGCCCGCTCACAGGCGGCGACGGCCGCTGGTGAGGTGGCAATGAGGATTAGCTCGTCGACCGCGGCGCCGGCCAGCTTCTCGATGTTGGCTGCGATATCCGACTTGCCGGTTTCGATCTCGACGGCGACGCGGCGGCCGCCCCGTTCGGCCAACAGATCGACAAAGCCGCCCGTGCGAAGCCCGTGCTCGGCGTCGACGCGATAACCTTCACGCTCGAGATACTCGGTCGCCTGGGCGACCCAGAAGCGGTGCTCGAGGCTGGGACGCTGCGTGGGCGGCACGTCCACGCCGGCGTAGCCGGCGAGCTGCCGGCCGGCATCGGTCAGCTCATGCAGCACGACCTGCCCGCTGCGGGTGGCGATGGTGACCGGGGCGATCAGGCCGGCGGCGCGGAGGTCTTCGCGGATCGCGTTGCCCTTGCGGCGCGAGAGGTGCAGCCGCTGGTAACGCGCCACGGTGGTCGACAGCGGCCGGGCGGCGACGTCGACCAAAAAGCGCAGCGCGTCCCGGCTGAGCTGCTCTTCGGGTGGGGGTTGATCCAG
>CAZCKC010000195.1:0-5088 GCA_964499235.1 uncultured Planctomycetales bacterium | reverse complement strand
CACCACCCTCTCAAACACCCCCCACAACGCCGCCGCACTCGCCGACCACGGAAACGCCCGCGCCCGCGCATACCCCCGCTCAACCTGCCCCGATCGCCACGCCCCATCGTTGTGTAGCCGCCACACCGCCGCCGCCAGCCCCGCCGGATCCCGCGGCCGCACCAACGCCGCCGCGTCCCCCGCCACGCTCGGCACCGCCGTCGCGTCCACCGCCACCACCGGACACCCGCACGCCATCGCCTCCAGCACCGGCATCCCGAACCCCTCGTACACGCTCGGAAACACGAAGCAGCTGCTCGCCCGAAACAGCCGTGCGATCGCACTCAAATCCTGGTGCCCCAGGAACTCCACCCGCTCCGCGATCCCCAGCTCCGCCGCATACGCCCGCCACGCCGACCAGTCCCCGCCCCCCGCCAGCTTCAGCGCCCACGGCACCTCCGGGTGCGCCGCCGCCAGCCGCTGCACACACTCCAGCAGGCTCCGCGTCTCCTTGTGCGGGCTGTTCGATTGCACCGCGCACAGCTGCCCCCAGACCCGGTCGTCCACCGGCCGCTCCCGCGCCAGCGCCAGGTACTCCGCGTTCAGCCCGTTCACGATCACGTGGTTCCGCGCCCGCGACGCCGGCACGATCCGCTCCGCACACGCCCGCATATATTCCGAGATGAACGTGTTCGCCGCCGCCCGCCGCAACGCCCGCCGCGCCCCGTGCGTCATCAGCACCCGCCGCGGCCCCCGCCGAATGTGCGGCCACCAAGCCCCCGTCTCAATCGAGAAGAGCGTCTGATGGTGGACCACCTGCGGACAGGGCGCGTTCGGTGCGTAGTACGTGTTCGTAAAGAGCACCTCGCTGCCGCGCTCCCGCAACCGCGTCGGCAGCCGGAAACGCTGCCAGAGGAGCCCGTACGCCGACCGCTTCAGCCGCACCCGCTCGACTGCCGCCCCGTGGCCCGCCGCCTCGAGCGCCGCGACCACCGGCTCCCGCGCCACAAAGATCGTCGGCTCCAGCGGCGCCCCGATCGCCCGCAGCCCCTCCAGCAGCCCCAGCAGCACCGACAACCCGCCACCCGGCGCCGTCGTGATCGCGTTGAACGCCACCCGCACCCGTCACTCTCCCGGGAGTCCATCAAACCAGCTCGCGAATTCTAACGGGGTCATTCGGCGCCGACGATCAGCCCGCCGCGGCTTCGGCGCCCGCCCGCCGCCGGATCATTACGGCCGTCAGGTCGTCGGCCTGCGCCGCGTTCTCCGTATACGCCAGCACCGCGCGGTACAGCGGCTCGATCAGCTCGGGCTCGTCGGCGCGCAACCGTTGCTGCAACTGCGCGGTCACCCGCTCCTCGCCGAACAACTCACCCGCCGGGCTCGCCGCCTCGTAAAACCCGTCCGTCAGCAACGCCACCAGGCTCCGCGGCGCAAAACCAAACGCCGCCGTCAGCATCGGCGCATCGTCAAGCACCCCCAGCGGCACGCTCGTCGCCGGCCGCGTTTCACACTTGTCCGGCGTCACGAACAGCAGCGGCCCCTGGCCCGCCGCCACGTATTCCAGCCGGTGCGCGTGCGGATCCAGGATCCCCAGAAACGCCGTCACGAACCGATCCTCGCGCAAATCATCGCACAAAATCCCGTTGACGCGCGCCATGATCTCGCTCAAATCCGTCGTCACCGTCAGCAGCCCGCGCATCAGCGACCGGCACTGCGCGATCACCAGCGCCGCGCCGATCCCGTGCCCCGTCGCGTCCGCCAACAGCATCGCCCACCGCCCGTCGGCCAGCGGCATGAAGTCGTACGCATCCCCGCCCGTCTCGTCCGCCGACTGGTTCCAGCCCGCGATCGCGTACCCGGCGACCGCCGGCGCCTGCCGCGGAAGGTTCGCCTGCTGGATCGACCGCGCGATCTCCAGCTCGCGCCCCAGCCGCTGCCGCTCCGCATACGCCTCCAGCAGCCGCGCCCGGTGCAGCGCCACGCCCGCCTGCGCGCCGAGATGCTCCGCCAGCACGATGTCGTCGTCGGCAAACGCCCCGTCCCGCTTGTTCAGCCCCTGCAGCACCCCCATCAAATCGCCGTCCAGGTTCCGCAGCGGCAGCGTCAGCAGGTTCCGCGTCTTGAACCCCGTCTTCCGATCCACCTCCGAGTTGAACCGCGGATCCGCGTACGCATCCGGCACGCAGACCACCTCCGTCCCCGCCGCCGCCGCCCCCGCGATCCCCGCCGTCGCCGGAAACCGGATGCTCGCATCCCCCGTCGCCACCCGCGCATACAACTCGTTCGTCTCGCCGTCATACAGAAAAATCGTCGCCCGCTCGCAATCCAACACCTCCACCGCCGCGGCCACGATCTCCGCCAGCAGCCGGTCCAGGTCGTTCGTCGCCGCCAGGTTGCGGCTCACCGCGAGAATGCTCTCGAGCTTCGCAACACGGCCAGCAGCGCTCATCGCGTTCGTCAGCGGGGCAGAGGTTCGCGGCATGGGCGCATTCCAGCGGGCGCCAATTGAACACCGGTAGAAAGGTTTCGCTCCAGCGGCAGGGGGCGGGCCCGGCTCCCGGCCGTTTCAGGGACTGAACTTTACCCGGCGCCCCCCGCACCCGCAAGAAAACCTCGCGTGCACGCCCCCCGCGCCCAATCGTCGCGTCCGATCGCACTCGACCTGCCGCTACCGCAGCTTCGTCAGCGGCGCGAACTCCAGGATGAACACCTTCTCGCCCTGCCCCGCAAACTTCACGCTCGCCCGCGTCTGCCCCGGCCCCGGCCGAATCCACGCCACCGTCCCCACCCCGAAGTCCCGGTGCTCGACCAGCGTCCCCGCCCGCCAGTCCGCAAACGGGGCCTCCGCCTCCGCCTCCACGTCCGCTCGGATGTCAATCATCGGCTCGCCGGCCTCATCAAAGTCGCGATCCGCAAAGCCCCGCCCGCGCCGCTCGGTCCGCCGCTGCCGCGCCGGCCGCTCGTCCGGCGGCAGCTGGTCCTCGAGCGGAACATAGCCACCGCTCGCCCCGCTCTCCCGCATCCAGCCCGGCAGGTTGAACTGCGCCGTCACCGTCGCGTCATCCGGCAGCTCGCGCAGGAACTGCGACGGCGGCCGCGGCACCAGTTGCCCCCGCAGAAAACGCTGCCGCGCATGCGTCAGGTACAGCCGCTCCTGCGCCCGCGTGACCCCCACAAAGCAGAGCCGCCGCTCCTCTTCCAGGTCCCCGTCGCCCATCAGCGCCCGCTCGTGCGGCAAGAGCCCCTCCTCCAACCCGACGATAAACACGACCGGAAACTCCAACCCCTTCGCCGCGTGCAGCGTCAACAGCAACACCGCGTCCTGCGCCCCGTCGATCGCGTCCTGATCACTCGTCAGACTCACCCGCTGCAGGAACTCGGCCAGCGTCGGCTCGTCGGCGTCCTCTGCATACCGCGCGGCCGCCGAGATCAGCTCCTCGAGGTTCGCGATCCGATCCTCGCCCGCCTCGACCCCCTCGTCGCGATAGAACGCATCCAGCCCCGCGCGCTCGATCGCCTCGCGCACCGCGTCCGCCACCGTGCGCTGCGCCGCGGCGCCCTGAATCGATTGCAACAGCTCCACGAACCGTCGCACCTTCTTGGCCGCCGACTTGATCGACGGGATCTGCTCCACCCGGTCGAGCGCCGCGCTCAGCGGCAATTGCTGCTCGGTGGCAAACGCCACGAGCCGTTTCACCGTTGTCGCCCCGATCCCGCGCGTCGGCGTATTGATGATCCGCAAAAGCGCTGCGTCGTCGCGCGGGTTCACCAGCACCCGCAGGTACGCGACCGCGTCCCGGATCTCCTTGCGGTTGTAGAACTCGACGCCCCGCGCGATGCGGTAGGGGATCCCCCCGTCCCGTAACGCCTCCTCCAGCCCGCGGCTCAACGCGTTGACGCGGTACGCGATCGCGATCCCCCCGTAAGCCTGACCCGCTCCGTGCAACGCCGCGATCTCCGCCGCGATCCGCTGCGCCTCGTCCCGCCCCTCGCCGAACTCCCAAACCGTCGCGGGCTCGCCCTCGCCGTTCTCTGTCCACAGGTCCTTGTGCTTGCGCTTCCGGTTCGCCTTGATCAACTGCGACGCCACCCGCAGGATCACCTTCGTCGAGCGGTAGTTCTGCTCCAGCCGCACGATCCGCGGATTGGGATAATCGTGCTCGAACTGCAGGATGTTCCCGATGTCCGCCCCGCGCCAGCCATAGATCGACTGGTCCGGATCACCCGTCGCGCAGATGTTCTGATGGTGCTGCGACAGGGACCGCGCGATCAGGTACTGCGCCCGGTTCGTGTCCTGGTACTCGTCGATCAGCAGGTACTGAAACCGGATGTTCAGCCGCTCCGCGATCTCCGGCTGGTCCCGCAGCACCAGCGCCACCCGCATCAGCAGGTCGTCGAAGTCCACCGCGTTCCGCTGCTCCAGCAGCCCCTCGTACGCCTCGTAGATCCGCGCGATCAGCCGCTGGTCAAAGAACTCCGCCCGCTCCGCATACTGCGCCGGCGTCTCCAGCCGGTTCTTCGCGTGGCTGATCTGCCCCTGCGCCTGGTCCGGCTTCAACATCTGGTCGCTCACCTGGCACAGCGCCATCGCCTCCTTCACCAGCCGCTTCTGGTCCGCCTCGTCATAGATCGAAAACCCCGGCTCAACCCGCGCCAGCGGCCCGAACTCCCGCAACAGCCGCACCCCCAGCGCGTGAAACGTGTACACCCACATCCCCCGCGCCACGCCCAGCGCCGCGATCCGCTGCCGCATCTCGTCCGCCGCTTTGTTCGTGAAGGTGATCGCGAGGAGGTTCTGCGGCCGCACGCCGCTGTGCACGAGGTGCGCCGCCCGCCGCGTGATCACGCGGGTCTTGCCGCTGCCCGGCCCCGCCAGCACCAGCAGCGGACCGTCACGGTGCGTGACCGCTTCCCGCTGCGGCCCGTTCAGGTCACGCAGCAACGCGTCCAGGCTCACCGAACCACTCATGCTCGTGGTGTAACACGCCGGCCGCGCAACGTCTACCACGTCCCACCATCACTCCTGCGGCGGCCATTCAGCGGGCACGCGACCTGCCGCCCGCGCGCAACGTCTACCACGTCCCACCATCACTCCTGCCCCGCATC
>CAZCKC010000194.1:0-5115 GCA_964499235.1 uncultured Planctomycetales bacterium | reverse complement strand
ACGGAACCGTCGCAGGGGGCGTCGCAGCGGTTCATCTCGGCGTAGGCGCAGCGCTGGCCCGACGGGGCCTTGCGAACCTGCTCGGGGTAGCGGCAGAGGTCGAAGAGGTCCCAGAGGCCTTCGAGGGCGTGCTGGGCCTGGCGGCGGGCGGGGAAGGGGCCGACGTAGTGGCCGGGCTCGCGCCAGACGCGCTCGGTGAGGCGGAGCTCGGGGACGCGGGCGTGCCAGTCGACGTGGAGGAACCAGGCGGGGCCGAAGCCGATGAGCTGGCGGTAGGACTTGGGCTCGTGCTGGCGGACGAGGCGATAGTACCACCAGCGGGACTCGAAGGGGGCGGCCACGCGACGCCAGCGGACGGCGCGGGCGATGGCGGCGAGGTCGGCCTGGCCGCGCTGCTCGCGGGTCTCGTCGAGCAGGCGGGCGGTGGCGAGGCGCTTGAGGTTCTGGGTGGTGGCGAGTTGGACGGGCTGGTCGTGGGCGTCGAGGAGGAGGTAGATGGCGGGGATACCGGGGAGCGGGTCGAGGTCAGCGGGGGTCGGGCGGTCAGGCCAGCGCAGGATTTCCGGGAGGGCTTCGGCGGTGAGGGGGTTGGCGGGGCCGCCGGTGGACATGGGGGTCAGGTTACACGGGCATGCCGGTGATCTCGACCTCGAAGACCATGGTGTTGTCGATGAAGCCCTGGATGTCGGTGACGACGCGGCGGGGCTTGAGCTGCCGGCCGCGGCCGGCGAGGACGAGGCGGCACGGGGGCTCGGCGGCGCCGCGGAACTTGGCGTGGTTGACGCCGGCGAAGCCGATGAACTTGCCGGATTCGGGGAAGACCTGGTGGTAGATGTAGCTGGAGAGCTGGGCGGCGGACTCGATCATGAGGACGCCGGGGAAGAGCGGGCGGCCGGGGACGTGGCCGCGGGTCCACCAATCGTCGGGGCGGACGTCGAAGTAGCCGGCGAAAAGGAGGGTTTGGCGGTCGAAGAAGGTGACGGCGTCGAGGAGTTCGAACTCGTGGCGGTGGGGGTTCACGGCGTGGATGGCAGAACGGTCGGCGACACATTGCGTGAGGTCGATGGATTGGGGCTCGATGATGGGAGGTGGCGGCATACGCTGGCTGTCCCCGGCGGCTGGGCCGGCGTTTGCGGTGGTGTTGGTGGAATCCGGCGGGAGGGAGGCGGCGGTTAGTCGCCGGTGGGGCCGCCCTCGGTGTCGCGGATATCGAGGATTTTCTTACGGACTTCCTGGGCGGCGTTCTTGATATCTTGCATGGTCTTGCGGACGCGGGTGCCCGCCGCCTTGTTGCCGCCGACGGCCTTGTAGACGTCGTCGGCGCACTCTTCGACCATTTGCTTGAGCTTCTGATACTCTTCCACAGGCGTACCTCCTCGTTGGGGGGCAGGGCGCCGAGGCGTCCGGCGGGTGGTTCGGGACCGCGCCAAGCTGGCTTAGCGACCGTTAGTGCTCGGTTTGGCCGCTTTCTACCGCCGGAGGGGGTCCCGTGCAAGCGGGAGGCGGGGTCCGGGAGGGCTCACGGATTGAGATTTCGGCTCAGAGAGGGGCTTGTTTGGGGTCTGGGATGGTCAGGCGGGGTTGCTGGGGGCGGCGAAACGCGGCGGCGGCGGGTCGTATAATTCGGACAACATGAGCGAGAAAGACACCCGCATCGAGCGGCTGCGCGCGACGATCGGCCACCTGCCGAAGTCACCCGGGGTTTACCTGATGAAGGACCGCCAGGGGCAGGTTCTGTACGTCGGGAAGGCGGTGGACCTGCGGTCGCGGGTGGCGAGCTATTTCCAGGATTCGGCGGACTTGTTGTCGAGTCGCGGGCCGGAGATCGCGCACATGGCGGCGCTGGTCGAGGACATCGACTTCTTGGACTGCGACAGCGAAGTTGACGCCCTGCTGACCGAGAACCGGCTGATCAAGGACATCCAGCCGCCGTACAACGAGCGGCTGCGGGATGACAAGAGCTTCCCGTACATCGAGATCACGATGCGGGACGACTTTCCGGGGGTGTACGTGACGCGGACACCGGCGGCAAAGGGGACGAAGCTGTTCGGGCCGTTCACGAACGCGTTCGCGGCCCGGCAGGCGGTGAACGCGTTGCAGAAGGTGTTCAAGTATCGCACGTGTGAGCTGGACATTCGGGCGGATGACGAGAAGCGGCGGTACTTTCGGCCGTGCTTGCTGCACGCGATCAAGCAGTGCACGGCGCCGTGCGCGGATCACATCAGCCGGGCGGCGTATCGGCAGGATATTCAGGGGCTGGTGAAGCTGCTGAAGTCGAAGCGGGCGAACCTGTTGCGGTCGCTGCAGAAGGAGATGGAGCAGGCGGCGGCGGCGCGGGATTACGAGCACGCGGCGCGGATCCGGGACCAGATCAAGGCGATCGAGGGGCTGGCGCTGAGCGGGAGCGTGACGGAGGACGTGCAGCCGGAGGTGTTCTTCGTCGACCCGAGCGCGGGGCTGCTGAAGCTGCAGAAGCTGCTGGGGCTGGCGGAGCAGCCGCGGATCGTGGAAGGGATCGACATTGCGACGCTGCATGGGGAGGCGTCGGTGGGGTCGCTGGTGTGCTTTATTGACGGGCGGCCATTCAAGGATGGCTACCGGCGTTACAAGATCAAGTCGGTGGCGGGGGTCGATGATTACGCGATGATCCGGGAGGTGATCACGCGGCGCTACAAGCACGCGGCGAACGCGCAGGAGTTATTTCCGGACGTGATCTTGATTGACGGGGGGCTGGGGCAGTTGCACGCGGCGCTGGCGGCGTTTGATCGGCTGCACGACGCGATCGAGGCGGAGACGGGGGCGGCGGTGAAGCCGCCGATGGTGATCTCGCTGGCGAAGCGGGAGGAGGTGGTGTACGTGCAGGCGGAGCAGCAGCCGGTGCGGCTGCCGCGGAACCATGCGGCGCTGCGGCTGTTGCAGCAGGTGCGGGACGAGGCGCACCGGTTCGGGCAGCACTATCACCACATCCTGCGGCGGAAGCGGACGTTTGAAGAGGACGTGAAGCAGGGTCGGCGGCCACCGAAGGCGGCGCAGCGGAAGCGGAAGCCGAAGAAGGGGGAGATCGTGGTCGAGCCGGAGGACCCGCCGGAGCGGCCGTGAGGAATGGGCGGCCGAGGCTGCATGCGGGAGGCTGGGGGGGTGATTGAGTCGGCGGGGTGGAACCGGGCGGGCGTTCCTTCACCCGGAGGGGCGGGGCTTCTATACTGCGGCACATGCGGTCGATTGCGATCCTCAATCAAAAAGGCGGCGTCGGGAAGACGACGACGGCGGTGAACGTGGCGGCAGCGCTGGCGGCGCGTGGGCGGCAGGTGCTGCTGATCGACATGGATCCGCAGGCGCACGCGAGCATGCACGTCGGGATTGAGGTATCGGAGGAGGGGCAGAGCGTCTACGACCTGCTGATCGGGGAGGCGTCGGTGCTGGAGGCGGTGCAGTCGCTGAACCAGCGGCTGATGGTGTTGCCGGCGCACCTGGACCTGGTGGGGGCGGAACAGGAGATCAGCGGGCGCGAGGAGCGGGAGATCCTGCTGGCGAGCGCGATCGCGCCGTTGCTGGACGAACTGCAATACTGCGTCATTGACTGCGCGCCGTCGCTGGGGCTGTTGACGGTGAACGCGCTGGCGGCGACGAACGAGGTGATCATCCCGTTGCAGCCGCACTTCCTGGCGTTGCAGGGGCTGGGCAAGTTACTGGAGACGGTGACGTTGGTGCGGGACAACATCAACCCGGCGCTGCGGGTCAGCGGCGTTGTATTCACGATGTTCGAGACGAACACGAGGCTGGCGCAGGAGGTCGAGCGGGACGTGCGCGACTTCGTGGCGCAGGCCGACGTGAACGACGCGTGGTACGGGGCGCGGGTGTTCGAGACGCGGATCCGGCGGAACATCAAGCTGGCGGAGTGCCCGAGCTTCGGGCAGGACATCTTCACGTATGCGGCCAACAGCCACGGGGCGGTTGACTACCTGGCGTTAGCGCAGGAAATCGAGGCGATGCCGGAGCCGGAGGTCATCGCCGCGCAGGAGGCGAGCGCCGACGAGGTGGGTTCAGACGCGGCGCCGCCGCTGCCGGCGGAAGAGGCGGCGGGGGTGGAGGCGGACGAGCCGGTGCGCGAGACGCCGGCTTCATGAGCCGGCGGCAGCGGCCGACGCTGCAGGCGGCGCGCGATCACTTCTTTCGCCGGCTGCTGCCGATCTACTGGATCTTTCTGTTCTGCAGCACGCACTTTCCGAAACTGACGCTGCCGGGGGGCGTGCCGCAGTCGGACAAGATCGTGCACTTCGTGACGTATGGCGTGCTGGCGGCGCTGTTCTGGAAGTGTGCCGAGACGTTCCGGCGGCCGCTACCGGACACCTTTGTCTGGCTGGCGCTGGGAATGCTGACCGCGTACGCGGCGTTTGACGAGCTGACGCAGCCGCTGGTGAACCGGACGGCGAGCGTGGACGACTTTCGGGCGGACGTGTTGGGGGTCTTCCTGGTGCTGTTCGTGCTGGAGGGGTGGCGGCGGCGGTTCTAAGCGGGCGGTGGACGGTGGAACTGGGCTCCGGGGGGAGCTACCATCTTGTGATTCAGGAGACAGCCCACAACCACTCCCGGCGGTCAATCCGCGGATAAGGACTCAGGCACCCACAATGCTTTACCAGTTACCGCTTGCCAATCGTTACAGCCAGTTGTCCGAGGCCGAGCTCGAGGCCGGCATCCGCCGCTTCAAGGCGGAGCTGGGGTCGCGGCTGATCATTCTGGGCCACCACTATCAGCAGCACGACGTGATCGCGTTCGCCGACCTGCGGGGGGACAGTTTGAAGCTGTCGCAGTTGGCGGCCGACCAGGACGCGGAGTTCATCGTCTTCTGCGGCGTGCACTTCATGGCCGAGTCGGCGGACATTTTGTCGCGGGCGCACCAGCGGGTGGTGCTGCCGGACCTGTCGGCCGGTTGCAGCATGGCGGACATGGCGGACATCGAGGACCTGGAGGACGCGTGGGAGGTCTTTGCGGAGGCGACGGACCAGCCGGTCACGCCGATCACGTACGTGAACTCGTCGGCGGCGGTGAAGGCGTTCGTGGGCGCGCATGACGGGGCGTGCTGCACGAGCTCGAACGCGAAGCGGGTGCTGGACT
>CAZCKC010000193.1:0-5148 GCA_964499235.1 uncultured Planctomycetales bacterium | reverse complement strand
CCCGACGGATGCGGGTTGCAGACCAGCGCGTTCCCCGCCGCCACGATCATGATCGCATTGCAGCCCAGCGTCGGCACGCTGTGCGTCACCGGCGTGATCACGCCAAACACCCCGAACGGCGTGTACTCGGTCAGCATCACCCCGTGATCGCCCGAGTCCAGCTCCGCTCGCTGCTCCAGAAACTCGACCCCCGGCACGCTCGCCGCCAAGTCAAGCTTGTCGACCTTGTGCCCCAGCCGCCCGATTTGCGTTTCCTCGAACTCGAGCCGTCCCAGCTCCTGCTTGTCCCGCCGCATCACCAGCCGCAGGCATTCCACCGCCCGCTTCCGCACCGCCAGCGACCCATCCTTCAACTGCCGCTGCGCCGCCTTCGCCGCCGCCACCGCCCGATCGACATCCTCGAACACCCCGAACGCCCGCGCCGCCCCGTTGCCACCCCGCGACGCTTCCGCCGGCGCCGCCGCCCCCAGCCGGCTGAGCACCTCGCTGACCACGCTGCTCACGAGCTGCGCGTCAACCTGCGGCGGACCATCAGCGTGACTGGGCTTCTCACCGGCCATCAGCAACCTATCCGTTCAACGAGCCGTCGCCCCGGCTCAGGTGCCTGTTCCGCAGCTGCACCGCGTCAACGATGCCGATCACGATCGCGTCCACCGGCATGTTCTTCGTCTCCTCGGTCAGCCGCGCCGAGCTCCCCTGCGTCACCAGCACGTACTCGCCCGCGCCCGCCCCCAGCCGGTCAATCGCCACCAACACCTTGCCGGTCGGGTTCAGCGCGTCCCCCGCCGGCGTCGCCTCGTACGCTTCGACCACCAGCAGCTTCGCGCTGCTCATGCTCGGCTCCTTCTGGCTCGTCACCAGCGCGCCGGTCACCCTGCCGATGAACATGCCTGCATCCTGTTCAAAACGCGACCGCGACCCACCAGGCCCCAGCCCCGCAACCCATCCACCCGCTGCCGCTACTTCGGCGGCGCAAGCTTGTCCAGTTCGTCGTGCGGCCGCGAAAGCACCTCAACCGAGATCACCTCGCCCAGCCGCGCCGCCGCGGCCGCGCCGGCCTCCGTCGCCGCCCGCACCGCCGCCACGTCGCCATGCAAGGTGACGCTGACCATGCCCGAGCCGGCCGTCCGCACGCCGCCGAACGACACGTTCGCCGCCTTGAGCGCCACGTCCGTCGCTTCCACCGCGGGGATCAGCCCCCGCGTCTCTATCAAGCCGATTGCTGACCTCGCCATGACGTTGGCTCCTTTGTTTACGCCGCGACGACCGCCTGCGTCTGCCGCGCGACGATCAGTTCCTCGTTCGTCGGAATCACCCAGATCTGCCCCGCGCCCGTGTCCGCTTGCAGCGCACACTCCCCGCGCCCTGCCTCATTCTTCGCCGCATCCAGCGCGAGCCCCAGGAAGCCCAAGTTCGCACACACCGCCGCCCGCACCGCCGGCGACCGCTCACCAATTCCGCCCGTGAACACCACCGCATCCACGCCCCCCAGCGCCACCGCGTACGCCCCGAGATAATGCCGCACCCCTTCAACAAAGCATTCCACCGCCAGCCGCGCCCCCGCATGCCCCTCGTCCGCCGCCGCCAGCAACGCCGGCATCTCGTTGCTCAGCCCGCTGATCCCCAGCAAGCCGCCTCGCTGCGCCAACGCCTCCAGCAGCGCCTCCGCCGACTCCCCCGTCCGCTTCATCAGCGGCAGCAGCGTGTAAAGATCGATATCCCCCACCCGGTTGTTCTGCGGCACCCCCGCCTGCGGCGTCATGCCAAAACTGTTCGCCACGCTCCGCCCGCCATCCAGCGCGCACAGCGAGCTGCTCCCGCCCAAGTGACACGACACGATCCGCAAGTCGCCGCGCCCCAACAACTCGGCCGCCCGCTGCGCGATGTACCGGTGCGACGCCCCGTGAAACCCATATCGCCGCACGCCAAACTCTTCCGTCCACGCCCGCGGAATCGCGTACGTCGTCCGGCTGGCCGGTATCGTCTGGTGAAACCCCGTCTCGAACGCCGCCACCAGCGGCAGTTCCGGCATCTGCGCCGCAAACGCCTTCATCGCCGCGATGTAAGCCGGGTTGTGCGCCGGCGCCGCGTCAGTGAACTCGGCCATCATCGCCAGCACCCCATCATCAACCCGCACCGGCTCTGCGATCCGTCCCCCGTGCACCGCCTTGAACCCGACCGCATCAAACTCGAGCCCGCGCGCTTTCAACTGCTCCAGACACCATGCCACCGCCGCCGCCTGGTCCGCAACCGCCGCCTCCCCCGCCACCGCCTCAAACCCCGCACCCTCCAGCATCACCTTCGAGTTGGGCTTGCCCACCCCCTCGACACCACCCCGCGTTAACACCGCCTCGTCGTCCATCTCGAACAAGCGAAACTTGAGCGACGTGCTGCCAATGTTCACCACCAGAACCCGCATCCCGCTACCAACCTCAACCGCTCACCTGCTCCATCCCGCCAGCTGCCACCGCTCTCCAGCAGTGCAAACCCGAACAACCGCCCCTCCCCAGCTCACCTACTCACCGGCTCACCTGTTCCCCCGCTTCACCTCACCCCAGCATCGCCCCAACCAGCTCCCCGTGCGGCTGCGGAATCACGTGCGCCGCCACGAGCTCCCCGCCCGCCGCCGCCGCTTCCGCCCCCGCATCCACCGCCGCCTTCACACTGCCGACATCACCCTTCACCACGATCGTGACATAGCCGCCACCGATCTCGATGATGTCCACGACCTCCACGCCGGCCGCCTTGCACATCGCGTCCGACGCAATCACCGCCGGGTTCGCCCCAATCGTCTCAATCAAGCCCAGTGCGTTCATCCACCCAACCTCCTTCGCTCAGACCCCCGGCACTGCTCCCAAGCAGTGCCGATCACCTGCTCCCCTGCTCCACTGCTCACCTGCTCTACCTACTCTTCCCCGCCGCCTTCTTCTTCGCCGCCGGCAGCAAACCCTCAATCTCCACGTGTGGCCGCGGGATCACGTGCGTCCCCACCACCTCGCCAACCTTCGTCGCCGCCGACTCCCCCGCCGCGACCGCCGACTTCACCGCCGCCACCTCGCCGGCCAGGAACGCCGTCACCAACCCCTTGCCAACCTTTTTCCAGCCCAGCATCTCCACGTTCGCCGCCTTGAGCGCCGCATCCGTGGCCTCGAACAGCGGGACAATCCCCCGCGTCTCGATCATTCCCAATGCCGCCAGTTCCGCCATGATCTCGTTCTCCCAGCTCCGCGCCGCACCAGCAGCGCCACGCATCTCACCTCAGCAACTACCGCCGCTCTGCCTTCACCAACCTGAGCCCGGTCGCGTTCGGCAGGTCACACGCGTTGCCCTCATCCGAATCCAGGTGCACCTCATACTTAAACGCCGGATCCACCCGCGCAACCACCCCGCCCAGCACCGCCGGACAGGTCGGGTGCTCCACGTGCAGATCCAACTGGTCACCCTGCCCCACCCCCAACGCCCCCGCGTCCGCCGGCGAGAGATGCACGTGCCGCTGTGCCCGGATGATCCCTTCCTCCAACACCAAATGCCCCCGCGGCCCCAGCAGGATCGCCCCCGGCGTGCCGGCCGTGTCCCCGCTCATCCGCACCGGCACGTCAATCCCCAGCATGATCGCATCCGAGAACGCCAACTCGATCTGCGTTTTCGACCGCGTCGGCCCCAGGATCCGCACCCCCGGCAACACCCGCCGCTTCGGACCCACAATGTCCACCGTCTGCTCGGACGCGAACTGACCCTCCTGATAGAGATCCCGCATCGGCGTCAACCGCGCCCCCGGCCCGAACAGAACCGCCAGATGCTCCGGCGTGATGTGCATGTGCCGCACCGATATGTTCACCACCAGCGGCGCGCCGGCAGCCGATCGGCCGTCCCCGCCCCCCAGCCGCGCCTCCAGCACATCCGCCACCACCCGGGCAACCCGCGCATGATCAATTGCAGTGGTCGGCGACATCACCCGTCCCGTCAGCAGCCAGCCTCAACAGTGCCCGTTGGCAGCATCCCGCCGCAGGCCCTATTTCCGTTATAAACATCCATCGGCACAAAACGCGCAGGATCTGCCCCGCGATGCCCAATTTCGGTTGCACATCGCCCAGTCTTCCGCCATAGTCTGCAACTGTCAACAGGAAATCACAGATTTTCTCACATGCATGAGCCCGAAACGGACATGCCGGCCACCCCCGCCAACCGCCCGCTGCTTGCCGAGCAGCGTCAGCAGGCCATCCTCGACCGCCTGGAGGCCGTCGGCGGCATCCGCGTCGCCGCCCTCGCCGCCCGCTTCGCCGTCACCGAGGAGACCATCCGCCGCGACCTGGAGAAGCTCGCCCGTGAAGGCCGCCTCATCCGCACCCACGGCGGCGCTGTCCCCATCGCCCAGCCCGGCGGCGACCAGCCCTTCGACGTCCGCCAGACCGCCAACCTCGCCCTCAAGGAGCAGATCGCCCGCCACGCCGTCCGCTACCTCGAGCCCCACGACGTCGTCGCCCTCGACGCCAGCTCCACCGTCCACCAGGTCACCCGCGTCCTCCCCGACATCCCCCTCACCATCGTCACCAATGCCCTCCCCGCCACCGTCCGCCTCTGGAGCCTCGAGCACGTCCGCGTCGTCACCACCGGCGGCATCCTCGACCGCCCCTCCCGCTCCTGGGTCGGCTCCTTCGCCGAGCAGACCCTCCAGCGCCTCAACATCACCAAGTTCTTCCTCTCCAGCGTCGGCCTCGACCCCGCCCGCGGCCTCAGCGAGATCGACGACGCCCAGGCCCGCGTCAAGCGCCGCATGATCGACCAGGCCGAGCAGACCTTCCTCCTCCTCGACCACACCAAGCTCGGCACCCGCGCCGCCGTCACCCTCGCCACCCTCCCCGAAATCACCCGCGTCATCGTCGACAGCCAAACCCCCGCCGACTGGCTCACCACGCTCCGCCAACACCACAACCACGTCGAACAAGCAACATGATGCGATCCTCATCCCAGCCTTTTCTGTAACACCACCGTCCCACCAATCCTGTCCGACAGAGTGAGCGGTGAGGCCGACGATTTCGCGGGAGAAAGCGGGCGGCCGAGTCGGTGGACCGGGCGGCGCGAGGGATCAGAGCGGGCCTTGGTTAGCCGTGCGCAAGCTGACCCGGCGGCCGCGCGGAGCGCGCACCG
>CAZCKC010000192.1:0-5280 GCA_964499235.1 uncultured Planctomycetales bacterium | reverse complement strand
GACGCGGCGGCGGCGGTGCGGCAGGCGCGGGCGCGGGTGCCGGCGCTGCAGGTGTTGGCGTTGGGGAATGACTCGCAGCGTTTCCTGGTCGAAGCGGGGACGGCGGGGCGGGCGGAATCGTTTCTCGAGAACGAGGCGGACGTGGCGGCGGCGTTCGCGGCGGCGGACGTGTCGATCATGCCGTCGTACGGGGACAACTACCCGTTCGTGGTACTGGAGTCACTGAGCTGCGGGACGCCGGTGGTGGGGTATGCGGTCGGGGGGATTCCGGAGCAGGTGGCGCACGGGGAGCGCGGGCTGCTGGTGCCGCCGGGGGACCGCGTGGGCTTGGGAAGCGCGCTGGCGGAGCTGTTGAGCGATCCGGCTCGGGCGGCAGCGATGGGTGCGGCCGGTCGGCGGTTTGTGCGGGAGACCAGTGATCCCGGGACGGTGACGGCGCGGCACGTGGCGGAATACGAGGCGGCGATCAGCGCGTGGCGGCAGCGGCGGGGGCGGGCCCATGCGCGGTGGGAGCGGGGGTGGCTGAGCCGGGCGGTCGCGCGGCGGCTGGGGTGGGAGGTTGCGCCTGATTCCGATAATCGCGGCGCGGCGGGGCGTCAGCGGGAGGCGGGCGCGAATCTGTCGGCGGCGGCGCTTCAATGCGAGCTCGCGGCAGCCGATAGCAGTTAGGGGGCCTGAGCCGGCTGCCCGGCCGCGTGCGCGGCGGGGGACGGCGGGGTCGCATGCAAGCGCGAACGCACAGGAGTAAAGCCCGATGCGCGTGTTGGTCACCGGTGGCGTCGGCACGGTCGGCGCGGGGCTCGTGAAGGAGTTGCGGGCCCGTGGGCACCGGGTCGTCTCGTGCGACCTGTACCACCAGCCCGACGAGGTCGGCTTTTCGGTGCGGACCGACGTGGCGGAGCCGCGGTATGCCCGCTGTGACGTGGGGCAGTACCGGCAGCTGGAGCGGGTCTTCGACCAGCTCGGGCCGTTTGATTACGTGTACCACTGTGCGGCGGAGTTCGGCCGCTGGAACGGCGAGGACTTTTACGAGACGGTCTGGCAGACGAACTGCGTGGGGACGAAGAACCTGATCCGGCTGCAGGAGCAGCGCGGCTTTCGGCTGATCCACTTCTCGTCGTCGGAGGTTTACGGCGACTGGCCGAACCTGATGGTCGAGCAGGTCATGGACGAGTACGAGATCAAGCAGCTCAACGACTACGCGATGACGAAGTGGGTCAATGAGCAGCAGGTCCGCAACTCGGCTGAGCAGTTCGGGACCGAGACGGTGGTGGTGCGGCTGTTCAATACGTACGGGCCGGGGGAGTACTACAGCCCGTACCGCTCGGTGAACTGTCGTTTCTTATTCTGCGCGCTGCATGGGTTGCCGTGGACGGTGTTTCGCGGGCACTCGCGGACATCGACGTACCTGGCGGACACGGTGCGGACGTGCGCAAACATCCTCGAGAACTTCACGCCGGGCGAAACCTACAACATTGGCGGGCACGAGCTGCACACGATCGAGCAGCTCAGCGACATCATCCTGGCCGTCACGGGCGCGGACCCGGAGCTGGCGCGGCACGCGGACAGCGAGATCCTGACGACGAAGGACAAGCGAGTGGACGTGAGCAAGTCGGTCCGCGACCTCGACCACCGCGATTCGCACAGCCTGGAAGTGGGCGTGCGGCTGACGGCCGACTGGATGAAGCGGGTGTACCGCGTGACGAACGGGCGGCCGCAGGGCTTTTGCCCAGACGAGGCGGTGCTGCGCGACCCGGTGGTGGCGACGCCGCTGGCAACGCCGGCCGGGTGAGTCGGCGAAGCGAACCAATTCCTGGCCCGCCCTTCTTGGTCGACGTCGGCAGACGACCCGAGCGATGATGGCAGACGCGGCAACCAGCCCCCCTACTCCTGACGCGACCCGTTCGACGACGTTGTTGTTGAGCGGGTCGCTGCCGTCCAGTGGGGCGGTCGGCGGGATCTGGCTGCGGGACCTGCTCGGGCTGGTGCCGGCTGAGGCGGTCACGTGCGTATCGCTGGACATGGGGCGTTTCGGGCCGGCGCAGGCGGAGACGCACGGGGCGGATTGTGAGATCGTGACGTTACCGCGGCCGCCGCGGGATGCGCCGTGGCCGCGACGGCTGACGCTGAGCTGGCTGCAGGCGTTGGCGCGGCGCACCGATGGCGAGCGGCTGGTGCGGCGGGCGGTGGTGGCGGGACACGCGCGGGATGTGACGCAGGTGGTGGCGGTGCTCGAGCATCCATGGATCATGTACGCGGCGCCGCGGGTGGCGGAGAAGCTGGACGTGCCGCTGCACACGATCGTCTGGGACCCGCCGGTGCAGACGGGGCCGAACTTTCATTTAACCCGCAAGCTCCAGCGGCGAATGCAGCGGGACTTTGATGACGCGCTGCGGGCGAGCACGCGTTGCGGGGTGATGACGGCGGCGATGGGCGCGGCGTACGCGGAGGCGTTCGACGTGGAGCCGGTGCTGATTCGCCACGGGCTGCCGGTGGAGGCGATCGCGCCGGCGCCGCTGCCGGCGGCGGCGCCCGGGCGGCCGTTCGTGATCGGCTTTTGCGGCTCGCTGTATGGCGAGCAGCCGTGCCAGGCGTTTCTGGCGGCGCTGGCGGCGCAGGGGTGGCAACTGTCGGGGCACCCGATCGTGCTGCGGATGTACGGGCGGCAGTTGCCGATCCGGGCGCAGGGGGCGTTGCGGGTGGACTGGCGGGGCTTTCAGCCGGTGGACGCGGTAGTGCGCGGGCTGAGCGAATGCGACGTGTTGTACCTGCCGTACATGCTCGACGATCCAACGCCGGAGCGGTTTTGTTTTCCGACGAAGCTGACGACGTACGTGGCGGCGGGGCGGCCGGTGTTCGTGCACGGGCGGGCGACGTGTTCGCCGGCAGTGTTCTTGGAGCGGTATCCGCTGGGGGCGGTGTGCACGTCGTTGAAGGCGGAGGCGATCCTGGGGACGCTGACGCGGATGGCGGTGGACGAGGCGTTGCAGGCGCGGCAGCGGACGGCGCTGGCGGCGGCGGCGCGGGAGGTGTTCAGCGCGGCGGTGTTCGCGCGGCAGGCGCGGCTGCTGCTGGACGGCGCGCCGGCGAACGGCGCGGCGGCGCAGGAGACGGAAGCTGAGACCGACGGCTCAGCGGCTGGCGAAAGCAGCACGTGCGACGCGGATGTTTCGGCGGCGGTGGGGTGATGGGCGATACAGGACTCGAACCTGTGACCTCATGGATGTCGACCATGCGCTCTAGCCAACTGAGCTAATCGCCCGTCAGCGCTGCGGCGGCCGGGGCGGGGGGGGTGCCCGTCGGGGCCGGCATGCACCGGACTAGGTATGGTCGCCAGCGGCTCGGCGGCTGTCAAGCGGGGGAGGGCGGGGCCTGCGCTCGGCTGGCGCCCCCTGGAAAAACACTGAGTCCGATTTGCCCGTCTGGGTGGCCGGCCGGATGGTGGCTGGCGGCCGGCGTTTCTTATCGGCGGGCGGACGGTGTGGGCTCGAATTGAGCCGGTTGCAATTCAGTGCGGGTTGGCAGCGGGAATTAACATTTCGCATCCTCAGGGTACGCAGTAATGGGGACAGGGCGAATTCAGCGGACGCTTCGAGTGGGAAGTCCTGGGCATGGCCACGCCGCACCGTGACATTCAGAGCAGTCCCGGCACACCCGCCCCCGCGGGGGTCCGCGGGACGCTGAGCGCGGCGATCGCGGCCCAGCCTTGTGCGCTCGACCAGCCGGTGACGCTGATCGGCGGGCGGCGGGACTGCCCGTTCGCGCTGACGCACCCGGACGTATCGAAGGTGCACTGCGCGATCGTGAATATCGGGCGGGCGTTCCTGGTGATCGACCTGTGCAGCCGGATGGGCACCTACGTCAACGAGGAGCGGGTGCAGACGCGGGCGCTGCGGCCGGGGGACCGGCTGCGGGTCGGCTCGGTGGACGTGACGTTGACGATCGAGCAGGACGTGGCGCCGACGCCGGCGGAGTACGCCGCGCTGGCGCAGTTGGCGCCGCCGTTGTCGTTGACGGATGCGAACGGGACACGGACGGTCACGCTGAACGGGGCGACGCTCGGGCGGCGGAACGGTTGCACGCTGAGCCTGGACGATCCGGATATCTCGCTGGTGCACGCGGTGGTCTTCCAGGCCGGCACGGCGCTGCACGTGGTGGACCTGGGGAGCCGGTCGGGGACGCACGTGAACGGCGCGGGGGTGGGGTTGGCGCCGTTGCAGGATGGGGACGAGCTGCGGGTCGGGCGGCACGTGTTCGAGGTGGGGCTGATCGGGGCGGCGCCGGTGGGGGCGACAGAGCGTGAGCAGGCGCTGGATGCGTTGCTCGCGCAACCGCCGGGGGTGCCGGATGCGGCGCCGGCGGGCGTGCCGGCGGCGGTCGACCTGGAAGGGTGGTTCGCGGCGTTGCAGCAGCGGGTGGAGCAGGGCCGGCGGGAGCTGGAGGGCTTGCGGGCGGAGATCAGCGAACGCGAGGCGGCGCTAGCGGCGCAGCAGCAGGAACTGGCCGGGCGCGAGGCGGCGCTGGTCGCGTACGACGATGAGCTCAGCACGCGTGAAACGAAGGTCAACCAGCAGGCGGCGGAGGCGAACCGGCTGAAGCTGGCGGCGGCGGCGACGCAGCGGAAGTTCGAGCAGGAGTGCGCGGAGCTGGCGGCCGAGCGGGACAGCCTGGCGGCGGCGCAGGACGAGTTTGCCGCGAGCGTGTCGGACTGGGAGACGGAGAAGCAGCAGGAGCAGGCGGCGAACCGCGAGCAGGCGCTGGTGCTGGAGGGGCGCGAGCGGATGCTGGTGAAGCGCGAGGATGAGTTGTCGCGCTGGCAGGCCGAGCTGGACCAGTGCGGGGCGCAGCTCGAGGAGCGTCAGGCGGCGGTCGTGGAGCGCGAGAACGAGGTGATGCTGCGGGCCGAGCAGGTCGAGCAGCTGGCGGGCGCGGTGTCGGCGCAGCAGGCGCGGATGGAGCAGCAGGCCAGCGAGATCAGCAGCCAGCTCGAGAAGGTGACCGAGCGCGATGCGAAGATCGCGCGGGTGCGGGCGGCGCTGAAGCGGGCGTCGCAGGTCTTCTCGCAGTCCGAGTCCGATTCGGACGCGGAGCCGACGGAGATGCCGGCGCCGCTGGTCGACCAGCCGCTGTTCTCGGTGGCGAGCGACCAGACGGCACCGGGTGAGGCAGCCCCGGCGCGGCGCGGGCGGTTGCCGGTTCCGCGGCGCGACAACTAGCGTGGCCGGCTAGCCGCTGCGGGCGATGCGGTGCTGGACGCCCTTCTGCAGCAGGATGAACAGC
>CAZCKC010000191.1:0-5280 GCA_964499235.1 uncultured Planctomycetales bacterium | reverse complement strand
TAGAGCGATTGAACATTAAGAGCAAATCGCGTCTGCTAAAATTATATCACACTCATTCTCTCAGCACGAGCGGCAGGTAGACCTGGTCCCCGTAAACCAGCACCGGCGCGCTGCGCGTCAGGACGTGCGTGCTGGAAAAGACCGCCTGGTTGATCGCGCCCCCGGGCGTCACGCCGGCCTGGGCGCGGACCTGCAACCGCACGGATGCGCCCGCGTCGACCGTCACGCGCCAGCCCACCTGCTGGCCGTCGACCTGCACCGTCCCCGGCCCGGTGGCGGTCAGGACCGGCATCAGATCCGGCACCACGTCGGTGACGAGCAGCGTGCCTGCCACGTCGCTTTGGGTGTAGGCCAGGGTGTAGGTCAACGCCGCGCCGGGCGCCACCGCCGGTGGCCAGACGGTCTTTTGCGCCGAGGGTGTGTCCGTGGGACCAACCAGGGCCTGGGCGATGGCCGCGCGCGTCGCCGCCAGGTCGGTGGGCACGTGACTAAAACGCGTGCGGGACGCCACGAGCTGCGCCACATAGGCGTCGGCAGCATTGTCCACGCCGGCCTGCGGGTCGCCGCCGGCCAGCAGCCACAGGTATTCGTAATCCTCCATCCCGTCGCGCAGGTGCTCCCAGCGCAGCGAGGGCACCAGCCGGTGGCCGTTCTGGCCGCAATAGTCCAGGTTGGCGTTGTCCTGGCGCGGCGGGTAGAAGAAAAAGCCGTCGCCGTTGTCCTTGCCGGTGACGTTGGGCGTCTGCCACGGGTTGGGGTCCCAATCGGTGGCGCTATAGTGCAGCAGCCCGTCCACCCGCTCGGCCCAGGCCAGCCAGGGCGTGATGCGCGCCTCGGTCCCGGGGTGGCTCATCAGGATGGGATTGGGCAGCGGCGGGTCGTCACCGTACAAATAGTACCACCACACCTCTTCGCCGTGATTTGCTTGCCGCGCCTGGCTCTTGACCGGCTCGTAATGGCTGATGGTGGGCATCCAGATGTCGATTTTGGCGCCGGGAGTGTTATAGATCTGGGGCTCGACCTGCTCGCTCACCAGTTGGCGCAGGTGGGGCGCGGCGCTCTCGGTCAGCGCCGAGATCTGGCCCACGATGTCATAATCCTCAAAGGTCTGCGGCTCGTTGACAATGTGATAATAGGCCGCGCCGGCATAGTCGTCCGAGACGATAGTGTCGTCCACGGCGGTGAGATACTGCTTCCATTGCGCCTGAAAGGCGGCCGAGCCCAGCACCCCCTCGCGCGTGACGCCACAAAAGCTATAAGGCAGGCTGTCCGGCGGCCAGTTGCTGCGCGGGCCGTGGGACAGGAAGGCGGGAAAGCCATAGCCGTCGTTAAAGCCCTGCTCGCCGTGGATGTACTTGCCGCCCAGGTAGGTGAATTCCCACTCGCCGTCCTCAGGACCGGGATCCAGCACACCCGTGTCACAGTCGTATTCGATCCCACCGGGAGCGTTGAGCCCGGCCGGCCAGGCCACCCCCTTGGGGATCAGGCGGTGCTCGATAAAGTCTTGCTTGAACGCGTCGACCATTTCCCAGTAGCATGCCCAGTCGCCATAGCCCTGGTACACGTCCTCGACGATGGCGCTCCAATCAAAGCCCCACTCGGATGGCAGGTGGATCTCTCTCGGCAGGCTGAAATCCCACACCTCTAGCTCGACCGGGACCTGGGCCGCCCCCACCGTCACGCTGGCGTGGTACAGGCCCGGCGCGGCGTCCCAGGGCACCTGCACGGTGAACCACAGCGGCTGGTTGGCGCCCCCGGGAAAATTGACGCTGGCGCCGTCGTCCAGCGGCCACAGCGGGTCGGGCCAGGGGCCAAAGCGGTCAAAATGGTCGCCGGCGGTGGTGATCTCGACGTAATCAACGCGGTGCAGCGTCGGTGCGGGCACGGTTTCGCCCCCCTGACTAAAGGCGTCGGCGCTGACCGTCAGCGCGCGCCGTGGGCGCCCGCACCACGAGCTGAAAGGGCTCGAATTCGCCCCGCGCCGCCGAGATGCGCAGCGCCGCGCTAGAGACAGGCGTCGCCATGGTCTGCAGCACCTTTTCGGTAGCGGGCGCGGACCAGATGGCCAGGTCGCCCAGCCCGGTCGCACCGCTGACCTGGTGAGTGTAGCCGCCGGCCTCGGGCGCGCCGGCGCTCCCGCTGAGGGTCGCGGCGCCCAGGCTCTCGTCCAGTGTGGGCAAGGGGTGGCCTGCGTGGGTCAACACGTCAAAATAGATAGTGTACTGCTCGACGCCGGGTTGGGTCTGCCAGCGCACCGCGCCAACCTCTTGATCCACCAGCCGCAGGTTGTCGAACCATAGGGTCAAGACGTCGCCGTCGTCCCACAGGCCGCCGTTGCCGTTCACGGTCTCGTTGTCGCGCGTGTGAAATTCCATGCGCGTGATCTGGGACAGGTCCAGGCCGTCGGCGGGCCAGCAGGCGTCCAGGGGGTTGAGCGAGACGCTGACCGGGTTCCACCCGTCCAGGGCCAGGGGTGGGCCGCCCTGGGTGATGGGGTTTCCCCCGCAAGCGTTGTACAACTTGAACCAGTACAGGTCGGGCGCCTGGTCGCGGGCGCTGGCATTGACCGCCGGCCACACGTCGTACAGCAGGGTCTCATAGGCGCCCCAGTCGGTCAGGGGGTCGCCGCTCGCGATGCGCAACTCGACGCCGGGGTAGCCATAGCCGCCGGGCCAGTTTTCGACCGTGGCCTTGAGCGAACCGCTGCCCTGGGAATAGCGCGTCCCGTCGGCCTCGGCCTCCCCGTCGTTGACCGTCCAATACACGCCGGAAGCGCTCCAGCCGATCTGGGGGCTGTCGGCGTCTTCTAGCATGGTGCTATAGCTTTCAGCATAGGGCAGGGGTGTGCCGGGCGTCCCCTCCTGATAGGGTACGACCCGGATGGCGCGCAGGTCCAACAGGGCGTGGTTGAGCCCCAGCGCGTCGAGCTGGGCGCTAAAGTCGATGCTGGCCTCGACAATGCCGCCGCCACCGCTCACGGTCACCGGGACGCGATAAGGCCAGGCGTCATCCCACCAGGCATCGTCCGCCGCGCGCGGGCGGGACGCTGTGCCCGCTGGCGGCGGCAGGGGCACAAAGGCGGTCAATGTCGTGATCAGCAGTAGAGCAAAGGCGATGCTAGACCTCCGAGGTTTCAGGCGAACCAGCGGTTCGCACAACCTCGGAGGTCTGTGGGGACGCAAAAGCTGGAACATAGCTAACGCTCCTTAAGGGTCAGCGGTAGATAGAGCCGCGCGCCGCTGACAATGAGCGACATGATCGCCCGGGCGGTCAGCCCGGCGCCGCTACCCGTGACGGTGAGGGTGTAACGCAGGCCGGGGGATAGCGTGCCGGCGTGGGTATCGGTCACGGTCAGCGTCACCGGCTGGCCGGGTATCACACTGGTCGGGGCCAGATGCAGGGTCAGGCTGGGCGGCGCAGGGCTGTGGGTCAGCGCCACGCTGGCGCTCAGGGCGCCGCTGGCCGTCACGTGCAGGGCATAGACGGCGCGGCCGCCCGGCGCGATGGCCTGCGCCGCGGGGACGGCGCGCAGCGTCAATCTGCCGCTGCCCTGACGTTCGTAGGCGCCAATGTCGGGCGCGTCGCCGCTGGGGCGCGGCTGGCCCAGGATGTCCTCGCGGGGCGCGTAAGCCGGGTCGGCGGCGTCGATGGCCGGGCTGCCGGCCGCGGGCGTGCCGTATAGCGCCACCAGCCGTTCAAAGGCCTGGCGGATCGACGTCGAGCCGTCGGCGAATTCGCCGTCAGCAAACTGGCCGGCGCCCGGATCCCAGCGCGGCAGGACGACGGCATCCTGCGCGCCCAGCAGCGGGTCGCCCACGACGCGGTTCGCGTCGTCTGTCACCTCGATGATCGACTCAGGGGAGATGGGAAAGGGCGCGCCGGCGTTCCAGAACAGGTTGTGGTCAAAGGTCAGGTTTTGGGTGTCGTCACCCCGGTTGAACGTGTCACCCATGGTGCCGGTCGGGTCCGACCAGATGTTGTTGTGCAGGTGGATCTGCTCGTTATCGGGGTTGTCGCCGTAGGTAAAGATGCGCGCGCCGTACTCTTTGGCGGGCAGGTCGCCGGCCACGGTGTTGGCGCGCACGCTGACGCTGTACACGCCCATCAACTGGAACGGGGAGCGGATCTGCTGGACATTGTCTCCCAGCAGCAGGTTGTTCTCGATCAGCACGTCCCGCGCTTCGTGGTAGGCGGTGGCGTCTTCGCCCACGCGCACATAGCCCTGGCCGCTGGAGCCTTCCCAATGCAAAAAGATGTTGCGCCGCACACTGATGCCCTCGCTGCCCAGTTGTCCATCGTGGTCCCCGTTGCTGTCCTTGATGACGACGAAACTGCTGGTGCTGGCGTCGGGTTCGCGCCCGCTGCCGGCGAAATCGTTGAAAAAGACATTGTCTTCGATCACGACGTCACGCACGCTGTTGACGTCAATGTGCTCGTCCGACCCGGCCTGATTGTAGAACAGGTTGCCCTGCACCCATACCTCACGCGCGCCGTTGTTGATCTTGAGGATGTCGTTGTTATAGCTGTCGTGCAGCACGTTGTCGCGCAGGGTGATGCGGCGCACGGCGTCCTCGCCGCCTGGGTCGCCACGCAGGTCCTGGACCTGGATCACCAGCGCCCCGGCGCCGGGGCCGGTGTGGGCGATGTCAAAGCCCTGCAGCGTGATGCCCTGGCCGTAAAAACAGGTCACGACGGTGCCGTCGTGGCGTAGGCGCGCCTGGTAGGGCACCGCGGCGCGCACGGTGACGCCTTGCTCAAAGCTGCCGCGCAGGCGCACCTGGCCCTCGTAGGTGCCGGGTTGCACCAGGATCGTGCTGCCGTCGGGCACCTGATCCAGGGCGTGGGTGATGGTGGCCCAGGGGTATTCTGCAGAGCCGTCCCCATCCCCGTCGTCGCCGTCAGGGGCGACATAATAGGTGCCGGCCGGGGCCAGCGGAGCGGCGACGGCGACCAGGCTCAGCATGCACAGCAGGAGCAGCGCGAGGGACAGGGACAGGGTTTTGTGCTTGAGTGTCATAGACATAACCTCCGACATGGTACGCCAGGTTGGTGACGCTGATCCGTGAATTCTGGCAATCCTGTTCTTCCCCCCCGCCAGTCACGGACTGGCTCGGAGCTGGGGATGCGACGGACTGGCTCGGAGCTGGCGGAAGCGCCCGATCCGCCCATCCCGGCCATCCTGTTCTTACCAGGCGTCCCCCGTATAGCCGCACACCCCCATGCGTGGCGAGTTGACCACCGGCAACAGGCCATCCTCACCGCATTCGTGCTCTTTTTGGC
>CAZCKC010000190.1:0-5482 GCA_964499235.1 uncultured Planctomycetales bacterium | reverse complement strand
CACGTGCCGCGCACACCGCCACCACGCCGCAGCCGCTGGCGACGGCGGCGCTCCGGGTCCTGATGCGGCGGATCGCCACCGCGGGTGACACCGCCGCCCGGCAGGAGCTGCATGCCCGGCGACGCCCCTGCGCCGTCGGGACCGACTTTGTCGCGATCAGCGAGCTCATCGATCGGACGCTGGACGCGTGGCGCAGCCGGTGGCCCGACGATCGCATCCGGGAACACGCCCGTGATCTGACGTTCGACAAGTTCTGGCAGCTGCCCGCTGACGGCGGCCGCAGCGAAACCAACTGCCAATACTACTACGCCGCCGTGGTCCGCTACTGCGACGAGGCGTGCCCGCGGGCGGATCCGGTCACGCAGGAGAGCCACGACGCCGGCGCGCTGACCACCTTCATCGACCGGCACCTACGGCTCAGCCTGTACGAAGCCGCGCGGACCATGCGCCGGCGTCAGGAACTCGAGACCAAGATCTGGCCGGACCGTGAAGCGCACACCGCGCGCGACGAGGGCCTGGGTCTGCCGTGGTCGGTCGAAAACGGCCTGGCCGTCTTCGAGTTGGGTGAGATCGTCGCGCAGGAGAAGGCGCTTAAACTGGCTGACCAGCGGCCGGCGATCCGCAAACTCGGTGCCACGCAACTGCACGCGCTGGTGGCGCAGATCTTCCACGGGCTATCGACCGGCGAGCTGAAACTGGCCCGTCTCGCGCGCGAATTCAAGCTGACGCCCAGCACGCTGACCCGTTTCGCCGGCGTGCACTGGCACCATTGCGATGCCAGGATCCCCGACCTGTGGGTCAACACGGCCCGCGTGCTCAGCCGCAGCCCGCGCTTCCGGCAAGCCGCCGAGGCGGCCGGCGTCGCGATGGCGGTGGAAACAGTCCGGCGCAACGCCGCGGAGCAGCCCCGATGAACCGCGCGTTCGAACTCGATTTCCTGCGGCGGATCGCTGCGGCGCTGCATCCCGACGCGGATCTGGCGGCGTTGCCGACAACGCTGCGCGACTTGGCCGCGGCGGCAGCGCGGGCGCCGGCGGCGCCCGCCAGTCAGCAGTTCGTCCGCTGGCTGCGCACGGTGCAGACCGCGGCCGCCGAAGCGCCCCCGCCCCCGCAGCTCGGTGACCTGGTCACGCTGGTGGGCCCCGAGCAGCGACCGGTCAGCCACCGCCCGCGGGGCGCGGCGCTGGTCTTCGGGCCGCTAAAGCCGGGGCTTTATCAGCTGCAGCACGTCACGGGGCGCACGCTGTGGTCGGCGTTCCTGCGCCCCGCGTGGCTGGACTGGCCGACCGCGTTCCCGGACGCGCCGCTCCCGGCCGCCGCGGACGCGGGCCGCGCCCCGCCCGAACGCCCCAGCATCGTCTTTCCGCTGGCGGACGGGACGCTCGAACTACGGATCCTGCCAGGACTCGGCCACGGGGTGGCCGTCCTGCGCCAGCGGGAGGACGCCGATGGGCGGGCCTAGCACCACGGCGCGCACGCGCTGCTGCCAGGCGCTGCTGGTCGTCGGCCCGCCCGGCGCGGAGCTCGGCGTGGTGGCCCCGCTCGCAGCCACCGCTCAGCCAGCCGGCGGTCGCGGGGGCAAGCTCCGCTTCGTCGGTGCGGTACCCGTTACCCGCCGCACCCGCCAGCACCTGCGGCGGGTGGTTGCGGCGACCGTCCACGAGATCCTCGACCAACTCGGCTGCCCGCGCCCGAACTGGCAGCTCACCCTTGCCAACAGCCCGCTCGCCGCCCGCCGCGAGCTGACGCTGGAGGCCAACGGGTTCTCGCTCGATGCGGCGGCGCTGCTCGCCATGCTCGCCGCGGCGCTCGCGCTGCCGCTGCCCACGTCGCTCGCCGTCACCGGCCACCTGGCCTCTCCGCGTGGCCACCTGACCGCGGTCCGTGGACTGCCTGCCAAGCTTGCCGCGGCGGCCGCGCACGCGACGGTCCGCCAGGTAATCCACCCGCCGCCGGCGACCGACGACGAGCAGGCCGCGCTGACGGCCCAGGCGTTGGAGCTGACCGCGGACGCGGAGCTGACCCTGACCGCGGCGCCGGATATCGCCGCGCTGGTGCAAGCGGCCTTCTCCGCGCAGGCGGTGCTGGACGCGAGCCTGCAAAACGGTTTCTTCCGGCCGGAAGCCGGCCGCGAGGCTGACGGCGATCCGCTGGCTGCGCTGGTGCGGCATTGGACCGTGGACGTGCCGGCCCGCTTCTGGCCGCTGGTCCGGCAGCGGGCGCTAGCCGGCCAGCTCGCCGCGGTCCGCGAGTGGCTCGCCGACTACGCGCAGCTGCACGTCGACCGGCAGTGCTATCCGCCGGCAGTCGGGCGGGAGCTGGCCGCGCTGTACGCCAGCCTGCCCCCCACGCTGCGTCGGGGGCTGACTGCGCCGCTGCTGGCGGATGCCACGGCACTGGACCTGAGCAAGCACGCTCCCGCCAGCGCCGCCGGGGATGTCGCGCTGCTGTTTCAAGCCGCAAGTGCCGGCCGCCGCACGGCGCGGCCGGCGCGTGGTTCGGGGGACGGCACGCCGGCCGAAAACGTCGCCTGGGTGCTGACGCAGCTCAGCACCGAGACGATCGCCACGGAGGTCACCGCCGCGCTCGATTTCGCCCGGGCCACCTACCCGCTGACGACGATCGTGGTCGCCGACCACGACGAGCTGCTGGACACGCTGACCGCATTCTGCAACCACCTGCACACCGCCGCTGGGGTGCCGGGTTGGGGCGTGACAGCCGAGACGGCCACCGCGGCGGCGTACCACCTCGTCGCCGCGGCGTTCCACGCCGAGGGCGGGTTCAAGGCGGCGGCCACCGAGGCCCGCAGCCCGCTACGGGGTGGCCTGCGGCACGTGCTTGACCGCATGGCCGACCAGCTGAAGCAGGAGCTGACCGTTCAGCACGTGCAGGCGGTGCTGCGGCAGGCCGTCGATCCGCTCGACGATGCGGAGCTGGTCGCCTTCACCGCCGCCCTGGTCGACCGGCTGGCCGACCACCTGCCCGCGCAGCTCCGCAACCGGCGTCCGGAGCTGCTGGCCCACTGTTACGACCAGCTCGCCCAGGCCTACGTCCAATCGCTGGACCAGTTTGCGCGGCAAGTGCGCCGCCTGTAAGGAGCCCGCGTCCGATGAGTGCCTTTCGTGATCTGATGGAACACCTGCAGCCCGAACGCGTCGCGCAGCGCGTCGCGCTCCCGCACGACGAGGCCCGACTGCGCTACCCGCTGACTAGCAACACGGTCGGCAGCGCCCGGGAGTTTCTCACGATCATTGCCGATTACTACGCCTACCACGTAACCACGTGCGTCACGCCCGGCGGGACGATCGCGCGGGCCCAGGCCGAGGCTGAGGCCAAGCAGCTGGTCCAGGCCGCGTACCGGCGGCGCCGGTTGTCGATCCAGAACGCGGTCAGCGACGCCAAGACCGGCACCAACGGGGGCCTGGCCCGGGTGCTCGACGCTATCGCGGACGGGCTCCGCGAGCGGGCCGTGCAGAACTACGTCGAGACGCGGATGGACCGCGCGGTCACACTAGATTCGTGGGAAGACAAGGTCGCGTTCATGCGCGACTTTCTGGCGAACAACCCCGCGCTGCCCCCTGAAGTGCGGTCCGGGCCGCCCGAACGCTATGCGGCGAGTTGGGACGCGATCTATCGCGAGTACCTGGATGCGGTCAACGCGATCAGCTCGCGACTGCGAGGCCTGTGATGCGCGACCTGCCCGCGTTGCTGCAGGCCCTCGACCCGCAGCGCGGGCAAGCGCGGCTCGCGCAGCAGGTGGCGCGGGCCCGCGCCAGCTTCACGCTCCGAGACCCACGCCCGCCCGGCCACCGGGCACTGCTGCTGCAACTGGCCCGCTTCGAGCACCACCTGCGGGTCGCCGGGGACGGCCAGTGGCGGCCCTTTCCGATCGCTCAGCAGGCCGTGTACGAAGCAATTGCCAGCCGCCGGCTGGTCCGGATCCTCGGTCCGGGCGGGTTGCGGGTCGCCGCCCGGCAGGTCCGCGAGGGGGTCCGCGGCGGGCTGCGCGGGCTGTTGGATGCCTACGCCGACGCGTTCGTGCGCGACCACGGCCAGCTGCTGGCCCGCCGCCGGATCAAGGCGTTCTGGCAGCGGCTGGACAATCACGACCGTAGCTGGGTGTGGCGCCACGTCACGCTGCACCTGGCCCGCCGGCTGCCGCCGCATGCCCGGCAGTACCGCACGCGGGTCCAGGATGTGCCGCGGCTGCTGCTGGCCTACCCGCACCTGCTCGAGCCGCTGCACAAATTGTCCCGTCGCTGAAATCCGCCGTCCGCCGTGACCGCTGGCTGCCTGGGGACCCAGCGGATTCACGCATGACCATCGGTTCGGCGATCATCAGACGACTGCCGGCAGCGCCCACCACCCAGGCGCTGCAGCGGCAACTCCAGGTGGAGGCCGTCAAGGGCTGCACGCCGGCGCGCGCGGCCACGCCCGTGCCGCTCGAACCACCCTACACCCCTCTGGGCGTTGCCACCCCGCCCCCCGCGCCCGCGGCCACCGCCGTCTGGGCGGGCAGCACAGCGGATTACGTCGTCCTGGCCGACCCCGACCGGGCGCCCGCCTGGCCGCAGGCGGAAATCTGGCTGCGGCAGCTGAGCGGGCTGCGAGCGCCAGCCGTGTTCACGCTGCGGGGCAACCAGACGGCAGTCAGCCTGCAGCTGCGGGTTCGTACCGGCGATCAGCCGCTGCTCGAGGCTGCGTTCGCTGGGACCTTCGAGCACGCGGTGCTGCAGCCCGCGGCCGCGCCCGACCCTCGGCCGTGTTCGCCCGCGGCGGTGCAACTGCGGGACTACTACCCGCCCCCGCCGTACTGGCATCGGCTGACGCGTCCCGGCGACGTGGGCGCTTCACCGCTGAAAACGGTGCTGACGGCGCTGCACCAGCTGCCGACCGACTGCGAGGGGATCTACCAGGTGGTCTTCCAACCCGCTGACCCGGCGCACGACTGGCACCGCAACATCGAGATGCTGCACGACCTCGAGTACACCGCCAAGCGCCTGAACGAGACCGCCGCGCTCAGCCGGTACCCGCAGGACGTGCCGTCCGCCGACCGCCACGTGGTCGCCCGCGAGATTGACGTGAAGGCCGACAACGACCGGGCGATCTTCGCCGCGGCCCTGCGGGTCGCCGTCACCGGCGCTGCGCCGGACGCCCCGTATCTCGCCCAGCTCACGGCCTTCAGTGGCCTGGTGCAGCACGGCGGGCGCCAGTTGCGCTGGCTGCAGGCGGACGATTACCGCGCGCACCCCGGTCCCCAGGCGCTGCCGCGCCTGTTGAGCGACGGGGCGGTGTATCGCCCCGGTTTTTTGGTCAACGCGGCCGAGCTGACCACGCTGGTCCACCTGCCCCCGGCGGCCCCCCGCCGGGCCGGCGCGGGGGGTGGGGGGCTGCCCGAACTGGACGCGCTCGGACACCAGCAGGCGCCGGCCGCGGACGGCGTCGCGCTCGGCGTGACGGCGGTGGGCACCGCGGCGGAACC
>CAZCKC010000189.1:0-5662 GCA_964499235.1 uncultured Planctomycetales bacterium | reverse complement strand
TGATCGTCTTTTCGGTGGCGCTCAAGTGGACGCCGGTCTGCTGCGCGGCCCCGCCGGGCGTTCCGGCGCAAGAGGTGACGTGGCTCCAACGCCTGCACCACCTGCTCTTGCCGGCGGCCACCCTCAGCATCCTGGGTACCGCTAACGTAGCCTTGCACACCCGCCAGAAGCTGATCGGCGTGTTGAACAGCGATTACGTGCTCTTTGCCCGCGCCCAGGGGGAGACGCCGCGCGGCGTGGTCTGGCTGCACGGCCTGCGCAACATTGCCCTGCCGGCCATCACGCTCCAATTCGCCTCGTTGAGCGAGCTGTTCGGCGGCTCGGTGCTGGCCGAGCAGGTGTTCGCCTACCCCGGGCTGGGGCAGGCCACCACCCAGGCCGGGCTGCGCGGCGACGTGCCGCTGCTGCTGGGGATCGTGCTCTTTAGCGCGGTCTTTGTGTTCACCGGCAACACCCTGGCCGACCTGGTCTACCGAGCGCTCGACCCGCGCATTCGCCTGGGAGAATCGCTATGATAGGCCAACGCGAGCGTGGCAGCGCGGGCAACCGGCGGCGACGAACGATATGGGCGGCCGGCCTGAGCCTGCTTCTCTTGGTGGGCATCGTCGCGCTCGGCCAGGCGTTGGGCGCGACGGGGCTGGAAACCCACCTGGAGGCGCGCAACCAGGCGCCCGGTTGGGCGCATCCCTTTGGCACCGACTGGATGGGGCGAGATATGCTCACCCGCACCCTGCGCGGCTTGACGATCAGCCTGGCCGTCGGGTTGAGCGCCAGCGTGTTCAGCGCCGGGCTGGGCCTGCTGCTGGGCATGGTCTCGGCCACGCTCGGCGGCAAAGTGGACGCGGCCATCACCTGGCTGATCGACCTCTTTATGAGCCTGCCGCACCTGGTGGCGCTGATCCTGATCTCGTTCACCCTGGGCGGCGGGCTGGCCGGCGTGGTGGCCTCGGTGACGGCCACCCACTGGACCGGCCTGGCGCGCATCATCCGCGCGGAAGTGCTGCAACTCAAGGCCGCCGACTATGTGCACCTATCCGCCCGGCTGGGCCGCTCGCGGTGGTGGGTCGCGCGCTATCACATCCTGCCGCACCTGCTGCCCCAGTTCATCGTGGGCCTGATCCTGCTCTTTCCGCACGCCATCCTGCACGAGGCCGGGATCACCTTCATCGGGATCGGCTTGTCGCCGCACCAGCCGGCGGTGGGCATCATTCTCTCTGAATCAATGCGCCATCTTTCGACCGGGCGCTGGTGGCTGGCCGTGTTGCCCGGCCTGGCGCTGCTGGTCATGGTCAAGGCGTTCGACGTGTTGGGCGAGAGCGTGCGCGCCCTGATCGACCCCAGGACGTCCCAGGAGTAAGCGATGTTATCTGTACGCGATCTATCCATCACTTTCTCGATGTACACGACCGGGCTACAGCGGCGGGAATTTACCCCCATCACCGGCCTCGATCTGGACGTCGAAAGCGGACAGTTGACGGCCGTGGTCGGCGAGAGTGGCTCGGGCAAGAGCTTGCTGGCCCACGCGGTGCTGGGCATTCTGCCGCGCAACGCCCGCGTCACGGGCGACATGCATTTCCAGGGAGAGGCGCTGACCCCCGCGCGCCAGGCGGCGCTGCGCGGCAAACAGATCGCGCTGATCCCCCAGTCGGTGGCTTTTCTCGATCCACTCATGCGCGTCGGGCGACAGGTGCGCCGCGCCGCCGAGTTGAGCGGGCTGGACGGCATTGCCGATGCGGCGCAGCAGGCCGCCTTTCGTCGCTACCGCCTGCCGGATGCGGCCGCCGCGCTCTACCCATTTCAGGTTTCGGGCGGGATGGCGCGTCGGGTGCTGGTCGCCGCGGCCACGGTCGGCGACGCGGCGCTGATCATCGCCGACGAGCCAACCCCGGGTCTACACCCGGAGGTGGTCGCCGAGACGTTGCGTCACCTGCGCGAGCTGGCCGAGGAGGGCCGGGCCGTGTTGCTCATCACCCACGACATCGGCGCGGCGCTGACGGTGGCCGACCGGGTGGCCGTGTTCTATGCGGGGACCACGCTGGAAGTGGCCGCGGCGGGAGACTTTGCCGGCCGGGGGGAGGCGTTGCGCCATCCCTACACCCGGTCCCTGTGGCGCGCCCTGCCGCAAAATGACTTTACGCCGCTCCCCGGCGCTCAGCCCCTGCCCGACGCGCTGCCGGAGGGCTGTCTGTTCGCCGCGCGCTGCCGGCAGGCGACGCCGGAATGCCAAGCGGCGCGGCCGGCGCTGCGGCCGGTGCGCGATGGTCGGGTGAGGTGCATCCATGCTTGAAGGAAAAGACCTCGGATTCCGGTACGGCCCGCGCCAGCCATGGGTGTTGCGCGATCTCTCGATCTCGGTGACGCCCGGCGAGGTCGTCGGCCTGAGCGGGCCCAGCGGGCAGGGCAAGACGACGTTGGCCAAACTCCTGGCCGGCTACCTGCCGGCCGGCGCGGGCCAGGTGCAGGTGGACGGGCAACCCTTGCCCCGTCGTGGCTATTGCCCGGTACAGCTTGTCTTTCAGCATCCCGAGCTGGCGATCAATCCCCGCTGGCGGATGGCCCAGGCGCTAAACGAAGGCTACACGCCCGCGGCGGAATTGTTGGCGGCGCTCAACATCGAAACGCTCTGGCTGACGCGCTGGCCGCACGAACTGAGCGGCGGCGAGCTGCAACGCTTTGCCGTGGCGCGCGCTCTCGGGCCACAGACGCGCTACCTGATCGCCGACGAGATGACGACCATGCTCGACGCCAACACCCAGGCGCAGATCTGGCGCGTCGTGCTGGACCACGCCCGGCGGCATCGGGTGGGCGTGCTGGCGATCAGCCACGAAAGCCCGCTGTTGGCGCGCATCTGCGATCGGACGATCACGTTGTGAGCCAGTTGTCTTTAAGGAGCGTGCACGTGAATCAAACGCACAATCTCGAACAGACCACCGACCTGGTCTACCCACAACACGGGGGGCGCATGGTGCTCGTTGACTGGGCGATGCTCTACGCCCTGCTGCCCCACTGGATCGCGCGCAACCAGAGCCGCGCCGATGGCTTTCGGCAGTGGGCCCTGCACATCCAGGCCAACGGCCAGGACGAGACCGCGCAGCAGATCATTGAGGCAGCCGAGCGCATGGCGGCTTGCAATCAGGCGCTCGACGCGGCCCTCCAAGCATTGGAAGGGATACGTTGAATAAAACGGAGGTAAACGATGTGTACAGAAGAGCACGATGGCCATCATCACCACCACGATCACGCGCACGAGGGGGAAACTCCAACTGACAACCTGGCCAAGCTGCGCGTCCTGCTGCCCTACTGGATCGCGCACAACGATGATCACGCCGACGGCTTCCGGCAGTGGGCGGCGCGCGCCGCGGAAATAGGCCGGGACGAGAGCGCGCGGCAGATCGAGGCCGCGGCGGCGCGCATGGCCGCCTGCAACCAGGCGCTCGACGCTGCCCTCCAATCGTTGGAGGAAACAGGATGAGCCATCCGCCGAAAGCCTACCTCGTCACCGGCGGCGCCGGCTTCCTGGGCATCAACCTGATCCGCTACCTGCTGGCGCGGGGGCAGCGCGTGGCGTCGCTGGACATCGCGCCGCTCGACTATCCGGACGTGGCGGGCCGTGTGCGGGCGATCACGGGCGACATCCGCGACGCGCGGGCGGTGCAATCGGCGCTTGAGGGCGTGGACGTCGTCGTCCACGCGGCGGCGGCCCTGCCGCTGTACGCGCCGGCCGATATATTCTCCACCGAGATGGACGGCACCCGCATCGTGCTGGAAGAGGCGCTTCGAAAAAACGTGGAGCGGGTGATCCACATCTCGTCCACGGCCGTCTATGGCATCCCCGACCATCATCCTCTGCTAGAGACCGACCCGCTACAGGGCGTGGGGCCTTATGGCGAGGCCAAGGTGCTGGCCGAGCAGGTGTGCGAGGAATACCGGCGCCAGGGCATGTGCCTGCCCATCCTGCGCCCCAAGTCCTTCATCGGGCCGGAGCGGCTGGGCGTGTTCGCGCTGCTGTACGAATGGGCCAGGGACGGCAAACACTTTCCCATCCTGGGGCGGGGCGACAATCCGTACCAGCTCCTGGACGTGGAGGATCTGTGCCAGGCGATCTGGCTGTGCGCCACCCTGTCGCGCGAGACGGTGAACGACGCCTTTAACATCGGCGCCAGGGAATTCGGCGCGCCGCGGGCCGATTTTCAGGCCGTCCTAGATTATGCGGGACATGGTCGCCGGATTATTCCCATACCAGAAGGTCCGGCGATCCTGGCGCTGCGGGCGCTGGAGCGATTGGGCCTGTCGCCGCTATACCAGTGGATCTATGAGACGGTGGGCAAGGAATCCTTCGTTTCGATCGCCAAGGCCGAGGAGCGACTGGGGTTCCAGCCCCGCTATTCCAACCAGGAGGCGCTGCTGCGCAACTACCGCTGGTACGTCGAGCACGCCGACGGGACCAATGGCGTCAGCGGGATCACCCACCGCGCGCCGTGGGCGCAGGGGCTGCTCCGGCTGGCGAAAGCGTTCTTTTGAATGGATATCTGTCAAGAGGAGCCAGCATGCTGACGAGGGAAGCCATTTTCCGGCAGATTTACGCCGACTATGTGGAACCGATCCAGCAGATCGTGGCGGTAGAGTACGACAATGCCCTCCAGTCGCCCATCTACTTTCGCCATCGGAATCGCGACTATGAGGTCACGGAGGTCATTGGGCGTTTTCGCACATCGCCGTCCGACCCGTCGGTGCTCTACCTGCTGCGCGCCCACGACGAGGTCTATGCACTTTACCGCGACCTGGCCAGGTCAGCAAGTCCATTTCTGTGGCGCGGTCAGTGGGTGCTCCACTTTCGGGTGGACGAGGAGTATGAAAACGATATGTTGGTAGACATGACATTGAAACGCGCCGCCGATTTCCACGGCCACCTCTGCCCCGATCTGACCATCGGCTACCGGGCCGGTCAGACCGCCCTCGCTCGCCTGACCCTGGAGCGGATGTATTGGCAGAACCTGCGCGTCATCGCCGAAAATACGACGTCGGCCGTGGACGCGGTTCAACTGCTGACCGGTTGCACCCTGGGTAATTGCCGGCTGCGGCTGCGCGACTGGGGCAAACACGTTTACACCTTTGTCTACGGCGATGGCGAGGGGCTGCGCCTGGCCCTCCGCCCCGACGCCATACCCGAGAATACCCAGTTCCTGATTCTGGAAGAGAGAATTCAAACAGAGCAAGCAATCATGTCAGAGATGGCTCACTACCAGGCGCTGTTGGACGAGCGCATCGCCGCGCTGATCGCCGCTCCGGCCGACGCGCTCTTTTCCACCCAACGGGTCGCCGTCGAATGGCCCGACGAGCCTGTCACGTCGGCCCTCGCTCCCTGCGATGGTTGTGGGGACGTGGTGCTAAAGACCCATCTGACGGTGCGAGATGGGAAGCGCCTGTGCCGCTTGTGCGCCGATCCTCCCAAAGACCGGCCCGACGGCGCGGGTATGACGATCAATTAAAGGAGAAAAAATAATTGACATCGAAGGAACCGTCAAGTTCCACGGCCACAGTTGTCCCGGCCTGGCCACCGGCATTCGCGCCGCCGAGATCGCGCTGCGCGAGATCGGCCCGCACTCTGCCGACGAAGAGATCGTGGCCATCGTCGAGACCGACATGTGCGGCGTGGACGCCA
>CAZCKC010000188.1:0-5667 GCA_964499235.1 uncultured Planctomycetales bacterium | reverse complement strand
TAGGGCCCGTCGATCCAGTCGGCGACGAAGTGGGTCATGACCTGGTCGCCGACCTTCACACGGGTGACGTCGTCCGCCACGGCGGCGACGACGCCGGCCGCGTCGCTGATCGGAACGGCCGGCAGCGCCAGATTGGGGTTATAGCCCCCTTCGATGACGAGGTAATCGCGGTAGTTGAGGCTGAGGGCTTTGACGTCGAGGACGATCTCGCCGGGCTGCGGCGTGGGCGGCTGGGTGTCCTGGCGCTTCAGGTTGTCGATGCCGAACTTGGGCAGGGTCCACTGCTGCATGACGCGTCCTTTTCATTCGCCGACGTTTTCTCTACGCTGCTGAGCACGGCAGCAACGCGTTGCTGTGTGGCCAGCCTGATTCTAATCGCCCGTGCCCAGCCGTTCGATCGTGATGACCCGAGCCGACGAGATGACGCCACCCGACCCGCAGCGCATCGCCGCCCTCGTGAACGAGGTGTGGGGGTTTGACACGCTGCGGCCGTTGCAGGCGGAAGCGATCCAGGCGGTCGCGAGCGGGCGGGACACGCTGGTGGTGATGCCGACGGGCGGGGGCAAGTCGCTGTGCTACCAGGTCCCCCCCCTGCTGACAGAGACGACCGTGATCGTCGTCTCGCCGCTGATCGCGCTGATGCAGGACCAGCTCGCCGGGCTGGAGGCGGTCGGCTATCCGGCCACGGCATTGCACAGCAACCTGACCGCGGACGCGCTGGCCGAGCGCGAGCAGCGGATTGCGGCCGGCGGGTACCGGCTGGTGATGGTGGCGCCGGAGCGGGTGCTGAGCCGGCGATTCCTGGAGCTGACGCGGGCGCTGGACGTGCAGATGGTGGCGATCGACGAGGCGCACTGCATCAGCCACTGGGGGCACGACTTTCGGCCCGAGTACCGCCGGCTGGCGACGCTGCGGCGGCATTTTCCGCAGGCGGCGTTGCTGGCGCTGACGGCGACGGCCACGCCGCGGGTGCGCGAGGACATCGCGGCGCAGCTGCACCTCCGCGAGCCGGCGGTGCTGGTGGGGAGTTTTGATCGGCCGAACCTCACGTACCGGCTGCTGCCGCGGCAGCGGGTACGCGACCAGGTCGGGGAGGTGCTCGACCGGCACCGGGACGAGGGCGTGATCATCTACACGCTGAGCCGGCGGGAGACGGAGCAACTCGCGGAGCACTTGACGAGCGCGGGGCACCCGGCCGCCTGCTATCACGCGGGCATGGCGCCGGAGGCTCGGGCGTTCGCGCAGGAGCAGTTCACGCGCGAGCGGGTGAACGTGATCGTGGCGACGGTGGCGTTCGGGATGGGGGTCGACCGCAGCAACGTGCGGGCGGTGATTCACGCGGTGATGCCGCGCTCGATCGAGCACTACCAGCAGGAGACCGGGCGCGCGGGGCGCGACGGCGAGCCGGCGGAGTGCGTGCTGTTCTACTCGGCCGCGGACGTGCGGCGGTGGGAACGGCTGATGAACGAGCCGGGTAACGGGGGCGATGGGAGCAACGGCACTGAGCAGCGGCAGGCGGCGCGGGCGCTGCTGGCCGAGATGCAGTCGTTTACGCGCGGCCACATGTGCCGGCATCGCTTCCTGACCGAGTACTTCGGGCAGGCGTACGAGCGGGAGAACTGCGGGGCGTGCGACGTCTGCCTGGGCGAGCTGCCGCCGGCCCAGGACGAGACGGAGCTGGCGCAGAAGATCCTGTCGTGCGTGGCGCGGGTCGAGCAGCGGTTCGGCCGGGGGCACGTGGTGGACGTGCTGCGCGGCAAGCAGACGGAGCTGGTGGCGCAGTGCGGGCATGCGGCGCTGAGCACGTTCGGGCTGCTGGCGGAGATGCCGCGGAGCACGCTGCTGCACGCGATCGACGAACTGGTGGCGGACGGGTGCCTGGACGTGACGGACTGTGATCGGCCGCTGCTGAAGCTGAACGGGCGGTCGTGGGCGGTGATGCGGGGCGAGCAGCGGGTGGCGTTGACCTTGGTGCAGCCGGAGCCGAAGCGGCGGGCCCCGCGGAGCGCGGCGACCGTGTCGTGGGCGGACGTGGACCGCGGGCTCTTTGACGCGCTGCGGCGGTGGCGGAAGGACGTCGCGGAGGAGCGGAACGTGCCGCCGTACGTGATCTTCGGCGACCGGACGCTGCGCGAGATCGCGGCGCAGCAGCCGACGACGAAGGCGGGGCTGCTGCAGATCCACGGGATCGGGCGGCAGAAGCTGGGGGTCTTCGGCGAGGCGGTACTGGGGATCGTGAAGGAGCACCGGGGATAGCGCGACGTCGAAAGGCCGAGGGCAATCCTCAACGTCGCGGGGGGCAGCAGGCGGGTCGTCATGCGGGCGGGGTTCCCTCCATGGACGCCGGGCAAACGGCGTATAATCGCCGCATGGCTACGCGCGACCGGCTACGCATCAACGAGATCTTTCACTCCGTCCAGGGCGAGGGGACGCGGGCTGGGGCGCGGTGCGTGTTCGTGCGGCTGACCGGCTGCCACCTGCGGTGCACCTGGTGTGATACGGCCTACGCGTTCTACGAGGGCGGATGGCGGACGCTGGATGAGATTCTGGCGGCCGTGCGGGAGTACGACTGTCCGCTGGTTCAGGTGACCGGGGGCGAGCCGCTGCTGCAGCCGGCCGTGTATCCGCTGATGACGCGGCTGGCCGACGCCGGGGCGGAGGTGCTGCTGGAGACGTCGGGTGCGGTGTCGATCGCGGACGTGGACCCGCGGGTGGTGCGGGTCGTCGACGTGAAGTGCCCGGGCAGCGGCGAGGAGCAGCGGAATCACTGGCCGAACCTCGAGCTGCTGACCGGCCGGGACGAGGTGAAGTTCGTGCTGGCCGACCGGGTGGATTACGAGTACATGCGGGACGTGGTGACGCGGTTCGACTTGACGCAGCGGTGTGCGGTGCTGGCGGGGCCGGTGCATGGGCGGCTGGAGCCGGAGGCGCTGGTGACCTGGCTGCTGGCGGATCGGCTGAACGTGCGGGTGAACCTGCAGTTGCATAAGATGATCTGGTCGCCGATGGCGCGCGGGGTTTAGGGCCCGGGGTGTTTGGGCGTGGGCACCGGCGGGCGGCCCGTGAGGCGGAGGCTATTCAAGGTAGTCGTGACGGATATGCACGTTCGGTTACGCAAAGAGTTTTCGTTCGAGGCGGCGCACGACCTGCCGACGTTTCCGGACGGGCACAAGTGTCGGCGGCTGCACGGGCACTCGTTCCGCTTCGAGGTGATCGTGGCCGGCGCGGTGGACACGGACCGCGGCTACCTGGTCGACTACGGCGAGATCAAGCGGGTCTGCAAGCCCGTAATCGACCGGCTCGATCACTACTACCTCAACGAGATTGAAGGGCTGGCGAACCCGACGTCGGAGAATTTGGCGCGGTGGCTCTGGGAGCGGATCCGGCCGGAACTGCCGCAACTCACCGCGATCGTCGTGCATGAGACGTGCACAGCGAGCTGCGAGTACCAGGGGAAGTAGCGTGCTGACATGCAGCGGCCACTAGGCGCTGCCCACTCCCGATCCGAGCTTGAACGCGGTGAAGATCGCCAGCCCGAAGAACAGCAGGTCCATCCAGCCGAAGCTCCAGGCGACGAACGAGGCGCCCCAGTTTGACGAGGCGGACCCCGCGCTCGAGCGTGCGACCGCCTCGATCCGGGCTGGGAGCTCTTCCGCCGGCACGCGTGCCGTCTCGGCCAAGCCCGCTTGGTAGGCCGCATCGAACCGCGCTTCGAATTGAGGGTCGGCGAAGGCTGTATCGGCGACGTTGGCGAACGCAAGCTCGCGCGCCAGCGCGTCGCGCTGCGCCTCGACGACCGCCTCCTCAAACTCGGCCTCGCTCATCGCGTCGACACGTCGCTGGGCACTTTGCATCATTCGCGCTTCCTCGGCCTCCCACTCGGCGTCCGACGCGTCCGCGGAAAGCGTCGAGTTTGCGAACCCGACCACGACGTAGTGTTCCACCAATGACAGGCGCGTCCCCTCGGCGACCGCCATTGGGGCGCCCCAGTCATCCGCCGTTCCGAAGACCCAGGAGAAGACGATGACCTTCCCGAGCAGGATGCCGCCAACGGCGACGATCGCCGCGACGGCGCCTCCGACGGGCGAACCGCCGCGCATGCCCAGAGCCATGCCACCGCCCGCCAGTGCGCCGATGCCCCAGGCGATCCAGCCGATCTCATAGTTGGTCGCCAGCGCCGCGCCGAACCAGATCGCTGCGCCGACCGTGGCGCCGAGGATGGCAAGCGTCGTGCCAACGGTGATGCCGCCACCGGCGCCGGCCAGCGCTGCCAAGCCGCCCTTCAACGCGGCGCCGGCCGCGGGGGCGCTTGAAGTGTTGGCACCGTGCCGCGTCCGGCCGGTACGCATGTCGAGCCCACAACTCGTGCACAGCCGGGTGTCGTTGGCGAGTTCGGCGTGACACGCCGGGCACCGCGGCTGGCCGCTTGCGGCCGGCACCGCGGCCGCGGCTGCCTCGCCGTCGCCGAGGGCTGACAGCAGGTCGTCGCCGTCGTCCTCGACGTCATCGGCGAGTGCGGGCTCCTCGACCTGGAAGACGGTTTGACACTTGGGACAGCGGGCTTTTCGCCCCACCGCCGTGGCCGGCACGCGAAAGGCCGCGCCGCAGCCGCTGCACGCGGCCTCGATCTTGTCTGCCGATGACGCCATTCGCATGCTCCTCTTCTCGTTCCCAGCGGCCACGACCGCTGGCCATAAGCTACCCCTACTTTCAAGCGCAAAACAAGTCGGATTTACCAACGATTGGACAAAATCCCTCGCATTCATTGAGACCCCATTGGTACGCATTCGGAGCCGTCAGCGGGCGCCGCGTGGTGCTGGCGGGGGTCGTCTGGCCGGCGCGGGGCAGCGGCGCGGCCGGAAAATTTTTGTCGGAAAAAGGCTTGACCGACGAGGCGGGAGGGCGAAAATTCGGTCGTGGAGTTGCTCTTTGGGTGGCGCCCTCGCTCGTCACGGGTAGAGCCTCGGCGTCCGGACGACTCCACCAGGCGGCACAGGATGTGTTGCCTGGCGTGTCCGCTGGCGACGGTCGGCGGATGGGCACAGCTAGGGCGTGCCGGCTCACCACCCGCACAGGCCCTAGGCGGTGACCCGGTTTTGAAAGGAGGTGATCCGTGATAGGTGATAAACTTTAGGCTGCTGAGACGCAGCGAACGTGGCTGTCGTTTCAGCAGCCCAAACCAACGCGAAGGCCCGCCGGCGCACATGTCGGCGGGCCTTCTGCTTTTTCCGGGTTGGTCAGGTGTTTGCCCTGGGGCGGTCGCCTGACCCGGCCGGGCGTCCGGGGCGGCACCGGGCGGCGGGTCGTGGGCGACGCCGAGCGCCCCGGCGTTGCTTAGAGCTCTTGGGCGGCGGGTCGGACAACGACCTCATTGACGTCGACGTCGGGCGGCTGGCTGGCGGCATAGACGACGGCCCGGGCGATGGCTTCGGGGGCGATGGCGAGCTTGAGGACGGGCTCCATGCCCGACTTGATGTCCTGGTCGGTGATGTGGTCGGGCAGCTCGGTCGCAATCGCGCCGGGGGAGATGATCGTGGAGCGCAGCTTGCCTTGCGACTCCATTCGGACGCCTTCGCTCAGGGCGCGGACGGCGAACTTGGTGGCGCAATAGACGGCCGCCCCGCCGAAGACCTTGTGCCCGGCGATCGAGGCGTTATTGATGATGTG
>CAZCKC010000187.1:0-5767 GCA_964499235.1 uncultured Planctomycetales bacterium | reverse complement strand
GGCGCACGCCGGCGCTCACGGATCGCGAAACGTGCACCGTTGCCTCAGCGCGTGGTCGAGCCGCTCCAGGTACTCCGCCCGGGGGATCTCCACCGCGCCGAAGCGGGCGAGGTGGGGGGTCGACCACTGCGTGTCGACCAGCGTGTAGCCGCGCGCCTGTAACCGCTCCATCAGCTTCACCAGCGCAACCTTGGACGCGTCCCGCACGCGGTGGAACATCGACTCGCCAAAGAACGCCCCGCCCAGCGTGACGCCGTACAGCCCACCGACCAGCTGACCGTCTTGCCACGTCTCCACGGAATGGGCAAAACCGGCCCGGTGCACCTCCGTGTAGAGCGCGGCGATCTGCGGCGAGATCCAGGTCCCCTCGTCGCGCTCGCCGCAGGCCGCGATCACCTCCGCGAACGCCGTGTTCACCCGGATCTCGAAGCGCTTCTGCTTCAGCACCGGGCGCAGCGACTTGGGGACGTGAAAGCGGTCGAACTCGAAGACGGTGCGGGGGTCCGGGCTGTACCAATAGATCTCGCCGTCGGGGTCGGCCATCGGAAAGATGCCGCCGGCGTAGCCTGCCAACACCATTTGCGGCGTAATCGGGTCGGACATCATCAGCCCTTGGCATGATCCCGCTCCGCCGGCCTCCCGGCAAGCGCAGCGGCCGCCCCGGCGGGCCGTTCCCGTGTCCGAAACGCTGGCAAACGCTGGGACCATGCGGTTATTCTCCCCCAATCGCCCGCGGTCCGGAGCCCCGGGTGCAAGCCGAGGATCCGGTGAGCTGTCATGACCAGCGATGTCCTGAGCCCGACCTTCCAGGAGTGGCTGGCCGCCGAGCGGGCGGCCTGCGACGCGTGGATCGCCGACCACCTCCGCGAGGTGACGGCCGGCGCCCACCCCTCGAGCCGGGTCCTCGAAGCCGTCGCCTACTCGCTGGGGCAGCCCGGCAAGCGGCTGCGGCCGATATTGGTCCGGGCGGCGTGCGCTGCCAGCGGGGGGGCTCTGGCGGCGGCCCGGCCGGCGGCGTTGGCGGTGGAGTGCATCCACACCTTCTCGCTGATCCACGATGACCTGCCGGCGATGGACGACGACGACCTCCGTCGCGGGCAGCCGACCAGCCACAAGGTTTTTGGCGAGGCGTTGGCGATCCTGGCGGGCGATTGGCTCGTAACGCATGCATTCGCGTTGCTTGCGCAGTCGGAGACTTCACCGGAGATCAACCGGGCCCTGGTGGAAACCCTGAGTCACGGCAGCCTCGGGATGGTCGAAGGGCAGGCCGCCGACATCGCCGGCGAAGGCCAGCCCGCCGACCGCGAGCGGGTGGAGTTCATTCACGCGCACAAGACGGCCATGCTGCTGGAGGCCGCCTGCCGGATGGGGGCCCTGAGTGCGGCGGCGGACGAAACTGTCATCACGGCGGTGCAGCGTTACGGGCGGCACCTCGGGCTGGCGTTTCAGATCGTGGACGATTTGCTGGACGTGACGCGTTCGACGGCGGAACTGGGCAAGCGAGCCGGTAAAGATGCCGATGTGGCCAAGCAGACTTATCCCGCGGTTTTCGGGGTTGATGAAAGTTGGCGGCGGGCGCGGCAGGAAATCGACGCGGCGGTCGCCAGCTTGCCGGTACTCGGACCTGCGGGCGGCCGCCTGCGGGAACTGGCAGAGTTTGTCTTCACGCGTCACAATTAACGGTTTATAAATCAATGGGTTAGCCACTCCTGATTGGGGAGCCGCGATGGCTTCACTGCTGTCAACGATCCAGTCGCCCGCCGATCTCCGCACGCTGACGCGCGACGAGCTGATTCGCCTTGCCCAGGAGGTGCGCGAGCGGATCATCTCGTCGGTGAGCGCCAGTGGGGGCCACCTGGCCAGCAACCTCGGCGTGGTCGAGCTGACGATCGCCCTGCACACGATCTTCGACTTCGAGCGCGACCGGCTCCTCTGGGACGTCGGGCACCAGTGCTACGTCCACAAGCTGCTCACCGGGCGGCAGGCCGGCTTCGATAACCTCCGCAAGCGCGGCGGCGTCAGCGGCTTCCCCAGCACGGCCGAGAGCCACTACGACCTCTTCGACGTCGGGCACGCGGGGACGGCGATCGCGACGGCGGTCGGGATGGCCCGCGGCGACCAAGTGCTGGGGCGCGACAACCGGACCGTGGCGCTCGTCGGCGACGCGAGCATCGTCAACGGCGTGGCGTTCGAGGGGCTGAACCAGGCCGGCACGCTGAAGCGGCAGTTCCTCACGATCCTGAACGACAACTCGATGGGGATCGCCAAGACGCAGGGCGGGCTGGCCTCGCACCTGGCCCGGTTCCGGACCAGCGGGTTGTACGAGGAAGTCAAGAAGAAGGTCGCCGGCACGCTGCGGCAGGTCCCGGTCGTCGGCTCCGGGATGGCGGAGATCCTCGAGCACGTGAAGGAGGGGCTCAAGGCGACGGTCTCGCCGCACCAGATCTTCGAGCAACTCGGCTTCGTCTACGTCGGGCCCGTCGAAGGCCACGATCTCGGCGAGCTGATCACCGTCCTGAAGTTCCTTAAGAATGTCGACCACCCGGTGCTGCTGCACGTGCACACCGAGAAGGGTCGCGGGTGCAGCTTCGCGCTCAAGGATCCCTGCACGTTCCACAGCCCCGGCAAGCTGAACATCAACGGCGACTCGGCCGAGGTGGTCAAGAGCAACCGCGAAAGCTGGACCGGCGCCTTCTCCAAGAAGCTCATCGACCTGATGCGGCGCGATCCGCTGGTCTACGCCCTCACCGCGGCCATGCCCGATGGCACCGGGCTCGCGCAGGTGCAGCAGGTGCTGCCCGACCGCGTCCTCGATTGCGGCATCGCCGAGAGCTCGACCGTCGACATCGCGGCCGGCATGGCGAAAAGCGGGCTGAAGCCGGTCGTCTGCATCTACTCGACGTTCCTCCAGCGGGCGTTCGATCAGGTCTTTCAGGAGGTCGTGCTCCAGAAGCTGCCGGTGACGTTCTGCCTCGATCGGGCCGGCCTGGTCGGCGGCGACGGCGCCGTCCACCACGGCTATCTCGACATCTCGTACCTGCGCGGCTTCCAGAACATGGTGGTGGCCGCGCCGGCCGACGAGGCCGAACTCGCGCTGGCGCTCGACTTCGCCAACCGGCTGCCGCAGCCGGTGGCGTTGCGCTACCCGCGGGACGTCGTGCCCGATCCGCTGCCGAGCGCGCCGGCGTTCGAGCTCGGCAAGGCCAGCCTCCTGAAGGAAGGGCCGGACGGGACGCTGCTGGCCTACGGCTCGACCGTGGCCGACGCGTTGCAGGCGGCCGAAGTGCTCGAGGCCGAGGACATCTACGTCAGCGTCATCAACGCCCGCTTTGCGAAGCCGCTCGACCGGGACATGGTCACGCAGGCGATCACGCAGGGCGGCCCGGTGCTGACGATCGAGGACCACTCGGTGGCGGGCGGCTTCGGCAGCGCGGTGCTCGAGACGGCCAACCAGCTCGGCCTGCCGACCGACAACGTCATCCGCCTCGGCCACGCGGTCGACGCCTTTTATGAGCATGGCTCGCGGGCGCAGCAGCTGGCCGAAGCCGGCATCGACGTCGCGGCGATCACGGAGGCGACCCGGCGTGCGGTGCAGGTCGATCGCGACCTGCTGAAGTCGCAGGCCCGCGCGCCAGCCCGCCGCGCGGTGCAGCCAAAAGCGTAGGACGCTCACCCCGAGGCCCGGACGCGCATGGACGGCTTTCTCAACAAGCATCTACAGGGGGTCTCGCGAACCTACGCGGTCGTGATCCCGATGCTGCCCGACGAGCTCGTCGAGCCGGTCGGGCTGGCGTACCTGCTGATGCGGGTGGTCGACACGCTCGAAGACTACGTGCCGCTAAGCGACGCCGAGCGGCGGGCGCACTTCGCCGAGCTGCGCGCGGTGCTGGCCGACGACAGCGTGGCCGTGCCCGAAAGCCTCACGCGGCCGATCGGCGACAGCGCGTCCGAGCAGCTGCTGATGCAGGAGTTGCCGCGGGTGATCGCGCGGCTGCGGGCGCTCGATCCGGAGTACCGCGCCGCCGCCTACGCCGGCGCCCGCGAGATGATGTTCGGCGTCGAGCAGTTCATGGCGCGGGCCGCGGAGCGCGGCCGGGCGTACCCCGCGATCACCTCGGCCGCGGAGTTGCGCGAGTACTGCTACTACGTGGCGGGGGTGGTGGGGATCCTGCTGAATCGGATGATGGCGCACTACCTGCGCGCGCCGCATCTGCTCAAGCTGCGCGACCTCGCGGTCGAGCTCGGCATCGGGCTCCAGCTGGTCAACGTGATCAAGGACAGCCTGAAGGACTCGACGCAGGGGCGCCGCTACCTGCCGGTCACCGACGCTGGCACGCTCGATGCGAGTGAGATTTATCGCCTGGCACTGGCCGAGGCGCGGATGAGCTTGTCCCAGGGCGTCGACTTCGTGCTGGCGCTGCCGGCGCATGCGGCCGAACTGCGCTGGTTCTGCGGCCTGCCGATCGCGTGGGGGGCGATGACGCTGGCGCGGGCGGAGCGCGACGCGAAGCGGGCGAAGATCAGTCGCCCGGCGCTGCTCCAGTCGATCGCACGGTTCAAGTCGCTCGCCCGCCAGGACGAGCAGCTGCGCACCTGGCTCCGCGACCTGCTGCACTCCAAGTCGGCCGTGATGTGAGACTGCCGCGCGGCGCGGCACACACCTGCCGCCGCAGCGTGCTTTCCCATTCGAAGCACTGCGCCCATCAAAACCGCCCAGCGCATCGTCATTCGCCACGCTGATAACCTTTGGACGTTGCGGCCGTTGCTTTCGGGGTTCTCCCGATAAAGCGCCTTGCGCGGGCTTCCGGTCGCCGGTCCGCCCGGCACCGGGGCACTGAGGCCGGATTCGTATGGACCCGCTTTCGGGGCGCGCCTACTGTTGTTTGAATTCACCGCAAGCGGACCTTGCTCGGACGGCTCCCATCCAGTCCGCCGACCGGCGACCTCTCAACGCCCCACCGCCAGGTCGGTCAGCACACCAAGTTTCCTTCGCCGGGAGTGAGGGTATGTGCCATGATGCGGGTCAGCCTCTTCGCGCTCCTGCTGGTGCTCATCGCACCCGCGACGCGTGCCATCGACGTGACCGCGATCATCTCGAGCGAGCATAACTACGCGCTCTACACCGCCGTGCCGACCGGCGCCGAAGCCGCCTTCGTCGGCTCGAACGCGGCGCCGGCTGCGCTGCCGGCCACCGGGCCGCTGAACTGGCGCGAACCCGATCGCCACACCTTCGCGATCCAGGGCGAGACGCACGTGTACCTCGTCGTTTGGCCGCGGCCGAACGCGGAGGAGGGGCTGCTCGCGCAGTTCGAGGCCGAGGGGGTCAAGCTCCTCAGCGGCGACGGCCTGTGGCGAGTCTTTGCGACCGGCATGACGGCGTACCCCAACGACGCTCCGCCGGCGCCGGCCGCGCTGCGGAACTTCATCATCGCCGCCAACAGCCACCACGCGTGGCAGCCGATCGAGAACGGGGCGCGGAACGACACGGCCGCCCGGGGCATGGTGGCCGAGATCGAGCCCGAGGCCTACTGGATGTGGACGCCGCCCGGCGCCGACGAGCCGGTCTTCGTCCGCTCCGGCGGTGAGCAACTCAGCGAGTTCCTGGTCTTCCGCACGACCGTGCTCGCCCTCATGCCCGAGATCGAGGAGTACGGCATCGGGGCCATCGGCGGGCTTCCCCCCCCCCCCCCCCCCCCCCCCGCCCCCCCCCGCCGGGGGGGGGGGGGGGGGGGAGGAGAACACCCGACGCCACACCCCCGCAACAAAA
>CAZCKC010000186.1:0-5816 GCA_964499235.1 uncultured Planctomycetales bacterium | reverse complement strand
GGACTTGGCGGCGGCTTCCTGCTGCTCGGCTTCCTTGAGGGCGGCTTCGCGGGCGAGCTCGGCTTGGCGGATCCGGAGTTGGTTCTGGGCCTCGGCGATGGCGGTTTCGGCGGTGTAGCGGGCTTCCTCGGCTTTCTGGTGGGACTGGGCTTCGGTGAGGCGGGCCTCGGCGTCGCGCTCAGCCTTGGCGCGGCGGGCGGCGGCGTCGGCTTCGGCTTCCTTCTGGATGGCCTCGGCGGCACGTTGGGCCTCGGCCTTGCGGGCTTCGGAGAGGACGGCGGCCCGCGCCTTGCGGGCGATCGACTCGAGGTACTGGTCCTCGTCGTGCACGTTCTGGATGTTGACCGAGTCGATCAGCAGCCCGAGCTTGCGGAAGTCGTCGGAGACCTCGGCCATCACGGTGGCGACGAACTTGTCGCGGTCCTCGACGATCTCCTCGGGGGTCATCTTGCCGATGACGGCGCGGAGGCCGCCCTCGAGCGTCTCGCGGGCGACCCGCTGGAGCTCGGCGAGCGGCTGGCCGAGGAAGCGCTCGATGGCGTTGCCGCGTTCGGACGGGTTGCTCGAGACCTTGACGTTGGCGACACCGGTGACGATGACGGGAAGCATCTTGCCGCCGCCGGACTGGGCCTTGACCTGGAGCTCGACCTGGAGGTTGCGGAGGCTGATCCGGGCGACCTTCTCGAAAACCGGGATGACGTACGTGCGCCCGCCGATGACGGTGCGGTAGCCGGAACCGTCGCGCTGGCGCTTGCCGGCGATGACCAGCATCTCGTCGGGGCTGCCGACGACGACGAGCTGCACGGTCGCCCAGATGATCGCGATGATCAGGAAGAGGCCGATCCCGCCGATGACCATGAACACGACGGGTAGCTCCGCGAGCAGGAGGCCTGTCATCCGCTTTCTCCTTGGCTGGTGGTGCGTTGTTCGTAGGCGGCGCGCGTGATCACCTGGGCCACGCCGGCCCGGTAAGCGACGACCACGACGTCGGTGCCTTTTTCGAGCGGGTCGGTCGTCGTCACGGCGACGGCGGGGATGAAGCGTTGGGTGCGGCCGACCTGGACCGCGACCTCGCCGATTCTTTGCGGGCCGAGCGTTACGGTGACGCGTGCGAGCCGGCGGACGTAGTCTTCCGGGCGCGGGGCGCTGTTGCCGCCGGAGCGGAGGACGTAGCGCCAGAACTGGTGGGCGAACTGGCCGACGGCGATGCCGGCGACGAGGGCGACCACCAGCACGGCGGAGGGCGCGAAGGCGGTGAAGGAGGTCAGGACCACGCCGGCGGCGCCGAACATGCTGGCGAAGTAGACGACGAAACGCAGGCTGAGCCATTGGGAGAGGTGGCTCAGCGCGCCGTCAGCGGCCGCAGGGTCGGGGCCATGGGCGACGTCGCCGGCGGTGGAGCGATCGGCGTCGCCGGCGGTCTCGAAGACGGTGTCGGCATCGAGGGCGGCGGCGCCGCGCGGGAGGTCGAGGATGGCATCGTCGGGCAGGTCGAGCTTTCCGAGGCCGTCGGCGTCGAGCTCGAAGTCGCCGGCGCCGTGGTCGTCACCGCCGCCGAGCAGCGAGAGCAGCACGAGGCCGCCGCCGACAATCAGGCAGACCCAGTAGCCGCCTTGCAGCCATTCAACCGCGGTCATCGCGCTGTGCAGCAGCCCGGCGTCCATCGCCCACGCACCCCGTCCAGGAACCCTAGACGACCTGTCCTCTCACTTTAGACGAACCGTAGTCTAGCGTCCGGCGGGACCGACTGTCGATTGCAATGCCGAACGGTTTTTATAGCGGCGGTACGACAGGCGGTGCGAGCAGGCCGGCGGTCAGCGGTTGGCCGGCGGCTTGCGGCCGGGGTTCGCCTGGTGGGGGAATGGCGAGTCGATGGGCGACGAGGGACTCGAACCCCCGACCCTCTCGGTGTAAACGAGATGCTCTAGCCAACTGAGCTAGTCGCCCGTGGTTGTGATCACGCCGTCGTCGCGGTCATGCCGTGCTCGCGTTCACGGCCGTCGGGACGCGCGACGCGGCGGTGGTCGTCGCTCGCGAGCCGGCCGCGACGTGTGGTATCATACCGCCGCGCACAACGCGTGCCAAAACCGCGATCCCGGCTTCAGGAACGGACCGTGAACCAGCCGCCCGACAACAACGCCGAACGCCTGGCCGCCTGCCGGCAGCGAATCGACGAGCTCGACCGGGAGATCGTCCGGCTGATCAGCGAGCGCGGCCAGATCGCGGCCGAGATCGGCGCGATCAAGGCCCGGGACGGCACGCCGATCTACGCCCCCGACCGCGAGAAGCAGGTTTACGAGAAGCTGCGCGGGTTGAACGCCGGCCCCTTCCCCGATCACGTCCTCCAGGCGATCTACCGCGAGCTGATGAGCGGGACGATTGCGCTCGAGCGGCCGCAACGGATCGCCTACCTGGGCCCGCGGGGCAGCTTCTCGCACCTGGCGGCGACGGCGAGGTTCGGCAGCTCGGTGGAGTTCGAGCCGGTGGCGGACATTCCGGCCGTCTTTCGCGAGGTCGAGCGGCGGCGAGCGGACTTTGCGGTGGTGCCGGTGGAGAATTCCCGGATCGGCGGGGTGATCGACACGCTCGACAGTTTTCTGGACAGCCCGGTGAAGGTGTGCGCGGAGATCAACCTGCGGATCCACCACAACCTGCTGTCGCGCGGACCGCTGGAGCAGATCGCGAAGGTCTACTCGAAGCCCGAGGTCTTCGACCAGTGCAAGCCGTGGCTGATGGAAACGGGGTTGCTGGCCAAGACGGTCCCGGTCGCCAGCAGCAGCCGGGCGGCGGAGCTGGCGGCTGAGGAGCCCGGGGCGGCGGCGATCGGCTCGACGCTGGCGGCGGAGCTCTACCGGGTGCCGATCCTGGTGCCGAACGTCGAGGAGAACCCGCACAACACGACGCGGTTCTTGGTGCTGGGGTTGCAGCCGGCCAAGCGGACGGGCGAGGACAAGACGATCGTGATGTTCGCGACGGCGCACCGGGCGGGGGCGCTGGTGGACGTGCTCGACGTGTTTCGGCGGAACAACGTGAACTTGACGATGATCACGTCGCGGCCGAGCCGGCGGAAGAACTGGGAGTACGTGTTCTTCGTCGACGCGGAGGGTCACGCCGAGGACGAGAACTTCCGCACGCTGATCCGGGAAGCCGAGGCGATCTGCCTCCAGTTCGCGGTGCTGGGATCGTGTCCGATGGCGCCGGAGCTGGACTGATGCGCGCGGGCGGTTCATTCTTCCGGCAGCACGGTGAGCGGCTCAACGGGCTTCGGTCGGGGCCTCGGCGTCCTCGGTGACGGCTGAACGCGTCTCCGCACCCGGGCCGAAGCGCATCGCGAGCGTCTTCACCGTGGGCAGCGGGTCGCGGTCGGCGGTGCGGTCCGTGCTCAGCTCGCCGGATTCGTCCCGGTCCTCACCCTCATTGACTGGGCGGCGGTAGGCTTCGAGCCAGGTGGCGAGGGCATTGACCTGGCCGTCGAAGCTGCCGAACTGGCGCTCGAGGTCGCGCTCGCGCTGGTCGAGGAGTCCTTCGCGCTCGTGGGTGAGTTTTTCCCGGTGGCGCAAGGCGAGCTCATGGCGCTGCAACGCGCTGCCACGGGCGTCGAGCGCGGTCGACTCGGCCGCCAAGCGGGCCTGGGCCTCGCGGACCTCGTCGCGTAAGCCTCGCAGCTCGCTGAGCCAGGTGTTGGTCCGCTTGCGGCGCTGCTGGAGGAGCTTCTGCGCGGTGGCGGTGATGGCGTCCTCGCGGGCGGCCAGCTCGGACTGACGGGTGGCGGCTGCTTGCTCAAGCTGGTGCCACTGGGCGTCGAGCTCTGACCGGCGCGACGCGACCTCGTGCTCAAGACGTTGCCACTGGGCGGCGATCTCCTGATCGGACTCGCGGCGGCGGGCGATCAGCTCCTTGTCGAACTCGCGCCGGCGGGCAGCGATGTCACCTTCGCGGCGCTCGAGGTCGGCCGCCTGGGCCGCCAATTGAGCCGCCTCGACGTCGAGCGTCTGGCGGCGGCGTTCCAGCTCGGCCGCCAGGTGCGTTAGCTCACTCGCCCGCAGGTCGAGCTCGCGCTCGCGGCGCTGCGTGGCCGCCTCGCGGTGGTCGAGCTGCTGTGTGATGTTCTGGTGCTGCGCACGCTGTTGCTCGAGCTCGGCCGCGTGGCGTTGCTCGCGCTGGTCCTGCTCATGTGCGCGGGCAGCGAGCTCCTTGCCGTTGCTGGTGAGCTCGCTCGCGAGCTGCTCGAGCAGTGTCTGGCGATGCTCGGCGGCCATCAGCCGGAGCGACAAGTCCTGGCTTTCTTTCTCGAGGCCCGCGGCGACCCGCTCGGCCTGCTGGAGCTGGCCTTCGATCTCGCGGGCGCGGCGCTCGAGGTAGCGCTCGCGTTCTTCGATCTCGGCCTGCCGCGGGAGGACCTCGTCGCGGAGACGGCGGAGCGTCTCGGCGCGGGCGGTGAGGTCCTTGCAGAGCAGCCGCCATTTGGCGGAGCGGCCGGAGAGCAGCCGGGCGGCGTCGAGGTTGAGCCGGTTGCTGACGGCGGCCTTGATGGCCTCGAAGTCGTTGACGGCGTTGAGTTCTTCGGGCTTCAGGCTCATGCCGGAATGCTCCACGCGCGGCTACCGCGCGAGACTGTCACCAACTGCCCCGACCCGGGGCCCGGGCCGGCGTTCGTGTTATCGTCCAGTGATGGCGGAGCGTTCATAAGATCAACAGCCGCGGGCGAAGGGGCGGGACGTTCTCGGGCTCTGGCTGGCGTCGCGTGCGAACAGCCGCCAAAATCAGACATTTCCGCGAATCAGCCCGGCAACGGCGGCGAGGTCGTTGCGGCCGATAACTAGGGTCCGGGCGGCCGAGAGCTCGCCGGATTCGCGGACCTGGGAGCATCCCGCAAGCGTGAGCGCGACCAACCGGCACATCCACTTCGACGGCCCGCACGGGCACAAGCTGGCCGGTCGGCTCGAGCTGCCGGCGGGGGAGCCGACCGCGTATGCCCTCTACGCGCATTGTTTTACCTGCACGAAGGATCTGAAAAGCGCGAACTGGATCAGCCGGACGCTGGCGGAGCGCAACATTGCGACGCTGCGATTTGATTTCACCGGCATCGGTTCCAGCGAGGGGGCGTTCGCGGACACGAACTTCACGACGAACCTGGACGACCTGGTGGCGGCGGCCGAGTGGCTGGGCGAGCACTACGCGGGCCCGCAGTTGCTGATGGGGCACAGCCTGGGCGGGGCAGCGGCGCTGGCGGCGGCGCGGCGGATCCCGAGCGCCCGGGCGGTGGCGACGGTGGCGGCACCGAGCGACACGGTGCACCTGCGCGAGGTGCTGCTGAGCAAGGCGCCGGAGATCGTCGAGACCGGGCAGGCGAAGGTCGACGTGATGGGGCGGATCGTGACGATCAAGCGGCAGATGCTGGACGACTTCGAGTCGCACGACCTGACGCCGGCCGTCGGGGAGCTGGGGCTGCCGCTGCTGATCTTCCACGCGCCCGAGGACGCGGTGGTGAACTTCGAGCACGCGCTGCGGCTGTTCGAGCTGGCGCAGCAGCCGAAGAGCTTCGTCGCGCTGGACGGCGCGGACCACCTGCTGATCGCGCGGGAGGCGGACGCGCGGTACGTGGCGGAGGTCCTGGCGGCGTGGGCGGGGCGGTATTTGGGCCCGTAGCCCGTCGCCCATGGGTCCCAGTGGCGTCAGGTGCGATATTCCCCCGAGAAACGGCTGGCTCAGCCCACCCCAGACTCGACCCCGTCCAGCGTCCTCCGCATAATGCCAAGTTCGCACGAGTAAGCCGCGACACGCAGCAACTGAGGACCGATTCATGGCCAAGGCCG
>CAZCKC010000185.1:0-5842 GCA_964499235.1 uncultured Planctomycetales bacterium | reverse complement strand
CCCGTCAACCGGCCTGAGCCGCTTTTCACTTGACAGCCCCTGACATTCCTCGGAACCTACTCGATTCAAGGATCCGGGCGTCGCCGGGTCCCACCGTTGTACACTGTCTCTCGGCTCAAAAGGAGCTTCCGGATGGCGCTGCGTATTGGCATCAATGGGTTCGGCCGCATCGGGCGGCTCGTGTTCCGCTACGCGATCGACGATCCGAACATCGAGATCGCCGGTATCAACGACCTGGTGCCGGCCGACAACCTCGCCTACCTGCTCAAATACGATACCGTTCACGGCACCTTCGACGCCGACATCAAGGCCGACGAAGGGGCCATGACCGTCAACGGGAAGAAGATCCCCTGCTGCGCCGAAAAAGACCCCAGCAAGCTGCCCTGGAAAGACCTCAACTGCGATTACGTCGTCGAGTCCACCGGCATCTTCCGCGACACCGACTCCGCCGGCGCCCACCTCAAGGCCGGCGCCAAGCGCGTCATCATCTCCGCCCCCGGCAAGGGCGACATGCCGACCATCGTCCTCGGCGTCAACGAAAGCGTCTTCGACAAGAGCAAGGATGCGGTCGTCTCCAACGCGAGCTGCACCACCAACTGCCTCGCCCCGCTCGCCAAGATCATCAACGACAATTTCGGCCTCGACGAAGGCCTCATGACCACCATCCACGCCATGACCGCCACCCAGCCCACCGTCGACGGCCCGTCAAAGAAGGACTGGCGCGGCGGTCGCGCCGCCCCCGGCAATATCATCCCGGCCTCAACCGGCGCCGCCAAAGCCGTCACGCTCGCCATCCCCGAACTCAAGGGCAAGCTGACCGGCATGGCCTTCCGCGTGCCGACCCTCAACGTCTCGTGCGTCGACCTCACCGTCCGCACCAGCAAGGCCACCTCGCTTGCCGAAATCAACGCCAAGGTCAAGGAGGCCTCCGAGGGCGCGATGAAGGGCATCATGGGCTACACCGAAGAGCAGGTCGTCAGCTCCGACTTCGTGACCTGCCCCCTCTCCAGCATCTACGACTCCGAGGCCTGCATCGAGCTCAACAGCAACTTCTTCAAGCTCGTCAGCTGGTACGACAACGAGTGGGGCTACTCCTGCCGCGTCGTCGACCTCGCGAAGTACATGGCCAAACAGGATGGCTTGCTCTAGCCGTCCTACGAACTGCACCGCTCCAACGCGGAGCGCTCACAATCGGCCGCGCCGGCCCCCCGAATCCGCGGGGGGCCGCCGCGCCACCATCACCCGTGACCCAGGGGAGTTTCCGCCGTGGCCAAGAAAAGCGTTTCCGACCTCAACCTGAAGTCCAAGAAGGTCCTCATCCGCGCCGACCTCAACGTTCCGCTCGATGACCAGCAGAACGTCACCGATGACCGTCGCATCCGCATGTTCCTCCCCACCCTCGAGCACGTCCTCGAGCACGGCGGCCGCGCCATCGTCATGAGCCACCTCGGCCGCCCGAAGGGCGATCCCGTAGGCGACCAGAAGCTCTCCCTCAAGCCCGTCGCCGACCGTCTCGGTGCCCTCCTCGGCGCCGATGTCGCCTTCGCGTCCGACTGCGTCGGCCCCGAGGCCGAGTCCCAGGCCGCCGCCCTCAAGGACGGCCAGGTCCTCCTTCTCGAGAACCTCCGCTTCCACCAGGCCGAAACCCTCATCGACAAGGCCAAGAAGAACCCCGACGGCAAGCTCACCCCCGAGCAGGACAACGAGCGCAAGGCCTTCGCCGAAAACCTCGCCAAGCTCGGCGAGCTCTACGTCAACGACGCCTTCGGCACCTGCCACCGCAAGCACGTCAGCATGTACGACATCCCCGACCTGCTCGGCCCCGGCAACCGCGCCGTCGGCTTCCTCGTCCAGAAAGAGCTCGAGTACCTCGGCAAGGCCCTCGAAGAACCCAAGCGCCCCTTCATCGCCATCCTCGGCGGCGCCAAGGTCAGCGACAAGATCAACGTCGTCAAAAACCTCCTCGAAAAGGTCGACAAGCTCCTCATCGGCGGCGCCATGACCTACACCTTCCGCGCCGCCAAGGGCATGAACGTCGGCCAGTCCCTCTGCGAACGCGACCAGCTCGACCTCGCCCGCGAGCTCCTCGAAGCCGGCGGCGACAAGCTCCACCTCCCCCCCGACTCCGTCTGCGCCGGCGAGCTCAAGGAAGGCGTCCCCGTCAAGGCCATCGAAGGCGACATCCCCGATGACCTCCAAGGCCTCGACATCGGCCCCAAGGCCCTCGAGCAATACTCCAAGATCATCAGCGAGGCCGGCACCATCGTCTGGAACGGCCCCGTCGGCGTCTTCGAGACCAAGCCCTTCGACATCGGCACCTTCACCCTCGCCGAACAGATCGCCGACGCCACCGACCGCGGCGCCATCACCGTCATCGGCGGCGGTGACTCCGCCGCCGCCGTCGAGCAGGCCGGCCTCTCCGACCGCATGACCCACGTCTCCACCGGCGGCGGCGCCTCGCTCCAGTTCCTCGAGGGTAAGAAGTTCGGCCCCGTCGAGATCATCGACGACAAGTAGCCCGGTGCCCCATGGCCACCGCCAACCGACCGGCGCCCACGATCGCCCCCTCGATCCTCAGCGCCGATTTCACCCGCCTCGGTGACCAGATCGCCGCCGTCCAACAGGCCGGCTGCGACTGGCTCCACCTCGACATCATGGACGGCCACTTCGTCCCCAACCTCTCGATCGGGGTCCCGGTCGTGAAATCGGTTCGCGGCTGCACCGACGCCTTCCTCGACGCGCACTTAATGCTCACCGACCCCGAAAAGTACGCCCCCGCCTTCATCGCCGCCGGGGCCAATAACATCACCTTCCACGTGGAGGTGACCCAGGACCCCCGGCGAATCATCCGCCTCCTCCGCGAGCACAACGTCGGCGTCGGCGTCTCCCTCAACCCCGGAACGCCCCCCGAAAGCCTCTGGCCGTTCCTCGCCGATGTCGATCTGGTGCTCGTGATGACCGTGTGGCCCGGCTTCGGCGGACAATCCTTCATGACCACCTGCCTTGACAAGATCGCCACCATCGCCCAGCGTCTCAAACCCGAGCAGCGGCTCCAGGTCGACGGCGGCATCAACACCCAGACCACCCCCGCCGCCGTCCACGCCGGTGCTGACGTGCTCGTGGCCGGATCGGCCATCTTCAGCCAACCCGACCCCGGCCAGGCCTATCAGCAACTCCAGGCCATCGCCCGCGCCGCATAAGGCAGACGACCATGAACCCCAAGGTGGTGCTCATCCCCGCCGCGACAACCGAGTGGTGCGAGCAAGGCCGCCTCCTCGGCCGCGCCGAGCTCGAGCCCTCCGACGCCGGCCTCCGCAAGCTCGCCGACTGGGCCGAAGAGCTCCGCCCGCTCGCCCTCACCCGCATCTTCCACGCCCCCGACGCCCTCTCCGCCGGCACCGCCCGCCGGCTCGCCAACGCCCTCGACATCGTCGCCAAGTCCGACAGCGCCCTCAGCGAGGTCGACCTCGGCCTCTGGGCCGGCCTCACCGAAACCGAGCTCAAGAGCCGCTACGCCAAGGCCCACCGCCAGCTCCGCGAGTCCCCCTTCACCGTCAGCCCTCCCGGCGGCGAAGAGGTCGCCGAAGCCGCCGACCGCCTCCGCGACACCCTCCGCAAACGCCTCAAGCGCACCAAGGGCCGCGTCGGCATCGTCCTCCGACCCCTCTCCTTCGCCCTCGCCCGCACCGTCCTCGGCGAATCCGCCCCCCACGAGGTCTGGAGCGCCCGCGAATCCCTCGGCCCTATTGTCATCGACGGCCAACAAGCGCAAACTGCCGTCTCGGGCATGAGCTAGGCGAATCCCCGCAGCCCCGCGGTACCGCGCTGCGAGCACACTACGGATCACCCCATGGCAGATACGGTCACCCGTCGTAACGTCGCCGTCCCCGAGGGCCTGTGGATCCGTTGCCCCCAGTGCGGCGCGATGATCTACCGCCGCATCCTCGAGGAAGAGCTCCACGTCTGCCCCGAGTGCAACTACCACAACCGCATCGACGCCCGCACCCGCATCGAACAGCTCAACGACCCCGGCACCTTCGAGGAGTTCCTCGCCCACCTCGAGTCCACCGACCCCCTCGAGTTCACCGACCGCATCTCCTACCAGGACCGCCTCGCCAAGACCAAGGAAAGCGCCGGCGAACAAGAGGCCATCATCGTCGGCAAGGGCTTCATCAAAGGCCGCCCCGTCATCATGGGCGTCATGAATCCCCAGTTCATCATGGGCTCCATGGGCGCCGTCGTCGGCGAAAAGGTCGCCAGCGCCGCCGAACGCGCGATCGAGGAAAACCTCCCCCTCGTGATGATCACCTGCTCCGGCGGCGCCCGCATGATGGAGGGCATGGTCTCCCTCGTGCAGATGGCCAAGACCTCCGCCGCCATCGCCAAGCTCCACGACGCCGGCGGCCTCTACATTGTCGTCATGACCGACCCCACCACCGCCGGCGTCGCCGCCAGCTTCGCCTTCCTCGGCGACGTCCAGCTCGCCGAGCCCGGCGCCCTCATCGGCTTCGCCGGCCCCCGCGTCATCGCCAACACCATCAAGGCCACCCTCCCCGAAGGCTTCCAACGCGCCGAGTTCATGCGCGACCACGGCTTCGTCGACCGCATCGTCCACCGCCGCGACCTCCGCTCCGAGATCGCCCGGATCATCGACTATTGCAACAAGTAACCCCGCCAGCCTCGCCGCAAAACACCCACCCCGTCCCTCGCCGCGCGCCCAACCAGGGCCCCTGATCCGCCATGATCGACCTCGAGCAACTCCTCGGCCGCACCCTCGACCCGCTCGCCCTCTTCGGCTTCGCGGCCCAGTTCCTTTTCATGTCCCGCTTCCTGCTCCAAATCTACGTCTCCGAAAAGCAAAAGCGCAGCACCGTCCCCGTCGGCTTCTGGTGGATCAGCCTCGCCGGCGGCCTCAGCCTCCTGATCTATGCCAGCCTGCGCCTCGATCCGGTCTTTATGCTCGGGCAAACTCTCGGCCTCGGCATCTACTCCCGCAACCTCTTCCTGATCTACACCCGCAAGGCCCGCATCGAGAGCCGCCGCGCGGCCCGCCGCGCCAGCCCCGCGCACGCAACCCCCGTCCCCGCCACCTTCCTCGACGACAGCCTCACCCCCCTCGATCCCGACGACACCGCGCCGCACGAGCCCCCTAAGCCCGACGATCATCACGAGAAAAACGGGTAGCCGTCGCTCAGACCAGCCGCCGCAGCCGCAGTGAGTTCAACACCACGCTCAGCGAGCTGAACATCATCGCCCCCGCCGCCAGCCCCGGCGGCAACGGCGTGAACATCGCGATCGGCAGCATCACCACGTTGTAGCCCACCGCCCACCCGAGGTTCTCGATCATCACCCGCCGCGCCCGCCGCGCCAGCCGGATCGTCTCCGGAATCAGCTTCGGCGAATGCCCCACCAGGCAGATGTCCCCCGCCTCCCGCGCGATCTCCGACCCCGTCCCGATCGCGATCCCCGCGCTCGCCGCCGCCAGCGCCGGCGCGTCGTTGATCCCGTCGCCCACCATCACCGTCGTGCAGCCCGCCGCCACCAGGTTCCGCACCCGCTCCAGCTTCTCCGCCGGCGTCAGCTCCGACTCGTACGCCTTGACCTTCAGCCGGCTCGCCAGCCGGCTTACCGCCGGGTGCCGATCCCCCGACAAGATCCGCACCAACACCCCCAGCTTCTTCAACTCCGCGATCGCCGCCTCCGAGTCCGGATGCAACTCATCCTCCAGCAGCACCACCCCCTCAACGCGCCCCTCAACCGCCACCCACACCAGGCTGCTCGCTTCCGCCTCCAGCGCCGCCCAGGCCACCGCCCCCGTCCCCCAGCTCACGCCCTGCTCCGC
>CAZCKC010000184.1:0-5864 GCA_964499235.1 uncultured Planctomycetales bacterium | reverse complement strand
GACGAGGACGGTGAGGCCGCCGAACTTCGAGACGCTTTCCGCGACGATGCGCTCGGCGTCGGCGCGCTTCGAGACGTCGCCGACCACCGGGTGGCAGGCGGCCCCGGTGGTGCGGACCTGCTCGGCCGCCGCGTTCAGCTGGTCCGCGTGGCGGGCGGCGATGACGACGTTATGGCCGGCCTTGCCGAAACGTAGCGCCGTCGCGAGGCCGATGCCGCGGCTGCCGCCGGTGATGATGATCGTCTTGTCAGCCATGCGTCTCTCCTTTGACGGGGGTTTCTGCGCCGGCGTCCCAGCCGCGGTGCTCGCGGTGCGGGTCGATGTGCAGGTAGCGCGACAGGTAGTGCACGCCGATGTAGAACGGGATCGTATCCACCAGCGCGGCCGCCAGCTTGAAAACGTAGCCTGAAATGATGAACAGCAGCAGTTGCGGCCAGATTTCGCCGTCGCCGTTGACGGGCAGCGCGTGGGCGTAGAAGTGAGTGATGAGGATCACGGCGGTCGTGTCGACGAGCTGCGAGACGAGCGTCGAGCCGTTGTTGCGGAGCCAGAGGTGCTTGCCGCGGGTGAGGCGCTTCCAGAAGTGGAAGACGTACACGTCGACGAACTGGGCGGTGAGGTAGGCGATCATCGAGGCGGCGACGGCGCCGAAGGCGAGGTTGCGGATGTGAAAGAAAGCCCAGCCGGTCGGCTTGTAGGCGCCCGTCGCTTCGTCCAACACGGGCGCTGGCGGCATGCCGGTGGTCTCGTCGAGCTGCTCGAAGCCCGGCAACACGCCCCCGACCCACAACACCAGCACCACCCACAGGTTCAGCAAGAAGCCGACCCAGACGACGAAGGCGGCCCGCTTGCGGCCGTAGAGCTCCGAGATCAGGTCGGTGCAGAGGAAGGTGATCGGGTAGGGCAGGACGCCGACGGCCACGGCGAAAGTGATCGCACCGGGGGCGCCCCACTGGAACAGCCAGCCGCCGGCGTCGTCGCGGCTCAGCGAGGCGAGCACGACGAACCAGCTGATACCGAGAATGTTCAGCATTGCGAGCGTGCCGAGGAAGATCCCCGCGAGGATCAGGAAGACCCGCTCGCGGCGCTCGTGGAGCTTTTCGTCGACGAAGTCGTACGGCAGGGTCACGGGCGCTTCCCGGTCGAGCACGCCGGCCGCCAGGCCCCCGCGGCCGTAGCGACTTGTGAAAGATAATAGAACTGCCCGCTCGCAGCAGGCCGCCAGCCGGCGGGGCGCTCGGGGGGGCATATACTCTCTGCATGATCCGACTGACACGCGAAGTACGATTTTCCGTCGACCGCGACTGGGCGGGGCGGGTCGATCCCGCGCATCCGATCACGAACTCGTGGGGCGGCTGGCCGTCAGCGGTCGGGTTGGTCCCCTACCTGCGGGCCCGGCTGACGATCTCGGGCGAGCCGGATGCCGTCACCGGCTATCTCTGCAATATCAAGGTGCTCGATCGGTTGGTGCGGGACGCGGTGATCCCGCTGGCGGCCGAGGAATTGCACCAGTTCGGCTGGCGGCTGGCGCCCGAGCGGCTGTGCACGCTGGTGTGGGGGAAGGTGGCGGACCTGCGGCCGGACGGGGCGACGCTCGAGCGGTTCGAGTTGCTGGCGACGCCGTTCCTGCGGTACGCGGTCGATCGAAAGGAGCCGACGATGGTGGAAGTGACGCAGCAATTCGAGTTTGCGGCCGCCCACCGGCTGCACTGTCCGAAGCTATCGGACGGTGAGAACGTGGACGTCTTCGGCAAGTGCAACAACCCCAACGGGCACGGGCACAACTACGTGGTCGAGGTGAGCGTCCGGGGGGTTCCTGACTCGCAGACCGGGTCGATCACGCCGCTGCCGAAATTCGAGGCCGCGGTCCGGGACCACGTCATCGACCGACTGGATCACAAGCACCTGAACGACGACACGGTGGAGTTCGCGGAGGTGAACCCGACGGTGGAGAACATCGCGAAGGTGGTGTGGGGGCTGCTGGACGGCCGGCTGCCGGGCGGCGCGCTCAGCAACGTGCGGGTCTACGAAACCCCGAAAACCTGGGCGGATTACGCGGGGTCGTAGAACGGGGCTTTGGAAGGGCGCCGGGGGGCTTTTTTGCGTCCTCGCGGGTCGTTAGTATCGGGGCACGCGAGCGGCCGCGCGTATTCGTGTGCGGGCCGCCCCCCAGACCCGCAAGCGAAGCCGAGGAGACCCGCCGATGGCGACGGCCGCCGATCCGACGATGAAGCTGACCGAGCCCCAGATTGCGCAGTACCACCGCGAGGGGTTCATGGCGCTCGACCAGGTCGCGCCGCCGGACGACGTCGCCCGGATCAAGACGATCCTGGACGACCTGTTCGCGCATCACAGCGAGCTGCCGGCGGAGGCGGCCTATGAGCTGGGCAGCGAGATGGGCGGGCCGGCGGTGATCCCGCAGGTCATCGCGCCGGAGAAGCTCAAGCCCGAGCTGCTCGCGACCCAGTACTACCAGAACGCCTACGCGATCGCGAAGCAGCTGCTGGGCCCGGAATGCCACTTCCTCGGCGGGCACGCGATCTACAAGCCGCCGCACAACCAGAAGGAGACCCCCTGGCACCAGGACCAGGCCTACTGGAACCCGGGGATCACGGCCTTCACGGTGAACTTCTGGATGCCGCTGCTGGACGCGCCGGTGGAGGCCGGCTGCATGTGGTTCATCCCGCGGACGCATCTCGGCGACCTGCGGGCCCACCACAAGGCCGGCAACAACCCGAACATGCACACGCTCGAGACCGACGACGTCGACCCGGACAAGGCGGTGGCGTGCCCCCTGAAGGCCGGCGGCGCGACGCTGCACGCGCTCAAGACGCTGCACTACACGGGCCCGAACAACAGCGACCACCCCCGCCCGGCGTACATCCTGACATTCGGCTACGAGTGGCAGCCGGGGGAGTAGGCGGCGATTCGGTGGGGACCCACTTAGGAGTCCCAAGCCCCCGATCACGGCCTTGAGATCGCTCCCAGGGGTGATCGAGCCTCGTTGCCGCCGCTGCGGGCCCTGCCCGGCGGCGGCGACTATCCGTAGGATTGGCCGGAGACGCGGCTTGGCGGTTAAACTAGACCGCAATGTCCGCACAGCCTGAATCGAATGCGTCTGCGTACCACCCCCCCGGCTACTGCCCCCACTGCAGCTACCCCACCGACGTCGGCACCTGCCCGGAGTGCGGGCACACCATCGGCCCCGGCGAGCTCGAGCGCGATCCGCTCAGCGTCCGCCGCCGGCGGGTCTGGCGGCGGGTGGCGCTGGCGGCCGGCGGGCTGGCGGTGCTGATCGCGGCGTACGGGCTCTACGCGTCGGCCGCCTGGGTGCGGGTGCTGCCCACCGACGCGGTGCTGACGGTGGCCGACTGGGGCGTGCGGTCGGCGAACGAGGAGACGACCCGCCGCCTGGCGGCCGGCGAACTGTCGCAAGCGCAGCTCGCATGGGTGCTGGCCGAGCTTTGCACGGTCCAACCGCCCTACCTGCGGGATGCTTATCCCCGTGACTACGACCTACACGTTTTCGCTCGCCTCGCAACACCGGCCGGATTCGGCCGCGGACTGGTGCTGCGGACCTTCGAGCCCGAAGTGCGGATAAATGGAGAAGTCCGGCTGCCCAGCGATCCCGGCAGCTGGAACCAGTCGACCCTGCAAGGCCAAGGCCCCGGCTGGCACAGCCTCAGCGGCCAATCGCTCAAGCTCGAGCCCGGCACGCACGACGTCACGCTGATCTACCAGGCCGAGATCCTCCGCGGCGGCACGCTCGTCGGCCAGCCCCTCACGCTGCAGGCCGACTTCCCGCTGACGGTCGACTCGCGCCCGCTGGCCGAATTCGTGACGCTGCAGAGCGACGACGCGGTGTTCGCGGCGAACCTGCTCGCCGCCCGCCCAACAGTGACGCTGGCGGCGAATCGCGACCAGCTGCTCATCGAGCTGGACCGGCTGCCGGCCGAGGCGGTGGCGGCGCGGGCGTCCGTGCGGGTACCGGGCGGGGAATTTCAGCGGCTGAACGGCGTCCTGGCCTTGGTGCCACGCGGTGCGGTCGGCCTCCATCGCCGCAACCGCGACGGCGCCGGCCGGCTGCACTCGATCAGCAGCGGCAGCAGCGGAACCGAGATCAAGGGCGACCTGCAGCCCGACATCGCCGCCGCCATCCGCGCGGCCGGCGCGTTCGAGCTCCGCTTCCGCAGCGACGAAACCCTCACGCACCGCCTCGGCTTTGACGCCGGCCTGAACGAGATGCTCATCGGCGAGGTCGTGCTGTCCGGCGTCGTCGAGCGGCCGGCCGGCGAGCCGCAGTAACCTCGCCGCCGCCCGCCCGCCGGCCCCGTTTCGACCGCCGTGCGGCGATCTCCTATACTCCCCAATTCGAGACCGCACCGACCGCAAGGGGAACCTTCCGATGGCCGACTATGACCTGATCGTGATTGGAGCCGGGCCGGGCGGCTACGTGGCCGCCATCCGGGCCGCGCAGCTGGGGCTGAAGACCGCCTGCGTCGAGCGCGAGCCGCAGCTCGGCGGGACCTGCCTCCGCGTCGGCTGCATCCCCTCCAAGGCCCTGCTCGAGTCGTCGGAGCAGTTCGTCGCCGCCCAGAAATCGCTGGCCGACCACGGCGTCAAGCTCGGCGGCCAGGTCACGCTCGACCTCGAGACGATGCTCGCCCGCAAGGACAAGACCGTCGACGGGCTGACCAAGGGCGTCGCGGGGCTCTTCAAGAAGAACGACGTCGACACGCTCAAAGGCCACGCCACCTTCACCGGCCCCGGCGAGATCGTCGTCCAGGGCGACGACGGCGAGCAAAAGCACGCGGCCAAGCACTTCATCATCGCGACGGGCTCGGTGTCGGCCGCGCTGCCGGGGATCGACTTCGACGGCGACCTGATCGGCGACAGCACGACGGCGCTGAGCTACCCGAGCGTGCCGAAGCGGTTGGTGGTGATCGGGGCGGGCTACATCGGGCTCGAGCTCGGCTCGGTCTGGCAGCGGCTCGGCAGCCAGGTGACGGTGCTCGAGTACCTGGACCGGATCCTCCCCGGTCTGGACGCCGACATCGCGAAGGAAGCGCACAAGCTGTTCAAGCGCCAGGGGCTGACGTTCGAGCTCTCCACCAAGGTCACCGGCGCCAAGGTGACCGGCAAGGGCAAGCAGAAGCAATGCGTCGTCGAATGCGAGGGCCGCGACCCGATCGAATGCGATCGCGTGCTCGTGGCCGTCGGTCGCAAGCCGAACACCGAGAACCTCGGCCTGGAGGCGGCCGGCGTGCAGGTCGACGACCGCGGGCGGATCGACGTGGACGAGCACTACCGCACGACGGCGGACAACATCTACGCGATCGGCGACGTGATCGTCGGGCCGATGCTGGCGCACAAGGCCGAGGAGGAGGGCGTCGTCTGTGTCGAGCGGATTGTCCGCGGCTCGGGCCACGTGAACTACGACGCGATCCCGGGCGTGGTCTACACGCACCCGGAGATCGCCGGCGTGGGCAAGACCGAGGAGCAGCTCAAGGAGGCGGGGACCGAGTACAAGGTCGGGACGTTCCACTTCCGCGGTAACGGCCGGGCGCGGGCGCTCGGCGAGATCGACGGCAAGGTGAAGATCCTGGCGCACGCGCAGACGGACCGGATCCTGGGCGTGCACATCATCGGCGCCCGGGCCGGCGACCTGATCGCGGAGGCGGCCGTCGCGATCGAGTTCGGCGCCAGCGCCGAGGACCTCGCCCGGACGAGCCACGCGCACCCAACGCTGGCCGAATGCCTCAAGGAGGCCGCGATGGCCGTCAACGACGGCGCGATCCACGCGTAGGCAGCGTCGACCGAACGCGTCCCCGAACCGTCGCGTCCGCCCTCCCCACCGGACGGTG
>CAZCKC010000183.1:0-6061 GCA_964499235.1 uncultured Planctomycetales bacterium | reverse complement strand
CCTGCGAGGCCCAGCCGACCCTCTCCGCCGCCCCCCGCCCAAACCGCTCGGCCAGCACTTCGAACCGCTCGCGGCGCTCACCCACCGCCGCCGCCACGAACGCCGTCTGGTCCTGACCCGGCGATGGCAGCACCGCCTGCTTGAAACGGCACCCGCGCGCAAAGTCGGTCCGCACACAATACGCGTCCCGCGGCTCCCAGCCGCTCTCCCGCACATCGATCGCCCGCACGAGCTTGCGCAGGATCGCGTTGACCATCCCCGTCGCCCGCCGCTGCCCGTGCTGCCGCGCCAGCTCCACCGCTTCGTCGACCGCGGCGAACACCGGCACCCCCGGCAGCCACACCACCTGGTAGGCCGCCACCGCCAGCACCGACCGCAGCACCGGCGCCACCCGCGTCGGGTTGTAATCCGCCACCGCCCGCAACACCCGTTGAATCGTCACCCAGTGCCGGATCGTCCCCAGCGCCAGCTCCCGCGCAAAGCCCGCCTCGCTCCCCGGCAGCCGACCCGCGTCCCGCAGCCGGCTCAGCACATCGCCCGCAAACCCCTGCCGCGCGACCGCCGCCGCCACCGCCTCCAGCGCCGCCGCCCGCGCCGTCAACACCGCACGACCCGGCGCGCTCACCGCGGCTCCCAGCGCATAAACCGGTCCGGCGGCGCCACCTGCCGCCCGCGAACAAAATCCTCAAAGCCCATCACCCGCCGGCCGGCCGGCTGAAGCTCGATCAACCGCACGCTCCCCTGCCCGGTCTGGATCAGCCCGTCCGCGCGGACCGTACCCGGCGGGCAGTCCGCGTCAGGTTTCGACTCCCGCTCCGCCACGACCGCCCGCGCCAGCGTCACCTCCTCACGCTTCCCACTCCGCGCAGCAAACACCGCCCGCGCCCCAGGCCAGCTCCACAACCCGCGAATCCGCCCCGCCACCTGCACCGCTGGCGCGGCCCAGTCCACGTAGCCGTCCGCCCGCGACAGCTTCGGCGCCCGCGTCGCCTCCACCGCCGCCTGCGGCAGCGGCGTCGCCTTGCCCGCCAGGATCTGCTCCAGCCGCGCCGGCAGCAACTCCGCCGCCAGCTTCGCGAGCTCGTCATGCAGCTCCGCCGCCGTCACGTCGTCCGGAATCGCCAGCTTGCCCTGCGCCCAGATCGGCCCGCGGTCCCACGCCTCGTCGAGTTGAAAGATCGTCACCCCCGTCTCCGCCTCGCCGTGGATCAGCGCCCACTGGAACGGCGCCGCCCCCCGGTACTTCGGCAACAGCGACGCGTGCAGGTTCACAAACCCCCGCGGCACCGCCGCCAGCACCGCCGGTCCGAGCTTCTGCCCGAACGCCGCGACGATTCCCAGCTCAACGCCCGCAAACCATTCCGCCACCGGCGCCGCATTGATGTCCTCCGTCTGCCGGTGGTTCAGCCCGAGCCCCTGCGCCGCCGCCCGCACCGGCGTCGGCTTCACCTGCCGCCCGCGACCCGCCGGCCGGTCCGGCTGGCTGATCACCACCGCCACGTCGTGCCCCGCGTCCACCAGCGCCCACAGCGCCGGCACGCCGAACTCTCCCGTTCCAAGAAAGGCTAGCCGGGCCACGCTCAGGAAACCCAATCCAGGGAGTCCGCCGGTTGCGCTCGGCCGCTGCTCACGAGCCGCCGCCCACCTGCGGGAACTGCTGCTCGAGCTGCCGCAACGCCTTGCGCGTCGCGATCTTGTCGGTCGGCCCCATCCGGTCCAGGATCAGCACGCCGTTGAGATGATCCGTCTCGTGCTGCCAGATCCGCGCCGGCAGCTCGCTCTCCACGAGCTCGATCGGCTGACCGGCCAGGTCCTGCGCGACGATCCGGCACGTCTTCGCCCGCCGCACGTTCACGTGCACGCCGGGAATCGACAGGCAGCCCTCCTCCGCCTCGGCCACCTGTTCCTGATCACGAATCTCGGGATTTACGAAGACCTTGTTGTCGCCCGGCTGGCCGCTGTGGTTCATCACGAACAACTGCACCGGCACGTTCACCTGCGGCGCCGCCAGCCCCACGCCCTTCGCCGCGTGCATCAGCGCCAGCATCCGCTGCGCCAGCCCCGCCAACTGCTCGTCAAACGCCTCGACCCGCGCGCACTGCACTCGCAGCACCGGATGCGGATAGTTCACGATCCCCAGCGACCCCAGATCAACCGTGTTCAATACCGTCGTTGCATCAGTCAAAACAAGCCACCTGCACGTGCATGCCTCGCGTGCCGTCGCGTCCCTTCAACAAAAAGGATTGTAAATCAGATATCCTGCCCGCGCACGAACGCGTGCACCATTCGCCGCGCCATCTGCTCGTTGCGAAACACCAGCGGCAGCAGCAGCCCCAGATCCGTATTCGGCATCCGCAGGTACTGCGCCAGGTCCCGCCGCCACGCCTTCTCGAACGTCCCCAGCCGATCCTGCCACATCGACTCGTCGCTCAGCGCCTTGCCCACCACCTCCGCCGCCAGCATCGCCGACCGCAGCAGCGGAAAGACCGCCTCCCCGCTGAACGCCGCCAGAAAACCGCCGACCCGATCGATCAGCAATGTCCGTTTTCCCGTGTGGTGATCCAGCTCCAGCGCGCCGCCGATCGGCAGCCCGCGGCTCGCCAACGCCGCCCCCCGCACCGTCATCACCCCGGTTCCGTTCAGCCGCGCGACCCCCGCCGTCACCGCCGCTTGCAACGCCGCCGGGCCAACCGCCCCCAACGCCGCCACGCTCGCGTACCCGTCCCGCACCACCGCCGCTACCAGCGGCACGTCCCCCGTCGGCCGCACGACGATGTGCAGCCCCGGCGCCTCGGCCTCGCACGCAAAGATCGCTTCCCAGCCCCGCTGCCGCGTGTCGGCCTGCCCGGCCGCCAAGAGCCCGGCCTGGCGCGCCAGCGGCGACTCCGCCTCTCCACCCAGCAGCAGGAACTTCCCCCGCCCCAGCACGCCGCTTGAACCTTCGACCGCCGCCCCCGTCTCCTCCAACACCAGCCGCTCAACCGCCCCCGTCACACGCTGCACCGGCAGCTCCACATACCCCCCCGCCAGTGCGCTCACCACGTCGCCATGCCGCAGCAGCATCGGCCGCGCGGCATCATCCGCCACGTCAACGGCCTCGTCACCGGCCCCGTCGTGCAGCCGGATGACCTCCGCCGGCACGGCCTCCGGCAGCGGCCGACTCGACACCAGCCGGCCCCACAGCGTCGCCCCGGTCACACCGACCCAGCACGGTGCCGCGTCCGGCCAGCTGTCAGTTGGCGGCTCGACCAGCAGCGTCGTGTGCCCGAGCTGACCCGCACGCAACGCCGCCCCGACGGCCGCAATCCCGCCGCCGACCACCAGCACACTGGCCTCACGCGTCCCGCCGCTGCTCAAGGCGTCCGCATCTCCTGCCAGAGATACGCCTCGGCCTGCTCGAACCGCTTGAACGCCTGTTCGAGCTCCACCCGGATCCGCTCGACCGTGGCCGGATCCGCGTAGACCGTCCCGTCATCCGTCGCCGTCGCTTCGAGCGCCTCGAGCTGCGTCGTCACGTCATCCAGCCGCCGCGCCGCCTGCGCAAACTGCCGGGCGGCCTCGAACGCGATGATCCGCGATTTCTCCGCCTCGGTCGGCGGGTTCAGCAGCCGCCACGGCTGCGTGCGAATCTCGTTGAGCCCGGCCGCCAGCGTCTCGCTGGCCGCCTTCAGGTTGCCGATCGTCCGCGCCAGCGCCGGCCGCTGGAGCACGATCATCTCGCGGCCCTGCCGGCTCACCGCTTCCACGTTCCCCAGCGTCGCCACGACGCTGTCCATGCTCGTGTGCACCTTCGCCAGCAGCGTCCCTTCCGCGCTCGCGTCGAACTCCGCCGCCAGCGGCCCCAGGATCGACTCGTCCAGCGTCCGCGCCGCGCTCTCCACGTGCGTCAGCGCCGACGCCAGCCGCGGCGCGCTCTCGTCGACCAGCTCCTGCGCCCTGACGACCATCTCGTTCATCCGCGTCAGCATGACATGGATCTGCGCCAGCAGGCTCTCGCGCAGCTGCGGATCCACCTGCTCCCGCAACGAGCCCGTCAGCTGGTTCACATTGTCAAGGATGCTGTGCAGCTGGCCGATCAGCGCTTCCTGCTCACCCGCCGTCAGCTCGCGCCGCAGCGACCCCGTCATCGCATTCACGTCGTCCAGGCTCACGAGGATCTTGTACATCAGCGAGCCGGCGCGATCCCGGTCGAGCGCGAACTCCACGTCCTCCAGCAACCCGCCCGGACCCAGCACCCGCTCCGACAACTGGTTGATCGCCGCCTGAAAGCTCTGCGGCGGCTCACCATCGACCGGCTGGTCCTCCGGCAACACCCCCCGCTCGGGCGTCCCGACATCAAGAATCACCAGCGACCCGCCTCCGCCGATCACCCCCTCCGACGTCGTCAGCCGGCAATCCTTGAACAACGTGATCTTGTCACGCTCGATTTCGGCCGTGATCACGATGATCGGCTTGGTCAAGTCGCGGCCGCTGCCGCCCAACAAATCGACGCTCGCCACGTCACCGACGTCGACCGCCCCCCGCAACAGCACCGGGCTCCCCGCCTTCAGCCGCGCAATGCCCTCCTCGAAGTGCACCACCAGCTGCCGCGTCTCCGGCTTGAACAGCGGGCCTTCCATCAGAAAGAAGAACGACCCGACCAGCAGCGCCACCATGACCAGCACCGTCAGGCCCAGCAGAAAATCCTGCTTCGTGCTCTCCATCGACGCTCCTCGCGGCCCGTGCCACCCGGCGGCGCGCACCCCACCTCGTCGGCCGGTCGGCCTTGAGTTTTACCCGACATCCGCCGCGCTCGCCACGCAGCCGGCCCGGTCGCCGTGCTGGAAAAAGAGACCAACCCGCCCCGCTAGAGCCCCGCGGCCCGCGCCGCCACCGCCGTGCCCCAGGCCGCGAAGTACGCCATCACCGTCATCCCGGTGAACGAGATCACCGGCCACGTCCACGACTGGGTCTCCTTGCCGATGATCGCCAGCGTCGCCCCGCATTGGGCACATAACGCGAAGAACACCATCAGCGACAACGCCACCGGCAAGGTGAACAGCGGCCGCCCGGTGTCGCCGAACTCCGCCCGTTGCAACGTATCCCGCAGCCGCTCCGACCCCTCGTCCTGCTCCCCGCCCAGATTGAAGATCGTCCCCATCGTCGCGATGATCACCTCCCGCGCCGGGAACGACGCGATCACCCCCACGCCGATCCGCCAGTCCCACCCGATCGGCTCGATCACCGGCTCGACGAACTGCCCCGCCTGCCCCAGGTAGCTCGACCGCAGGTACGCCCCCTCCAGCCGCTGCTCGAACGTCTCGTCGTCCCAGTTCTCCGCCGCCGCCGTCGCCGCGACCGCCTCCCGCGTCTCCGCGCTGCGCGGGAAATACGCCAGCACCCAGACGACGACGTTCACCGCCAAAATCACCGTCCCCGCCCGGACCAGGAACGACGTCCCTGCCAGGTACATCCGCTGCCAAACGTTCCGCAGCCGCGGCAGCTTGTAGCTCGGCATCTCCATCATCAGCGTGCTCGGCGGCCCCGCGAAAACACTCTTCCGCAGCACCCACGCCACCACCACCGCCGCCACGACCCCGACCAAATACATGGCCATCATCACGACGGCCTGTAGCTGCACCCACCCGCCGAGATACGTCACCGTCGGCACGAACGCCGTGATCATCAGGATGTAAACCGGCAGCCGCGCCGAGCAACTCATGAACGGCGCGATCAAAATCGTGATGTACCGCTCGCGTTTGTCCCCGATCGTCCGCGTCCCCATGATCGCCGGCACCGCGCAGGCAAACGACGACAGCAGCGGAATGAACGCCCGCCCGCTCAACCCGACCACCCGCATCAGCCGGTCCATCATGTAGGCCGCCCGCGACAAGTAGCCGCAATCCTCCAGCACCGCGATGAACGCGAACAGAATCAGGATCTGCGGCAGGAACACCACCACCCCGCCAACCCCCGCAATCAGCCCGTCGACCACCAGGCTCCGCCACACGCCGGCCGGCATCACGCTCGCCACCCAGCCGCCCAGCTGCCCCGCGATCGCCCACTCGACCAGGTCCATCAG
>CAZCKC010000182.1:0-6080 GCA_964499235.1 uncultured Planctomycetales bacterium | reverse complement strand
ACTGCCTCCTGATAGACCTCCAGATTCTCAAACATGAAGGCCATGGACCCGCCTCCGCCTTGAACAGCTAAGCAGGGAAGCAGGAGGCCGCAGGTGAATGCATCGGTCATAGGGCAGCGTGAGATAGTCGAAAGGCGTGCACGCCCCTCACCTGTTCACCTGCTCAACTGCTCACCTGCTCTATTGCCGCTTCGCGGCAATCGGGGCGACAAGATTCGAACTTGCGACCTCTGGCACCCAAAGCCAGCGCTCTTGCCAGGCTGAGCTACGCCCCGAAACCCCGGCCGCCCGTCGGCGGCCTGAGGTACCCTCCCATCTTATCCATCCCCCAAGCCCGCGACGAGACGCCTGACATCCGCCACCCCACCCGCCGCCCGCCGCGCCCCGCTCCCTCGAGAACCCGCGACCGGCCCCCGTGGCAGGCAAGCTGTCACGCGCATCCAAGACACGCACAGCGCCTTCGGGATTTCCTGCATTACAAGTAGGTTTTGTAAGGCTCTGCTGCGGTGTCTTTGCTTAGTTGACGCTATTGGCTATCGGAGTTAAAAAACACTGAAATTTCCTGCACCCCGAGCCGAATCCAATGCGAAGCGATCCCATCGTATATGTCGTCGATGACGACCCCGGCGTCTGCCAGACCATCCGTGCCTTCGTCGAGTCCGTTGGCCTCCGCGTCGCCACCTACCCCTCGGCCGAGGACTTCCTCCAGGAATACGACCCCTCCTGGCGCGGCTGCCTCATCCTCGATATCTGCATGCCGGGCATGAGCGGCCTCGAGCTCCAGGAACGCCTCTCCGAGATGCCCGTCCACCTGCCAATCGTGATCCTCACCGGCCAGGCCGACGTCCCGATGGCCGTCCAGGCGATGCGCAGCGGTGCCGTCGACGTGCTCGGCAAGCCCTTCAGCCGCCAGACCCTGCTCGACCGCGTTCGCGAAGCGATCGACCGCGACGAGCGTGATCGGGCTCGGCAGGCCGAACGCAGCGGCACCATCGCCCGCATCAGCCGCCTCACCCCGCGCGAACGCGAAGTCATGCAGCTCATCGTCGACGGCAAGCACACCAAGGCGATCGCGGCCGAACTCGACCTCTCGCCCAAGACCGTCGAGTCCTACCGCGCCAGCCTGATGGTCAAGATGGGCGCCGAAAATGTGGCCGACCTCGTCCGCCGCGTTGTGGCCGCTCAAAGCTAAGAACCGACCCGCCCCGGCTGACCCCGCGATCCCAAAAGCGCAGCAGGACCGCAGCGCCACGGCTACAGCGTGCCCGCTTCCTTGGCCGCCTTCGCCTTCGCCACGTCCATCGACGCCAGCAACACGAACCCCGCCACGAAAAACACGATCAGCGACAGAATCGACAGCCGCAGCGACCCCGTCAGCCAGTCGGTCAGCCCGAACGTCAGTGGCCCGAGGATCGCCGAGAACTTGCTGAACACCGTGAAGAACCCGAAAAACTCCGCGCTCATCGCGACCGGGATGACCGCGCTGTACAGCGACCGGCTCAGCGCCTGCGTCCCACCCTGCACCAACCCCACGGCCAGCCCCAGGATGAAGAACTCCAGCGCCGACTCCATGAAGTACCCGTAGACCGCCACCGCCGTCCACAGAACGAGCGTCATCAGCAGCGTTGGCTTGGTCCCCAGCCGCTGGGCGATGTTGCCAAAGATCACCGTGCCGAAAAACGCGACCGCCTGGATACTCAGGACCGTAAACATCAGGAATGCCGGGTCAAGCTTAAGTTCCTGCGTCGCGAAGATCGTCGCCATAAAGAAGATCGTCTGGATCCCGTCGTTGTAGAGCATGAACGCGATCAGGAACCGGAGGACCTCCCCGAAGCGCCGCACCTGCTTCGTCGTCTCCCAAGTCCGCTGAAAGCCGATCCGAATCAGCTGCCACGGCCCCTGCCGCCCGTCCGTGCCCGCCGACACGCGTGGTCGCGTTTCCGGTACCCAGAACGCCAGGAACAGCGTGAAGCCGCCCCACCAGACCCCTGAAATCACCATCGCCAGCCGGGCCGCCTGGTCGATCGAGAGCGGCAGCTTCACATCGACCCCATCGCCACCCGCCCACGGGAGCGTAAACCCCGTGGCGCCGAGGACGAGGCCCAGCGAAATGGCAAAATTCAACCCCCCGCCGAGGTAGCCGAAGGCGTAGCCTCGGCTGGAGATGCGGTCGAGTTGGCCCGGAGCCACCAGCTGCGGCAGGTACGCGTCATAAAACACGTTCGCGCTCACGAAGGCGAACTGCGCCACCATGAACACGACCATCGTCTGCAACACGTCCCCGCTGCCGCTGAACCACAACAGGCACGTGAACAACGATCCGAGATAGGCGAAAAACAGCAAAAACCGCTTCTTGGCCGCCGTGAAGTCCGCGATCGCCCCCTGGACCGGCGCCGCCAGCAACGCCAGCATACCCGCCCCCGAAACCGCCAGGCTCCACAGCGTCGTCGCCGAGAACGCCGTCCCAAATACCTTGACCGGGCCGTCTACCACCACCGCCGTCGCAAAATAAATCGGCAGCAGCCCCACCAGCGTCGTCGTCCCGTAGGCCGAGTTCGCCCAGTCATACATGCACCAGCCGAAAATCGTGCGGCGGTCGCGGGTACCGTCGGGCGTCGGCACGGCTGGGCGTCCTCGCTGAAAGGGGGTGATGGCTTCAGGCGCGTCGGTGGTAGTGTAAGCCTCTCCACCAGGAGCGGGAAATCGCTTTGACGGCTCCAAAAGTCGGGCATTCTCGTGCCAATCGGTTACACTCTCTCCCTCGATCAGGGGGTTGGCAAAGGCTGGAAACTGGTGCGTTCATCCCGGGGTCAGCGGGCAAGAGTCGAAGATGGCCGATCGCGAGACGCCCCTTCGAGAAACACGCGCCGGCCAGCACGGCCCGGGGCATGGCGCCCCAGCCTCAATGCCCGCCTTGGCGCAAGAAGTCTTCGACGCCCTGCTCGCGGACGAACGCCGCGACCGGGCCCTCGTCCAGCATGACCAGGACGTCGTCTGCACCTGTGACGCCGACGGCCGCCTGCTCGGGATCAACGGGGCCGCGGCCGCGGCATTTGGCCTCCCCGAAGCCGAGCTGTTGGGTCGTCGTCTCGATGAGCTCATCGTCACCGAAGATCAACCCGCGCTGGAGGAAACCGTCGCCGAAGCCCTCCGCGCCGGCGTCGGAATCGGGATGGCCCGCCTCGCGGTCGGCGCTGAGCCGCCGCCCTGGTATCGCTGGGAGGTGCGCCCCACCGATCGGCACGACGACGGTGTTCGCCCGCTGCAGGTCTTCGGCACCGACATCAGCCGCCTCAAGGAGGTCGAGGCCGCGTTCTCCGCGCTGCAACCCCGGGTGGGAGACCGCTATTACGAGCTCCTGACGCTCTTCGCGACCGCCCCGGTCGGCCTGTTTGCGGTCGACCGCGAGCTGCGACTGCTGCGCGCCAATCGCTGGATGCGAGGCGTTGACGGGTTGGCGCCCGACCGTCATGCCGGCCGCCACATCGGCGAGGCGCTGCCCAACCTGGCCGCCGACATCGCTTCCGGCTGCGAGCAGGTGCTGGCCACAGGCGACGTGCTGCTGGACCGCCCGGTCCGCGTGACGCTGCCCGACGCGACCCGCGATTACGAGATGAGCTTCTGCCCCCTGCGCAATGCCGAGGGCGAGCGGCGGGGCGTGGCAATCGTGATGGTCGACGTGACCGCGCGCGACGCCACGCAAGCCGCCCTCCGCCAGACCCGCGACCAGCTCCGCGCGGTGCTCGACTCCGCTCCCGTCGTCGTCTGGGCGCTCGATGCCGACGGCCTGTTCACGCTCTCCGACGGCAGCGGCCTCGCGCGCTTCGGCCTGCGCCCCGGCGAGGTCGTCGGCCGATCGGTCTTCGAGCTCTACGCGAGCTACCCTGACGTGCTGGCGGGCGTCCGGCGGGCGCTCGCGGGCGCGGCGTTCACGACCCAGTCGCTGGTCGCCGGCGTCAACTGGCAAGTCCGCTACACGCCGCTGCGCGACGCCGAGGGCGCCGTGCGGGGCACGCTCGGTGTCGCCTACGACATCAGCGAGCGCGTGCAGAGCGCCGCGCGGCTCCAGGCCTCCCACGAGCGGCTTCAAACCACGCTCGACAACATGCTCGAAGGTTGCGCGATCATCGACTTCGACATGCGTTACGTCTACGTGAACGATGCCCTGCTCGTCCACGCCCTGCGGCCGCGGGAGGAACTGGTCGGGCAGCGGTTCGAGGTCGCGTTCCCGGATCTCGTCGGGACGACCTTCGAAGCAACCCTGCGACTCGCACTCGAAGAGCGCGTGCCCCAGATGATCGAGCTGGACTACCAGCCGCCCACCGGCGGTCTGCGGTGGTATACCCTGAGTTTTCAGCCCGTGCCCGAAGGTGTCTTCGTGCTGTCGCTCGACGTCAGCGACCGCAAGCAGGCCGAGTTCGCGCTGCGCGAGTCCGACCGCCAGACCCGCGAATTGCTCCAAAACATCGCCCTGGTCGCCGTCACACTCGACGAGGCGGGCCGCATCAAGTTCTGCAACGACTACCTGCTCGAGCTGTCAGGCTATCGCCGCGAGGAAGTCCTCGGCCGCGACTACTTCGCGCTGTTCGTCCCCCCGGAGCAGCAGGCTGAACGCCGGGACCACTACCGCCACGCTTCCCAGACGGCCGCCGGCGACATGCGGCGCGAACAGGAGATGCTCTGCCGCGACGGGCAGCGGCGCCTGATCGCGTGGAACACCTCGCCCGTGCACGATTCTGAAGGCCAGGTCGTCGGGGTGACCAGCATCGGCCAGGACGTCACCGAGCAGCGCCAGCTCGAAGCCCAGGTCCGCCACGCCCAGAAGATGGAAGCCGTCGGCGAGCTCGCGGGCGGCGTGGCCCACGATTTCAACAACATCCTCACCGCCATCCTGGGCTATGCCGAACTCGCCAAGGAAGAGCTCCGCAGCACCCCGACCACGCCGGGCGCGCTCGCCGAGGCGGTCGACGAAATCGAACGCGCCGGTCAACGGGCCAGCACCCTCACGCGGCAGCTCCTCGCCTTCAGCCGCCGGCAGGTCGTCAAACCCAGCCGCCTCGACCTCAACAGCGTCGTCGCCGGCCTCGAAAAGATGATCAAGCGGCTGATCGAAGCGCGGATTCACCTCCGCCTGCGGCTCGCCGAACACCTGCCCGTCATCTGGATGGACGCCGGCCAGATCGAGCAGGTCGTGCTCAACCTCGTCGTCAACGCCCGCGACGCCATGCCCGAGGGCGGCGACCTGACCCTCTCCACCGCCATCGTCACGCCCGACGAAACGCTGCGAACCCGCGTCGCCGGCCTCCAGGCCGAACGCTACGTGCGGCTCTCCGTCGCCGACACCGGCATCGGCATGGACGAAGCGACCGCCGACCGCGTCTTCGAGCCGTTCTACACGACCAAGCCCCTCGGCCGCGGGACCGGCCTCGGCCTCGCGACCGTCTACGGAATCATCAAGCAGACCGGGGGGGTGATCACGCTCGAGAGCGCTGTGAACCGGGGCACCCGCTTCGACTTGTACTTCCCGTGCGTCGACTTCGTCGCCCCCACCGCCGACGCCCGCGCCGAACACGACGTGCCACGCGGCACCGGGCGGGTCCTGCTGGTCGAGGACGAACGCGAGGTCCGCGAACTCGCCCGCCGCATGCTCGAGTACGGCGGCTATGAAGTCACCGTCGCCGCTACGGCCGGCCAAGCGTACGAGTTCGCCGCCAGCGAGCCCCCCGCGCCGATCCTGCTGATCACCGATGTCATCCTGCCCGACGAGAACGGACGGCAGGTGGCCGAACAGCTGCACGCCGTCTGGCCGGACCTGCAGGTCCTCTACATCTCCGGCTACCCCTCCAACGTGGTCGCCCAGCAAGGCGTGCTCGACGACGGCGTCGAGCTGCTCGAGAAGCCGTTCGGCCGCCGGGCCCTGCTCGAGCGCGTCCAGGCGATCCTCACCCGGCGCGCCTGAGCTGACTCAACCGGCCTGTCACGTTGCTTCAGCCGCCCCGGAGACCCCGCCGATAATGATTCCCGACGGCCGGTTCGGCCGACGCCAACGATTTGCTGCGGAAGGGAGTTTTCGGACCGTG
>CAZCKC010000181.1:3333-6093 GCA_964499235.1 uncultured Planctomycetales bacterium | reverse complement strand
AATGCTGATGAACCTTGCAGAGAACGAGCTGCTCCTGGCCGTGCTGGATATCCAGGCCTGGGTGCAGAACACGGTGGCCTTCTTGAAGGTCGTGATCGGCTTCTCGCTGATCGTCTTCGTCCACGAGCTCGGGCACTTCCTGTTCGCCAAGTGGTCGAACGTGAAGATCGAGCGCTTTGCCGTCGGCTTCGGCCCGCGGGTCTGCGGCTATCGCAAGGGGCAGGGCTTCACCTTCGGCGCGTCGCCTGCTTTGAAAGCCGACGAGCTGCGCGAACGCGGCTGGAGCGAGACCGACTACTGCTTCAACGCGCTGCCCTTCGGGGGCTACGTCAAGATGCTCGGCGAGGACGACATCCTCGTCGATGAGAAGACCGGCGAAATGTCGCTCACCGACGACCCCCGGGCGTTCACCAACCGCCCCGTCGGCCAGCGCATGGTCATCACCTCCGCCGGCGTCGTCTTCAACCTCGCCTTCTCGGCCTTGCTGTTCATGGCCGTCTTCTTGGTCGGCCACCGCATGATGGCCCCCGTGCTGGGCATGCCGGACATCAACACGGCTGCCGCCAATGCCGGGCTCCAGGCCGGCGACCGCGTGCTCGCGATCAATGGCCACTCGGTCGTCTCCTTCAACGACATCATTTACCAGCAGGCGTTCAACGAGCGGCTCGAACTCGAGATCCAGCGTGACGGGCAGGTGCTGTCCGAGCCGGTGGTCGTGCGGACGCAGTACGACCGCGACACCGGCATGCGTTCCGCCGGGCTCAGGCCGGTCCTCCGTCCGATCATCGCCCGCGACGTCGAGCCGGTCGACGATCGGCCCGCCCCCCGCCGCGGCGACGAGATCGTCGCGGTCGCCGGCGAGCCGGCTGACACCTTCAGCCGGGCGCTCGTCGCGTTCAATGCCCACTTCGGCGCGGTCGTCCCGCTCGAGGTCAACCGCCCCGCGGACCAGCCCGGCGGCGAGCGGGAGACCGTCACCGTCTACCAGCGCGGACAGGTCGTCTTCGCCAAGGACCCCTACCGCGCCGACGAGGACACGCCCGGCCGCTTCAAGAACAGCCTTTTCGGCCTGATCCCCCGCATGGAGATCCACGAGCCGATCGGGAACGGGCCGGCCGACCGCGCCGGCCTCCGGCCCGACGACGTCGTCGTCCAGTTGGGCACCACCGCCCACCCCACCTACACGGACATCCACACAATCGTCCAGGCCAGCACTGGCAAGGCGATCCCGATCGCCGTGCTCCGCCCCGCCCAGGACGGCACCCTCGACCGCATCGAAACCGAGATCCGCCCCGAGCGCCCGTTCAGCCTCTTCGCGCAACGCGACGCGAAGATCCAGGCCCACTTGCGGATTGAACAGGCGCTCCCCGTGATCGCCGACATCGCCCCGAACACGCCGGCTGCCGCGCTGCAACTGCCCCGTGGCGCCCGCCTGACGGCCGTCGCCGGCACGCCGGTCGCCAACTGGGGCGAGGTCGTCCGCGCGTTCCAGGCCCACGCCGGCGCGAGCGTGACACTCGCCTACACGATCGGCGACCAGCAGAACGAGGTCTCGTTCGCGATCCCCGGCAGCGTCGTCAACGCGCTCGACATGCCGCCGGACGCTCGTATCACCCGGATCGCCGGCGCGAAATCGGTTGAGACCGACGACGGCCGGACCCTGACCCTGCCCGGGCCCGAGGCCGTCGAGGTCATGCTCCGCCAGCACGTCGGCGAGACCATCGAGATCGTCTACGAGCGCGTCTTCGCTCCCGACGCTCCGCGGACGACCACCAGCTTCACCGTCACCCCGGACAACGTGATCCCCTGGCAGCGCTACGTCAGCAACCTGCCCGAGATCGGCCTGCCCACGCCCGTCGAAGAGCTCGTCACCGCCGACGGCAACCCCCTCCGCGCCATGTGGATGGGACTCGAAGACACCTACATCAAGGTCATGCTGATCTACAAGTCGCTGCAGAATATGGCCACCGGCGGCTTGTCGGTCCGCAACGTCTCCGGACCCGTCGGCATCATCGACCGCGCCGTCGACGAGGCCAAGTCCGGTGTCGGCGATCTGCTCTACTTCCTCGCGTTCCTTTCGATCAACCTCGCCGTCATCAACTTCCTGCCCATCCCCGTCGTCGACGGCGGCGTCATGGTCTTTTTGATCATCGAGAAGCTCCGCGGCAAGCCGCTCAGCTTGAAGGTGCAGATGATCAGCTCGCTCGTCGGGCTCGCGCTGATCCTCACCGTGGCCGTCCTCGTCACCTTCCAGGACATCATGCGTCTCTTCAACGGCCCGTAACCGACCGCGCCAGCCATCCCCGCACGCGCGCTCGGCCGGCGGGCTGATCCGCAAAGCCTTTGCCTGCTCCGCAAAGAAAAACGGCTGGGTGACAGAAAGAATGTCACCCAGCCGCTGCCCCCCGCGCGAGTTCGGGGGCCTGTTCTCAGTCACCCGCTCAGCCGCGGCGCCCCGGGCGCTCCTCACGCTGTTGCCGCCGCTCGCGCTGCCGATCCTGCTGCGTTTCCGGGCGGTCGTCCGACAGCATCGTCTCGAGCTCGGTCATCTGCTCAGCCGTCAGCACCGTCGCCAGCTTGTCCTTCAGCGACTGCAGGTGCGCCCGCCGATCCTCACGCGTTGCGTTCCGCCCCGGGCGGTCAGCCTGGTGCGCCCGCATGATCGCGCGGACCTCCGGCTGCTGCTCACCCGTCAACTCCAGCTCCCGCAGCGCCTGCAGCAGCCGCACGCCCTGGCCACCGCGGTTGCCCCGCCCGCGG
>CAZCKC010000181.1:0-3233 GCA_964499235.1 uncultured Planctomycetales bacterium | reverse complement strand
CGCCCGCGGCCCTGCATCCGCTCGGCCAACTGCTCGAAGTCCGCCAGCTGCTCCGCGCTGAGCATCCCGCGCAGCCCCTCGACAAACGCCGCCATCGGACGCTGCTCAGGACGCGGCAACTCGGCCAACTGCGCCCGCAGCTCCTCCGCCAGCGCCGCGTCGCCAGCCGCTTCCGCGTCGCGAATCTGGCGCTGCAGGTCACGGCGCGTCGCGATCATCTCCCGCGCCGTGGCCATGTCCGCCCGCGTCTCGGCGATCAGCTCGTCCAGGAGCCGCTGCTGGTCCTCGGTCAGCGCCAGCCGCTCGGTCAGCACGCCCTTCACCCGCTCCGGGTTGAGCCCGCGCGGACCGCGGCCGCCCCGCCGGTCACCCCGACCGGGTCGCCCCCAGTCGAGCTGGCCGAACTGCTCCAGCTGCTCCGGCGTCATGATCGACTCGACATCGTCGAGGAAGAGTTCGTGCGGCCGCGTCTGGTCCTGAAACGTCCGCAGCTGCTCACGCAGGGCGGCCGCGGTCTCGTTGTCGCCCGCCTGGTGCGCTTCACGCATCTGACGTACGAGCCCCATGACCTCCTGGAACTGCGCGACGTGCTCTTCCCAGGTGGCCTCATGTTCGGCCACCATTTCCTCGATCTGGGTGATCTGCTCATCGGTGAGATCGACGTTCTCGATCACGCGGGTGGCAACGCGCTCAAAGGGTGGGTTGTCGAGCTGCGGGCCACGCGGGCCGCGCCCTTCCCGCGGCTGGGCCGAAGCGGTGGCAGCGGCCATCAAAGCCGCGCTCGCGCCGACGATCGTCAGCCAGGTTCGAATTCGCATCGTTGGACTCCTCTCGTTTCAAGGTTCGATGGTTATCGCGATTCAGTTGACCCGTTCCGTCCAAGGTCGGTTTTCGCCCAACTAAACGCGGATACCGGCGTCCTATTGCCCCGGCCAGACCTTTTCCAGCTTGCTCCAACCAACCATCGCTGCACGCCGCACGCCGGCCGGCGGCGGCGCGCTCCCGGCGCCAACAGGGCTGACGGGCGATTTTCGACCCGCGCCCGTCCGCTAAAGCGTTGCGGGACGCCGGCTAATCGCGACACGGCGTATCTTCGAACGGATTCATCTGCGTCTTCTTTGTCCCTGCCTCACTGTTTTGAATGCTTTGATCTGGACAACCCTGAATTTGTAAAGGTGGGAAAGACGATGTGTGCTTTGATCGGCTGGACTCGTCGCCTGACGTCATTCGCGGGAGTCGCCGCGAAATCGCTTTTTATCGGAACGCTGACGGCGAGCCTGATGGGTGGCTGTGGCGGGCCGACGGAACTCCCCCTCGAACCGCCCCCGGTCCAGCACCTGAACCTCAGTTCCTCGCCGCTGGCGGGGGTCGGGGCCCCGTCGACCACGCTGGCGTTCGGCCACAGCCTCGACGACATCATCCTGGTGGTTCCCAACGAGTGGGGGGACGGAACTGGCTTCGGGTTCCAGTCGGATGCCGATTGGTGCCTCACGAGCCCGCCAAGCGGCGAGCTCCAGGGGCCGGAACTGAGTGTGCACTTCCTCGTCCGGCGGGACGGCCTGGCGCCTGGCTCGTATGCCGCCCAGGTGACGCTCTTCATTGCCGGTTCGCCGACGGCCGTCATCGCTGCGACCATGACGGTCGGCGAGCCCGAGCCCGTGCCGGTCGACAAGTCCGCGCTAACGGCTGAGATCTCGAACTGGGAAGGTTGGATCCGCGGGCCGAGCAACGAGCCCGAGGCGCCGGCGCTGCTCTGCGACACGGACGTGTTCAACTTCGGTCGGGCGGGGATTGCCGGCGAGTTCCAGATCCGCAGCGGGGATGGCTCGGAGGTGGCGTTCTCGATCCAGAAGCCGGCGGAGATGAAATGGCTCAGCCTCGAGCCGAAATCGGGCGTGGTCGGCGACGAGCCGCTGACGGTCTCGGTCTACGCGTGGCGCCGGTACCTCGTTGATGGGTGGGGCGATGCCGGTGACGTCGCCGCGACGACGCTCGCGATCGAGGCCGACGGCGAGACGCTCGAGGTCGAGGTCCGCGCCCAACGTCCGCCGGTCGAGGACGACGCGGAACTGGCGGCCAAGCTCGCTCAGCTCCCACCGCTGCCGAAGCCGCACTTCCACTGGCCGATCGACCGCGATCGCCTCGACGCGCTCACCGATCCGCTGGTCTACGAGTACACGCGCATCACGCACTCGGTCGGGCTAAGCCTCTTTGGCCTCCAGAAATCACACATCGAGGGGGCCGTCCAGGTCTGCAAGCAGGTTAACGCGACGAACCCCGCGATCCCGGCCACGATCGCGCTGAACTACTCCCCGTTTCACTACTTCATGCGGCATCGCGACCCTTGGGACCGGGACAGCAAGTACGACGCCGAGTTTGAGCTCGCCGAGGAGTACTTCAGCGACGCCCGACGCTGGCTGGCCGACGCCAATGATCGTTACAACACCGACGTCCGAATCGCGACGCTGATGTTAGACACCGAGGTCTGGTACCGCCGCGATCCCGGCGAGCCTGACGCCGAGGCCTGGAACCAGGCCATGTCGGACAACTTCAACCGCATGTACGACCTCGCGAAAAGCTACTACCCCGACGCGATCATCGAGTGGTTCGAGCGCGGGCCCGAGTACGGCAACTGGCACGACCCGGCCGACCGCGGTGACACCATGAGCATGGCAGCCTACTGGCCGACCAACCTCGCGCGGGCCCGGGCGCTGGCGACGGACGTCCACGAGGCCGCCCAGGCCTACGACGTCGAACACCGCTTCCTCTGGATCAGCCTCGCCAGCGGCTGGGTGTACCTGAATACCCGCGATGTCTGGCTGTACTACTCGGACTGGGATTACCCCACGAGCTACTCGCACCGGCTGGGCGAGTACCTGAACCATCCGAAGCACGCGGATCCGGCCAGCGAGTGGCACGCGCTCAGCCGCATGGACTACGTGTCGCTCTACCCGGTGTACCTCTCACCGGAGTCGCCCAACATGCCCAAACACTTCCGCGCCTACGTAGCGGGCGCTCACGGCCTGCCGCTGCCGGCCGAGTGACGCGGCTGGCAACGGCCCCGGCCGACGGCGGGCCAGCGGACCCGCCGTCGTCTCAGGTGCCATCCGACTTGCGGGCGGCAAGCTGCGAAGCGCTTGTCCCGGTGTTCCCCGCAGAAGTGGTCGGCACCAGCCAGCCACTGGAAGTCGATTCGCGGGAGGCTTTCCGCCAGATAGTGAACCATGGCCCCC
>CAZCKC010000180.1:0-6105 GCA_964499235.1 uncultured Planctomycetales bacterium | reverse complement strand
CACCAAACTCGCTGCACTTCAGCAGCGTCGCCCCCTCCATCAGCCGCTCGAAATCGTAGGTCACCGTCTTGCTGGCAATCGCGCCTTCCACGCCCTTGATGATCAGGTCGGCCGCCTCGGCCCAGCCGAGATGCCGGAACATCATCTCGCCCGAGAGGATCACCGAGCCGGGGTTCACCTTGTCCTGGTCGGCGTACTTCGGCGCCGTGCCGTGGGTGGCCTCGAAGACGGCGTGGCCGGTCTCGTAGTTGATGTTCCCCCCAGGGGCAATCCCGATCCCACCGACACAGGCCGCCAACGCGTCGGAGATGTAATCCCCGTTCAGGTTCATCGTGGCGATCACGTCGTACTCCGCCGGCCGGGTGAGAATCTGCTGCAAGAAGGCGTCCGCGATAACGTCCTTGATGACGATCTGCTGCGGGCCGGTCTTGAAGGCGCCGGGCTCGAGCGATTCGTGGGCCGGGCGCAGCAGCACCTGCCACGGTCCGCCCTCGTAGTCCTCCGCCTCGAAGTCCCGGCGGGCGACCGCGTAGCCCCAGTCGCGAAACGCGCCCTCCGTGAACTTCATGATGTTGCCCTTGTGGACGAGCGTCACCGACTTGCGGTTCTTCTCGATCGCGAACTGGATGGCCGCCCGCACGAGCCGGGCCGTGCCCTCCTGGCTAATGGGCTTGAGCCCGACGCCGGTGGTCTCGGGGAAGCGGATCTTCTTGAACTTGTCGGGGAAGTTCGCCTGCAAGAGCTGCTTGAACTGCTCGGTCTCCTCCTCGCCATGCTGGAACTCGATGCCGGCGTAGATGTCTTCGGAGTTCTCGCGGAAGATGATCATGTCGGTGAGCTCGGGACGCTTCACCGGGCTGGGCACACCCTTGAAATAGCGCACCGGCCGCAGGCAAACGTACAGGTCGAGCTCCTGCCGCAGCGCGACGTTCAGCGAGCGGATGCCGCCGCCGACCGGCGTCGTCAGCGGCCCCTTGATGCCGACGAAGAACTCGCGGAACGCTTGCAGGGTTTCGGCCGGGAGCCACTCGCCAAACCGGTCCTTCGCGGTCTGCCCGGCGAAGACCTCCATCCAGGCGACCGAGCGCTTGCCGCTGTAGGCCTTCTCGACCGCCGCGTCGAAGACCGTCTGTGCGGCGCGCCAGATGTCAGGCCCGGTGCCGTCGCCGCGGATGAAGGGCATGATCGGGCGGTCGGGGACGGTGTAGTGGCCGGCGGCGAAGGCGATCGGTTGGCCGTCGGGCACCTCGGTCGTCTGGTAGGCCATGCGTGGGCTCCCTGCTGCTGTAAGGCGAAGTTTGTGATCGAAGCGCAAAAGTTTCGTCATTTCCCCGCCGACGGCGCGCGCACACCGTGAACGGCGAACAATTCGTCGATTATAAGCACAGCGGGGCGGCCGCGCCGAACCGCGTGGCAGGCCGCGGGGGGCGTGTTTTTTTGACCCTCCTGCGGGGGGCAGGTATCCTGCTGGCAGGACCGAGGCCGCCCGCGATTGCCTGTTGGCGGCCGCGTTTGCCTGTCGGCGGCTGGGGCCGGTCGTGTTCTGACGCCTTGGAATCGAGAGCGCATGTCGCAGTTTTTGTCACAAGTGCCGCAAACGAGTCTGCGCCAAGAGCAGCGGATGACCGCGCAGCTCATCCAGGCGATGGACATCCTGCAGCTCAACGCGATGGCGCTGGAGGGGCGGATCGCGCAGGAGATCGACGCCAACCCGGCCCTCGAGTACGCCCCCGACGAGGACGCCTACACCCCCGAGACCACGCGCGAGCGGGAAACCGACCGGTCGGAGGGCGAGGAGACGCTCGTCGTCAACGAGGGCGACGCGGCCGAGTTCGAGCGGCTCGACAACCTCGTGCGGGAGTACGACTGGATCGAGGATGACGCCGAGTACCGCGGCACCACGTCACGCGAGCGGCGGTACGAGGAGTCGGATTCGAAGCTGGAGGCGATGGCCAACACGGCCTCGCGCCCGATCGGCTTGCAGGAGTACCTGCTCAACCAGTGGCACCTGGTGGAAACGACGCCGCGGCTGCGGGAAGTGGGGGAGCGGATCATCGACCGGCTGTCGGACTCGGGCCGGCTGGACCTGCCGCTCCACGAGATTCAGCCGCTGGTGGATCCGCCGGCGTCCGCGGCCGAGGTCGAAGAGGCGCTGGCGCTGGTGCAGCAGCTCGACCCGCCGGGGATCGGGGCGCAGAACATTCGCGAGTGCCTCCTCTTGCAGCTGGCCGCGATGCCGGGGGACAACTGGCTCGAGACGGCCATCGTGCGGGAGCACCTGGATGACTTGCGGCGGAACCGGCTGCCGCAGATCGCAAAGGCGCTCGACGTCGACCTGGACGATGTGAAGGGCGCGCTGCACGTGATCTCGCGGCTGGCACTGCATCCGGGCGACGAGGTCGTCGAGCGTCAGGCGCCGGCGATCACGCCGGACGTGATCGTCGAGTACGACGAGGAGCTGGACGAGTACACGGTGCGGCTGGCGCGGGCCAACGCGCAGGAGCTGCGGATCGCGCCGGAGTTCAAGCGGGCACTGGCCCGGGCCCGGCAGGACAAGGCCGCGCGGGAGTTCGTCAAGCAGAAGCTCGACAGCGCCAACGCGATCATCGATGCGCTGAAGTACCGCAAGGACCGCCTGCTGGAGGTGGCCGAGGCGGTCGTCGCGGCGCAGCGCGAGTTCTTCGACCAGGGCGAGCAGCACATCAAGGTGCTGCGGATGAGCGAGCTGGCGGAGCGGTTCGGATGTGACCCGTCGACGATCAGCCGCACGGTCGACGAGAAGTACCTCCAGACGCCCCGGGGGATCTTCCCGCTGCGGCGATTCTTCACCGGCGGCGCGGAGACCAGCGACGGCGAGTCACTGGGCTGGGACTCCATTCGGGCGACGGTGCAGGAGATCATCGCGGCCGAGGACAAGCAAAAGCCCCTGAGCGACGACGCGATCGTGAAGGAGTTGAAGCGGCGGGGCATCGAGATCAAGCGGCGCACCGTCGCGAAGTACCGCAGCCAGCTGGGAATCCCGACCGCGCGCCAGCGCCGGGAGTACTAGTCGCCGGTGCCACCCCCGTGCCGCCGCGGCGAGCGCTCCCTTCCTTCTGTAGCACCCCCGTCCCGCCGGTGAACCCGAAATCCCCTTGACACGCAACCGGCGTTCGTAGAAGGGCCAGATCCTCGATCCGCCATCTTTTCTTTCTGTGGCGCCGGCGTCCCTCCGGTGCAGGCCGGACAAATACTGTAATCTACCATATCCCAACGTCGCGTCGCGCAGCCCCCCATGCCCGCATAACCGGTTCAGGGTCCGGCGGCCGTCCCGCGTGAAGACGCTCGCCGTCAAGCTCGCCGACACCGCCGAAGCGGAAGCCCGCAGGCTCGTGGGGCCGCCCTGGACCGGCTGGACACGGCCGACCCGCCGGACCCGAAGGAAATCGGCGGCATCCCGCTGCCCGTGGCAATTGAAGGCTTGAAGCTGTCGGCCCCGTGGACGCCGGTTGCGGCGTAGGGGGACAAGCTCGGCCCGTACCGCTTTCGGCCGCGGATGCCCGGCCCCCTTGGGCTGGCCACCTCGGCGCGGTATCCTACTAGGTCTTGCGGTCTTCACCCCCGAAGTAATTCAGGCGCAAGTAGCGCCCGGACCGATACTTGATGAAAGCGAGCATGGCGAACCGGCAGGGACAAAAGAGCGAACGCAAGGCGGCCGAGCCAGACGTATATCCGAACTCGCCGCTTGCGGAAGTGGTTTTCGAACTGCGATTCCCCGGGGAACCGGCTATCGAGTGCCGGCGCGACGAGTACTATGCGACCATCCGGCGCGACTACCCGAAGGTGTTGGTGCCGAGCGCCGAAGTTGGGAAGCCGCCGGCGCTGCAACCGTATCAATTCAAAACTGACGATGATTCTGAAACCGTCATGGTGGCGATTAACCGCTTCGCGGTTTCCACGAAGCGTTACGACGGCTTCCCCCGGTTCAAACCGCGGGCACTGAAGCTGGCGAAGGGGTTCTGCGAACGCTTCGGCGTTCGAAAGCCGAACCGCATGGGGCTGCGATATATCAACATGATTCCTTTCGTGCGTGATGCCGGCCGAATCCCGTGGCAGCAGTACTTCACGCTTCGCATGAACTTACCCGCCGATGCGTTCGACTGCCTGACGAACGCGAACTTGGCCTATGAGGCGAAGTGCGACGCCGGGACAATCACGACGCGGATAGCGTGCGTACGATCTGATACGGTGGATGAAGCATTCGTCCTCGACTTCGATTTTGCCAAGACTGAGAACGTTACGGCCGCGAAGCTTCCGGCGGCGATTAAGGAAGCCCACGACCATACGAAACGCGTCTTTCACGAACTCGTGAGCGACCAGTACAAGGCCGTAATGCGCGGGGAGGTGATCGAATGAGCGAAGCGCTGGCAACGATGCCCGAATTGGAACCGCAGTTGCCGCAATCCGCTTGGTCGATTTCGCAGCCCCGAATCCGTACGGGCGACTGGCTGGACGAATCGCGCCGGTCGCTGCGCGGTACGGTTCGGTCCGCGCCGATCTGGCACGTACGCCAGCAACAGCGCTGCTTCCGGCTTGCTCAGCCGCTCATGGTGCGCGTCCGCCAAGACGAAGACTTCTTCTTCGCCGAGAACGAAACGCTTCGCATCGTCGGCACCGGCACGAACACGGAAGAAGCGCTGGTCGATTTCTCGATGCATCTGATGCACTTCCATCAATATTACACCAAGATTTCCGCCGGGCAGTTGACCGGCGAAGCAAAGGAACTGAAGCGGCTCTACCAGCGCATCTTCGTTGAGGAAGGCTGATGCAGTTGGATCGTAGCCGCATCGAAAGCGCCTTGGCGACCAAGGGCTTTGTCCGTGAGGATACGCATCACCGCTACTTCTACCACGAGCATAAGGGGAAGCGGACTGGCGTCTACACCTACACTTCGCACGGTTCGAAGTACAAGACTTACCCGGATGCACTGTTGCGAAGCATGCGAAACCAGCTTCGCTTGGACACGACGGCCCAGCTCGCTGACCTTGTGAACTGCCCCATGTCGCAGTACGCGTACAACGAGCACCTTCGCGGCAAGGGGCTGCTGTCCACGGGGGCGATCGGGGCTCCCACGCCGACCCGAGCGCCGACGGCCAGAAAGCGCCGCCGCCGTCGCTAATCCCCGTCCGCCCGCTTTACACACACGCACCGCCCCGGATCATCGTTGCCGCAGACAACGCTTGTCCAGTACCGGCGGCCGGTGACATGAGCAGCACGGTTGAACAGACTATTCACGAAGTCGATTTCTGCGGCCAAGTCGCGACGGCCGTAGCGGCGATGCACGCGCAGGACCCGACCTTCCCCTTCGCCGAAGCTCGACTGGAAGGCTTCGGCACCGGGGCCGCCAAGCGAAAGCGGAAGGACCTGCGGTTCTTCGAACCCGGCGGCAAGCTGGCCCTATCAGTCCGCCGCAAAACTGTAGCGTGGGCGCCCTCGGCCGCGTTTTCGAGCGTGCCACGGGGGTTGATGAGGCCGGACGGCGACTTGCGCGGCGGACTGCTATGCGGCGAAGTGAAGCTGCCCGGAACGGCCGAAGGCCGCTCGCCCTACGACGATGCCGTCTATCAGTACTCCGCACGGTATAAATGGACGTCCACGATTTTACGCCTCACCAATCCTCCGCTCAGCCCTCACCGGCCATCGCCAGCCCGCACCCAGGCCCGTCAGGCCGCCCAAGCCCTCCGCCCCAACAGTCCCCCAACCGCCCCCGATCCTCACTCACCAAAATCGAAAAGAGCCGCCTCACCCTAAATTCGATCACGCACCGCGCCCGAGACGCCAGGAATTGCGGCACCACCAACCACCAACCGCCGCCGTTCTCCGCCAGCCACCAACAAGCCCGACCACCCCGCTTGATCGGCCCCGAACCCGAGCTATTACTTCAATTGCTCACGCAGTCCCACGGCTGCCTTGACGGCGACCCGCTGTTAAACAGCTCGGGGCCCCGCGGCGCTTGCAACGCACGCGGATCAGCTCCCTCGCCCGTGACTCAGCGGGGCACACTGGCTCGTGCTCACGCCGGTTAACACCGAGGCCGCGGCCGGCAGACGACGGTGGTCACGCCAA
>CAZCKC010000179.1:3979-6136 GCA_964499235.1 uncultured Planctomycetales bacterium | reverse complement strand
AAAAGCCAGTCGAACCGCAGCGACCGCGAGGCCCGCACGCAGGCGGTGCTGATGAGCGTGTATCGCACGCTGTGGCTGCGCGGCCACGACCCGCTGCAGACCATCGCCGCCCTGCGCACCGACCTCCGGACCGGGCAACTGCCGCCACTGCCCCCCTCAGCCGTTGCCGGCGGGTGAACTGTTACGATTCTTCGTTGGGCGTGTGACCGGGGAATGCATCAGGCTGAAAACCACGACCTCTTCGCCGCTGCGGGTGCTGATGTCGTGGTGGAGGCTCGCTACGCCAACCCCGGTGATCTCCTGGACCATCGCCTCGACCATCGGCCGGGCCGTTTCGATCAACTGGGTCCTGACCTGTTTGAGCAAGTCCCGGCCCTTTTCGGCCGGAAGCGACTTGACGAGGTGCTGTTCGGCCGCGGTCAATATACCCTGGAGGCGGACCACGAGCAGGTCACCGATCAGATGGGTTTGAATGTTCTTGGGGCCCCGGCCCATGAATTCTTGCTCAAAGCGACCGATTCCCTGGGAAACGGCGGCTTCGATTTCGCCTTGCGTCTTCATGGAGGCCCTCGCATCTGGGTCAGCGGCGGACCGGCCACCCGCGGTCCTGACCTGGAAACGCGGTTCCTGGTCTGTCTGACCCTCTGAAAACCTGCCGGGCGACTTTGCGCTCCGCCTGACCCGCGAGGCACTTTATCAGAACTGGTCCGAGAATCAATTTGCTTTCCTTTCCCGGCGTGCTAGAGCTCCCTTAGTCGAACAGAGTATGCCGAACTGCGGCGCGGATCTGGTCGGCACGTAAATCGGATGACTGCATCAAGGGCAAGCCGGCTTTGCCGGATGGCCCCGTGATTAGTAAGCCGACGTGGTCGAGCACTCGAGAGTGTTCGACCACGTCGGCTTTTTTATTTGCGGCGGCGCGGCTGTGGCCGAGCGCCGGGGCGGGCGTCGCGAATGACTCGACGTCAAGCGACGACGAAATGAACCGACTCACGGGAACGCGGCCGACTTGGGCAGCACTTCACCGAAAGAGTGTCTAAGTTACAAGAGGTAGGGACGATGAAACGAGAGCTGATTTTTGCGGTGGCAACGCTTTTCGCCGTGGGTTGCTCCAGTACACAACAGCGGCAGGCCAGTATGGGAAGCCGCGCTGACAATGAGGCAGCACCGACCGCCTTCGTCGGCGAACGCGGCCCTGATGGACCTGCGGGAGTTGCCGGGGAGCGTGGTCAGACCGGCCAGACCGGCGCCCCCGGCTATGCCATGGCCGGCGAGCGTGGAGAGCGTGCCGCCGTAGGCCCGCAGGGCGTGCAAGGCGAAGCGGGTGCCACCGGTCGTTCAGGCGAACTCGCACGCGGCCGCGCTGGCGTCGCCGGTCCGGCTGGCGCTGCTGGTGCACGGGGTGACACCGGACAAACGGGCGCCCAGGGTTTCAGCGCGCCGGGCTATGCCGGCGCGAAGGGCGCGACGGGTCCCGAAGGCGTAAAAGGCCGAACCGGGCCCACGGGCGAGCAAGGCGCCACGTTGGTTGGTCCGACGGGGCCGGCCGGTCGTCAAGGCCCCGCCGGCGCGCAGGGCCCAACCGGAGCTGTGGGCGCCCGAGGCAGTACCACGCCTGGCGTCGCCGGCTCAACCGGCTCGATGGGACCGGCAGGCACGTCCGGCCCGCAAGGCGAGCTCGGCGCTCGAGGCAGTGTGGGTGAGTTGAGGCGCTGGACCGCGTACCGGGAATTCTGGTTTGATGGCGACGAAGCCGGAATCCACAAAGCGGACAAGGGCAAGGTGTTGGAGATCGCGACGTACATCAACAACAATCCGTCGCTCCAACTCGGAATCGACGGCTCACTGGATCCGCGAAACACCAGCAGCCGCGATCTGAACTTGAGCAACCGACGGGTCAGGGCCATTCGCGATGCGCTGGTCGAAGCCGGAGTGCCGGCCGACAGAATCAAGGCTGGCGCGTTCGGCGAGGCGAAACTGCGACGCGACCAGCGCGTCGACGTGCTGCTCATCACCGCTCAGCTGGCAGCGAACGAACGGTAACTTGGGTCGCCGAACGTCGGCGCTGTTGGGGAACCGCCTCCGGGTGCAAGCACCCGGAGGAGACTCTCCGGCGAAGCAGCCGGTTGTCGCTGTACCCGCGTCATGGCGCGCGAA